>NZ_JBICXM010000004.1:0-246649 GCF_043200235.1 Streptomyces sp. NPDC048441
AAACGCCCGGTTACATTCCGAACCCGGAAGCTAAGCCTCATAGCGCCGATGGTACTGCAGGGGGGACCCTGTGGGAGAGTAGGACGCCGCCGAACAATCTTTAGAGGACCCCTGGTCCCAGCACACACGCTGGGACCAGGGGTCCTTTTTGTTTTGTCGAAGCGCGCCGGCTACCCGGCTGCGTCAGAATGACTGCGGTACCGAAGACTAGGAGTCACCGATGTCCACCAACTCTCCTGACGAGCGACCGGAGCGCGAGCAGCGCGGCCGGGACGGTGGCGACCGGGGCGGATACCGCGGTGGCGCACCGCGTCGAGACAACGACCGCAGCGGCGGTGGGCGTCCTCCGTTCCGTCGCGACGAGCGTCCCACCTCTGGCGGGCCGCGCCGCGATGACCGTGACCGGGGCGCGCCGCGCAGGGACAACGACCGCGGTGGCGAGCGCGGTGGCTTCCGGCGTGACGACAACCGTGGTGGCGCCGGCGGCGACCGTGGCGGGTTCCGTCGTGATGACCGTTCGACCTCCGGCGGGCCGCGCCGTGACGACAACCGTGGTGGTGGCGACCGCCCCGGGTTCCGTCGTGACGGGGACCGTCCGCAGTTCAAGCGCGACGACCGCGGCGGTGACCGCGGTGGCTTCCGTCGTGATGAAAACCGCGGCGGCGGTAGCGGTAGCAGCAGTGGTGGCGGTGGGTACCGCGGGCGTGATGACCGTGAGGGCGGTGGGCGTCCCCCGTTCCGTCGCGACGATCGCTCGACCTCCGGCGGGCCGCGCCGTGACGACAACCGTGGTGGCGGCGACCGTCTCCCGTTCCGTCGTGATGACCGTTCGACCTCTGGCGCCCCGCGTCGTGACGACCGTCGTGACGGGGACCGTCCGCAGTTCAAGCGCGACGACCGTCGGGATGACCGCGGCGGTGACCGCGGTGGGTTCCGCCGTGACGACAACCGTGGTGGTGGCGACCGTCCCGGGTTCCGTCGTGACGGGGACCGTCCGCAGTTCAAGCGCGATGACCGTCGGGATGACCGCGGTGGCGAGCGCGGTGGGTTCCGCAGGGATGACCGCGGTGCCGATCGGGGCGGCGACCGCGGTGGTGACCGTGGCGGGTTCCGTCGTGACGACCGGCGTGATGACCGTCGCGATGACCGGCCCCGTGGTGGTGACCGTCCCGCTTTCCAGCGCGATGACCGTCGCGATGATCGCGGTGGCGAGCGCGGTGGGTTCCGCAGGGATGACCGCGGTGCCGATCGGGGCGGCGACCGCGGTGGTGACCGTGGTGGCTTCCGCCGTGACGACAACCGTGGCGGCGGCAGCGGTGGCGGTGGCTTCCGTGGTCGTGAGGACCGTGGGCCGCGGCGTGAGGACAGCCGTGGTGGCGGGCGGCCCGGCGGCGGTGGCCGTGGGCGCGATGACCGGCGCGATGGCGACCGTGGTGGCTACCGCGGGCGTGACGAGCGTGACCGCGAGCCCATCAAGCGGCTGCCGATCCCCGATGACGTCACGGGGCACGAGATCGACAAGGACGTGAAGCAGGAGCTGCAGAGCCTTCCCAAGGGTCTCGCCGAGGACGTCGCCAGGAACCTGGTGATGGTCGCCAACCTCATCGACGAGGACCCCGAGCAGGCGTACGCCTACGCGCGGATCGCCCTGCGCCTCGCCTCGCGGGTCGCTGCCGTACGAGAGGCGGCGGGCTTCGCCGCGTACGCGACGCAGAATTACAGCGAGGCGCTTGCCGAGTTCCGTGCGGCACGGCGGATGACCGGCACTGTCGAGCTCTGGCCCGTGATGGCGGACTGCGAGCGCGGTCTCGGCCGGCCCGAGAAGGCGCTGGACATGGCCGGTGCGCCCGAGGTGCAGAAGCTGGACAAGCCGGGGCAGGTCGAGATGCGGCTCGTCGCCGCCGGTGCGCGGCGTGACCTGGGGCAGATCGATGCCGCCATCGTGACGCTGCAGGGCCCTGAGCTCGGGTCGAACTCCGTACAGCCGTGGACCGCGCGACTGCGGTACGCGTACGCCGACGCGCTGCTGGCGGCGGGACGTGAGGACGAGTCGCGCGAGTGGTTCGCGAAGGTCGTCGAGTCCGACAAGGACGGCAGCACCGACGCGTCCGACCGCCTTGCCGAGCTGGACGGTGTCGAGTTCGTCGACGCTCTTCAGGGCGACGAAGAGGGTGGCGTCGACGTGACGGCGCTGGTCTCGGAGTCCTCGCTCGGCGACATCGCAGTCGTCCAAGAGGATGACGAAGACGCTGAGGACGACGAAGACGATGACGATGACGATGAGGAAGATGACGCGGACGGCAAGGTCTGAGTGCTGAGCTAGTCGCCGACAACGGGCGGGACCCCACCAGGGGTCCCGCCCGTTGTCGTTTGTGCGCGATGCGCGGGAGTCAGAAGTCGAGGCTGCGCAGGACCAGGCCCGATGCGGGCTTGGGGCCGAAGGACGTGGACTTGCGGGGCATCGTGACCCCCTGTTGGGCCAGTTCGCGTACGACTTCTTCGCGGACCGGGTGCATCAGGACGGCCGTACCGCCGTCGCGTTCCGCCTTCTCCACGGTCGCCTCGGTGGAGTGGATGTACGCGATGTGCTCCGGGGCGTCCGGGATCTGCCAGATGTGGTCGAGGAGCGTGGAGTGGAGGACCGTCGCGTCGAGGGTGCGCCAGGCCTCTGGGGGGTCGGCGGGGATCGTACGGGCGAGGAGGTCCGGGGAAGGGCGGTCGACGAGGTGGAAGGCGCCGTCGCCCACGAGGAGGAAGGCGTTGCTCTCGGCAGCGGCGTCGGCCAGGGCGTCGAGGGCGTGCGGCAGAGGGCCTTCGACGGTGCGTACGCGGAAGGAGTCCGCGAGGGCGGCGAGGGCGTCGGTGACCGGGAGCTGGTGCAGGTAGCGGTGGATGGAGCGGACCCGGAGCGGGTAGCGCGCTGTGTCGACCAGGAGGACGAGGCCGAAGTCCCACGGGCTGGGGGACGGGTGCTCCGAGCGCAGCCGGAGGTTGGTCGCCCAGCGGTGGTGTCCGTCGGCGATCAGGGCCTGGTGGTGGGCGAGATCTGACTGGATCTCGGCGAGGTCGGCGGGGTCGGAGACCGCCCACAGGCGGTGGCTGAAGCCGTCCTCCGTGGTCGTCGACAAGAGGGGCTTGTTCAGTACGGTGCGTTCGATGACGGATGTCGCGCCTGTGGCGTCGCCGTTGGAGCGGTACGTCAGGAGCAGCGGCTCGAGGTTGGCGCTCGTCGCTTGCATCAGGCCCGCGCGGTCCTCCACGACGTGCGGCATGACGCCTTCGTGGGGGAGGACGATGCCCTCCTCCGCCTCGGAGAGGCGCAGGGCGCCTATGACGCCGCGCTGCAGGATGTCGGCGTCGCGCTGCTCGTAGATGTAGAGGCGGGGCTCCGGGTCGGGCGCGAGGATGCCCTGGGAGAGCCAGTCGTGCAGGGTCTGTGCCGCCTGTTCGTTCCGGGCCGCCGGGGTGGTGGCCTGGGGGAGGATCAGGCGGACGATGTTGTGCGGGTCGGCGGACTCCAGGTGGAGCAGGCCGTCGGGCCGTACGACCACGTCGTACGGCGGGGACGTCACGGCGGCAAGGCTGCCGACCCGTTCGGGGACGTAGCGCACGCCTCGGAACGGGATCAGATCGAGGCCTTGGTCGTCGGTATGACCCGCTGTGTTCATTGCTGCATCGTATGTGTGTCAGTGGCATAAGCGATGATCGGGGGAGTGGGATCGATCGAGGAGCGATGCGTAATGAGCCAGACCGTCAGGACACGGCCCGAAGGCAGCCGGAATGTGCTGAGTGAGGCGTATGACACGGCGCTGCTCGACCTGGACGGGGTGGTGTATGCGGGAGGTCATGCGATCGCGCACGCCGCCGATTCGCTGGGGGTGGCCAGCGCGGGTGGGATGCATCTCGCGTATGTGACGAACAACGCGCTGCGTACGCCGGACGCGGTGGCCGAGCATCTGACGGAGCTGGGGATTCCGACCGGGGCGTCGGACGTCATCACGTCCGCGCAGGCCGCGGCGCGGCTGGTGAGTGAGCAAGTCCCCGCGGGGGCGCGGGTGCTCGTGATCGGCGGGGAGGGGCTGCGGGTCGCGCTGCGGGAGCGGGGGCTCGAGCCGGTGGAGTCCGCGGATGACGATCCTGTGGCGGTCGTGCAGGGGTACGGCGGGCCCGATATGGCGTGGGGGCGGTTCGCGGAGGCCTGTTACGCGATCGCGCGCGGGGTGCCGTGGTTCGCGTCCAACACCGACCTGACGATTCCGAGTGCGCGGGGCATCGCGCCCGGCAATGGCGCGGCGGTCGAGGTCGTCCGCATCGCGACGGGCGCGGAGCCGCAGGTGGCGGGCAAGCCGTTGCCTCCGATGCACCGCGAGACGATCCTGCGGACGGGCGCCGAGCGGCCGTTGGTCGTGGGGGACCGGCTCGACACGGACATCGAGGGCGCGTTCAACGGCGAGGTGGACTCGCTGCTGGTCCTGACCGGGGTCACGGACGGCGCCCAGCTCCTCGCGGCCCCGCCAGAGCACCGGCCGACGTACGTGGACGCGGATCTGCGCGGCATGTTGACAGGCCAGCCCGAAGTGACCTCGGCGGACGGCGGCTTCGGCTGCGGCGGGTGGACCGCTTCGGCGCGAGGGTCCGAGCTGGTACTCGACGGGGATGGCGATGTGCTGGACGGGCTGCGGGCGCTGTGCGCGGCGGCGTGGACGGATGCGGGGGACGGGGCGTCCGCGCTGGACGGGGGGAAGGCGTTGTCGCGGCTGGGGCTTTGAGGTCCTGCGCCGGGGGGATGGGCCGGGGGGGTGGCGAGCCTCAGGGTGAGCGCGGTGCGGGGCGCGGGGTGAGGGGCCACGGGGTAAGCGCGGTGACGGGCCTCGCGGTGGCGGGCTGTGGGGTAACACCCCTTTGGATGACCGACTGAGGGGTGGCGGCCTTCGGGTGGTGGCCTTGGGCATGGTGTCGGCTTCAGGCTGTTTCCTCGCGGTCGATCAGTTCGTCCGTGGTGGTGCCCTTGCGCCAATAGCCCGAGAACGACACGCGCTTGCGGTCGATGCCGCGGTCGGTGACCAGGTGGCGGCGGACCGTCTTGACTGTGGCGGACTCGCCCGTGACCCAGGCGTACGGAGTGCCCGGCGGCAGCTCTGCGGCACGGACCGCCGACGGCGTCGCGCCCTCCTCCGTGAGCCAGGTGATCTCGGCGTCTGCCTTGGTGGTCAACTCCTGCCGGTCCGCCGGGTCGTGGATCTCGATCCAGACGCGGGTCGGGACGGCGGGCGGGAGCGTTTCGAGGATGGCCGCCACCGCCGGGAGCGCCGACTCGTCGGCGGTCAGGAGGATCCAGTCGGTGTCCTGCGGCGGCCTGAAGTCGTACGCGCCGTTCTCCTCCTCGATCGGGGCGAGTACGCCGATCCGGTCGCCGGGGCGGGCAGTCCGCGCCCAGCTGGTGGCCGGGCCGTCGGCGGGGGACGGGGCCGGGCCGTGCACCGCGAAGTCGACGATCAACTCGTCGGGGTCACGGCGCAGTTCACGCGTGGTGTACGTGCGCATGATGCCGCGCACCTCGGGGTCGAGGGCGCACCAGTCGGCGTACCAATTGGCCGCGTCCCCGCCTGTCGTGTCCGGCATGACGGGGGCGTCCTGCCCCGGATGCGGCAGGAAGATCTTGATGCGCTGGTCGCGGCCGGCCGAGGCCATCTCCGCGAGGCCTTCGCCGCCGAGGGCCACGCGGATCATGGCGGGGGTGACGTACTCGGTGCGCAGGACCTGGACGTCGAAGAAGTGGTAGGGGGATGCAGTCATCAGGTGAGCCTCTTCGGCTTCTCGAGTCCGAGCGCCCCGGCCGCGCCGAAAATGCCATGGCGGGGCAAGGCGGGAGGTATCGGGCGGCGGGTATGCGTAGGTGGTGCTTCTCTCGTCGAAGTCGAGTGCGAGGGTAGGCTAACCTAACCTGGTGTTGGTTGACAGTCCCCCAGAAGCCAGCGCGGACACCGCCCCCGCGCCACCCAACCGCCGCCGCGCGATACGCAGCGCCGGGCTCCTCGTCTCGGTCTGTGTGCTGCTGCTCGTCGTCGTGGCGAGCATCGCGGTCGGTGCCAAACCGATGTCCCTCGACCAGGTCTGGCACGGTCTTTTCCAGGACACCGGGACGTACGGCGATGTCGTCGTCGCGGAGCGGCTCTCGCGGACGCTGCTCGGAGTGCTCGTCGGTGTGGCCCTCGGCCTCGCCGGAGCCGTCCTGCAAGCGCTGACCCGCAACCCGCTCGCCGATCCGGGACTGCTCGGCATCAACCTCGGCGCATCGGCCGCCGTCGTCACCGCCATCAGCTTCTTCGGCGTCACCTCACTGAGCGGCTACGTGTGGTTCGCCTTCTTCGGAGCGGCAGTTGTCGGTGCCGCCGTCTACGCCCTCGGCGGCACACGCAACGCGACCCCGGTGCGCCTCGCGCTCGCCGGAACCGCGCTGAGCGCCGCGCTCTACGGCTATCTGCAGGCCGTGATGATCATGGACAACGCCGCGCTCAACAAGATGCGCTTCTGGACGGTCGGTTCCCTGGCGTCGGCCAAGAACGAGACCATCCTCCAGGTCCTGCCCTTCCTCGTGATCGGCATCGTGCTCGCACTCGGCCTCGCCCGGCCGCTGAACGCGATGGCCATGGGCGACGACACCGCCCGCGCGCTCGGCGCCCATCTCAACCGCACCCGCGCCCTGTCCATGGCAGCCGCGACCCTGCTCTGCGGAGCCGCGACCGCGGCCTGCGGGCCCATCATGTTCGTCGGCCTGATGGTGCCGCACGTCGTGCGCTCCTTCACCGGGCCCGACATGCGCTGGATCCTGCCGTACGCGGCGATCCTCTCGCCGGTCCTGCTGCTCGGCGCGGACGTCATCGGGCGCATCGTCGCGCGGCCCGCGGAATTGCAGGTCGGCATCATCACCGCGCTGATCGGCGCCCCGGTCTTCATCTTTCTCGTACGACGGCGGAGGCTGGCTCAGCTGTGAAGGCGATACGCACCCGGGGCGGGCTCAGCTTCCGTCTCGACGTCCGCACGGCCGTGGTCGTCGCCGTGCTCATCGTGGCCGCGCTCGCTGCGAGCGTCGTCCTGATCGGCACCGGCGACTTCTACATCCCCACCGCCGACGTCATCCGCACCCTGCTCGGCAACGGAGACGCCGGGCAGGAGTTCATCATCAACGACCTGCGCCTTCCGCGGGTCCTCGTCGGCCTCCTGGTGGGCGCCGCGCTCGGGCTCGGCGGCGCGATCTTCCAGTCCATCTCGCGCAATCCGCTGGGCAGTCCGGACATCCTCGGCCTCGGCCAGGGGTCCACAGCGGGCGCGCTCATCATGATCGTCCTCTTCCAGGGCAGCGCGGTGCAGGTCGCGGGGGGTGCGCTCGTGGGCGGCCTGGTGACGGGGCTCGCGATCTACGTGCTCGCCTGGAAGCGGGGGGTGCATGGCTTCCGGTTCGTCCTGGTGGGCATCGGCGTCTCCGCCTTCGTCACCGCCGTCAACGGCTATCTGCTCACCAAGGCGGACCTCGTCGACGCCGCGCGCGCCGTTGTCTGGATGACCGGCTCCCTCAGCGGCCGGGACTGGGAGCAGGTCTGGCCGCTGCTCGTCCTGTGCGCGATCCTCGTACCGATCGTCATGACGTACGCGCGTCCACTGCGGATGCTGGAGATGGGCGACGACGTCGGGTACGCGCTCGGCGTGCCCGTCGAGCGCACCCGTATCGTGCTGATGGCCTCGGCCGTGCTGCTCACCGCGGCCGCCACCGCCGCCGCGGGACCCGTCAGCTTCGTCGCGCTCACCGCGCCGCAGCTGTCCAGGCGGCTCACCCGCTCGCCGGGGCCGAACCTGATGCCCGCGATGTTCATGGGCGCCACCCTCCTTGTCGTCGCGGACTGGGCATCGCAGCGGGCGTTCGGCGCCGATCAGCTGCCCGTCGGCGTGGTCACGGGCGTGCTCGGCGGCATCTACCTGCTGTGGCTCCTCGTCATCGAGCGCAAGGCGGGGCGGATATGAAGACGCGCAGGACGCCCAGGACACCAGAGACGCCCATGAACACGAATACCTCTGAGAGCACCGACAGGCAGGAGCGTGCCGCTGTGAACCGGCTCATCGCGGACAACGTGACCCTCGGCTACGACCAGCGCGTCATCGCTGAGAAGTTGTCCGTCGAGATACCCGACAACTCCTTCACGGTCATCGTGGGGCCGAACGCCTGTGGCAAGTCCACGCTGCTGCGCGCTCTGTCACGGATGCTCAAGCCGTCGTCCGGCCGTGTCCTGCTCGACGGGAACGTCATCCAGTCGATGTCGGCGAAGAAGGTGGCCCGGACGCTCGGCCTGCTCCCGCAGTCGTCCATCGCGCCCGAGGGGATCACGGTGGGCGACCTGGTGGCGCGGGGGCGCTACCCGCACCAGGGGCTCCTTCGCCAGTGGTCGGCCGACGATGAACGCATCGTGGGCGAGTCGATGGCGTCGACCGGTGTCGCCGAACTGACCGATCGCTATGTCGACGAACTGTCGGGCGGGCAGCGCCAGCGCGTCTGGATCGCGATGGCGCTCGCCCAGCAGACCCCGCTCCTGCTCCTCGACGAGCCGACCACGTTCCTCGACATCCAGCACCAGATCGACGTGCTCGACCTGTGCGCCGAGCTGCACGAGGAGCAGGGCCGCACGCTCGTCGCCGTCCTGCACGACCTCAACCACGCGGCCCGGTACGCCACCCACCTCATCGCCCTGCGCGAGGGCGAGGTCGTCGCCGAGGGCCCGCCGTCCGAGATCGTCACGGCGAAGCTCGTACGGGAGACCTTCGGGATGGACTGCCAGATCATCGAGGACCCGGAATCGGGGACGCCGCTCGTGGTGCCCGCGGCACGGCGGGGGCGTACGAAGGCGACGGCCGCCGGGGTTGGAACGGCTGCCGGAGCTAAAGCAGCGACCTGAGGCGGAGCAGATCGCGCAGGCCGGCCTCCAGCTTGACCCGGCCGGAGGCCCAGGCCCTCGCGAAGTTCAGCTCGCCGTCCACCATCGCCACGAGGTCGTCGCCGGACATGGCGAGGCGGATCTCGGCCTTCTCGCGAGGAGCGCCGGGGTGCGTGTCGAGCACCGTGATCCGGCCGTTCTCGAGGCGGCCCGTGAACGTCACATCAAGATCGGTGATGCGGCAGCTGAGCGAACGATTGAGCGCGGCGGCGCTGCGTACGCCGCCTTCGGCGCCCGCCAGATTGTCCGAGAGTTGGTCGAGAGCCGCGCGGCACTCTTCGATCGTCGCCATCGTGATCGACGGTACCCCAGCCCTTCGAGGTAGCGTCTGAGCATGAGCGACTCGTTGCCGGGCCCCGAGCCCGAGCCGGTGGAGCCCGAGGCCGCCGAGGCCGCGGCGGAGACGTACGACCCTGTGGGGCCCGCGCCCCTCGGGGTGGAGCGCGCCCCGACCGGCGACGCGGAGGTGGACGCCCTGCTCACGCGTCTCGCCGACGCCGACCACCTCGCCACTGACGGCCACATCGAGGTGTACGAGGATGTACACCGGGGACTGCGCGACGCGCTGACCGCGCTCGACGCGCACCCCGGGCCGCCGGCGCCCTCACCCATGGGGACGCCGTCGGCTTCGCACCAGCACTCACCCTCGTACAACAGGAGCTGAACAGAACGTGGCAGGAGTGGCACGCCGCCGCCTCGACGCCGAACTGGTCCGCCGCAAGCTGGCGCGCTCGCGCGAGCACGCGAGCCAGCTGATCGCCGCGGGGCGGGTGACCGTCGACAAGAACACCGCGACCAAGCCCGCGACGCAGGTGGAGACCGCAGCCGCCATCGTGGTCGCGACCGACGAGAGCGACCCCGACTACGTCTCGCGCGGCGGCCACAAGCTGGCGGGCGCGCTTGCCGCGTTCATGCCGCAGGGCCTGGTCGTCGAGGGGCGGCGCGCGCTTGACGCGGGCGCGTCCACCGGCGGCTTCACCGATGTGCTGCTGCGAGCGGGAGCCTCGGGCGTCGTCGCCGTGGACGTCGGGTACGGACAGCTCGCCTGGTCGCTGCAGAGCGACGACCGGGTCACCGTGAAGGACCGTACGAACGTACGGGAGTTGACGCTGGACGCCATCGACGGCACGCCCGTCGACCTGATCGTCGGCGATCTCTCCTTCATCCCGCTCGGCCTTGTGCTGCCTGCCCTCGTGCGGTGCGCCGCGCCCGACGCGGACCTGGTCCTGATGGTCAAGCCACAGTTCGAGGTCGGCAAGGAACGCCTGGGCAGCGGCGGTGTGGTGCGCAGCACCGAACTGCGGGCCGATGCCGTGCGCACAGTGGCGGGGAAGGCGTGGGGACTCGGGCTCGGCGTGCGTGGCGTGACTGCGAGCCCGCTGCCCGGACCTTCCGGAAATGTCGAGTACTTTCTGTGGCTGCGTGCCGGGGCGCCCGAACTCGACCCGGCGGACGTTGACCGTGCCGTGGCGGAGGGGCCCCGTTGACCGATACCCGAGCTCGTACTGTTTTTCTGCTCGCGCACACCGGACGGCCTGCCGCCATCCGCAGTGCCGAACTCGTCGTCCAGGGGCTGCTGCGCAGCGGCATCGGCGTACGGGTCCTCGAGGCGGAGGCGGTCGATCTGCCGCTGCCGCCCGAGGTGGGCACGGTGAAGGAGGCGACGCCGCAGTGCCTCGACGGCTGTGAGCTGCTCGTCGTGCTCGGCGGCGACGGCACGCTGCTGCGCGGCGCCGAGTTCGCCCGCGCCTCCGGGGTGCCCATGCTCGGCGTGAACCTGGGGCGCGTCGGCTTCCTCGCCGAGGCCGAGCGCGACGACCTCGACAAGGTCGTCGACCGGGTGGTCACGAAGGCGTACGAGGTCGAGGAGCGGATGACCATCGACGTCGTCGTGCACAGCAACGGCGATGTCGTGCACCGCGACTGGGCGCTCAACGAAGCCGCCGTGCAGAAGATGTCGGCCGAGCGGATGCTCGAGGTCGTCCTGGAGATCGACGGGCGTCCGGTCACCGGCTTCGGCTGCGACGGCATCGTGTGCGCGACGCCGACCGGCTCCACCGCGTACGCCTTCTCCGCGGGCGGGCCCGTGGTGTGGCCGGAGGTGGAGGCGCTGCTCATGGTGCCGATCAGCGCCCACGCCCTGTTCGCCAAGCCCCTGGTGACCTCGCCGGACTCGGTGCTCGCCGTCGAGGTCCAGCCGCATACGCCGCACGGTGTGCTGTGGTGCGATGGGCGGCGGACCGTGGAACTGCCGCCGGGGGCGCGGGTCGAGGTGCGCAGGGGTGGGGTGCCGGTGCGGCTTGCGCGGCTGCACCATGCGTCCTTCACCGACCGGCTCGTGGCCAAGTTCGCGCTGCCGGTGTCCGGGTGGCGCGGGGCGCCGCACTAGCGTGGTGCTCGGGGCGGATTCGGCTGCGGGTTTGTTGTGGCTGAGCGCGCCGTTCCTCGCGCCCCTCCGGGGCGCTCACGCTGCCTGCACCACAGTGATCGCTCGGCGCCGCATCACACTCGCCACCGGGAGGCCTGTCGCGAGCAGCGTGAGCAGCAAGGTGCCCGCCGCTATCCCTGTCGGCACGCCCCACGGCAGGTGGGGGACGGGTGAGCCGAAGGCCGGGTTGAGGATCGGGGCCAGGGTGCCCAGCGCTATCGCGGCGCCGAGCAGCAGCGCCGTCCCCGCGACGACCACGGCCTCCCAGGCCGCCATGGCCCGCACCTGGGCGCGCTGGCTGCCCACTACGCGCAGCAGGGCGACGTCGCGGCGGCGCTCGAAGGAGATCATGGCGAGGGTGTTCGCCGCGGCGATCGCGGCGAAGCCCGCGTACAGACCCGTGCCCACATAGTCGAGCCAGACCTCACCCGCGCTGCCCGCGGAGCCCGTGTGGTGCTGTGTCGTGGTGCGCACGCCGATCTTGGTGAGGCCGAAGCCCACGACCAGGACGAGCGGCACGACCGCGGCGGAGAAGCGGCGGGGCTGTGAGCGGACGTTGAGCATGGCCAGGCGCGCGCTGCTGCCGAACCGGCCCACCAGCGCGGAGACCAGCCAGGCCGCGGGCCCGATGATGCGCGGGCCGAGCAGCCCCGCGCCGACGCAGAAGAGGATCAGGACGAGGAAGGCGCCCTCGCTCGCCTCGTCCGCGGGCTGCCGCGACAGGAGCACCGAGACGACGCACGCCCCCGCGACCGCTATCAGCCCCAGCGGCGCCCGCAGCAGGCCGAGCCCTCGCCGCCCGGTCGCGGCCTCGCTCAGGGCGAGGGCAGGGCGCAGCAGCGAGAAGCGCAGTGCCGAGAGGAGGGCGGCGAGCGTCGTCGTCACCACGGCCACGCCGAGGCACACCGGCAGGGCGACCCAGCTGAAGCGGAACGTGGCCTCGGCGGGGAGCAGTCCGTGCTCGATCATGCCCGCGTGCCACCACCGGGCGACGACGCCGCCGACGGCGAACCCGGCGAGCGCCGCCGGGATCGACGCGGCGAGGGCCTGACCGGCGACCGCGCGGCGGACCTGGCGGGGCTTGGCGCCGATGGAGCGCACCATCGCCAGTTCGCGGTGTTGTTGCGTGACGGCCGTCCCCATCGTCGACGCGACCACGAATATCGACATGTAGATGGAACCGATCAGGAGGACGACGGCCATGTCGCCGACGCCGCTCTCGGTGACCTGTGCGCGGGCCCGCGCGGAGAGGCCGTCGGTGCCTGTCGAGCCGAGCATCATCGTCGACGCGCTCACCACCGTCGCCGCGAAGAGCGCGGCCACCGCCGTGCCCACGAATGCCGGGCGATGCGCGCGCAGCGCCGCCCGTGCCAGTCCAGTTCCCATACCGATCATGGTGGGGCGGCAGGGCCCCCGCGCACCAGGTGGTAAGCCGGAAGATCATGGTGGGGTAATCCCCACCTCCTGTGGGTGACAGCGTCCGTTCGGTACCGCTTTGCCACCTGCGCCTTCGCTGAACGAAGGCGGAAGGAACCCAGGGCCCGTCGCACACCTGGCCCATGACCTCGTAAGGTCGTGTCCGTGTTGGAGGAGATGCGGATACGGTCGCTCGGAGTCATCGACGACGCGGTGGTCGAGCTGTCGCCGGGGTTCACCGCCGTGACGGGCGAGACCGGTGCGGGCAAGACGATGGTGGTCACCAGCCTCGGCCTGCTGCTCGGCGGACGCGCGGATCCCGCCTTGGTGCGGATCGGCGCCAAGGCGGCGGTGGTGGAGGGAAGGATCACCGTGCCCGCCGGTGCCTCGGCCGCCGTGCGCGCGGAGGAAGCGGGGGCCGAGCTCGACGACGGGGCGCTGCTGATCAGCCGTACCGTCTCGGCGGAGGGGAGATCCCGTGCGCATCTCGGCGGGCGTTCGGTCCCGGTGGGCCTGCTCGCCGAACTCGCCGACGACCTCGTAGCGGTGCACGGACAGACGGACCAGCAGGGGCTGCTCAAACCGGCCAGGCAGCGTGGCGCGCTCGACCGGTACGCGGGCGACGCGGTCACCGTGCCGCTGGCCAAGTACACGGCGGCGTACCGCAGGCTGCGGGCCGTGACGACCGAGGTGGACGAGATCACCACGCGCGCGCGTGAGCGTGCCCAGGAGGCCGACCTGCTGCGCTTCGGCCTCGACGAGGTCGCCGGTGTCGAGCCGCGCGCGGGCGAGGACACCGAACTGGCCGCCGAGGCCGAGCGGCTCGGCCACGCGGAGGCGCTCGCGTCCGCCGCCACGTCCGCGCACGCCGCCCTCGCGGGCAACCCCGAGGACCCGGAGGGCGTCGACGCCACGACGCTGGTCGCGGGCGCCCACCGGGCCCTGGAGGCGGTGCGCTCCCATGACCCCGCCCTGGCGGCACTCGCCGAGCGGATCGGTGAGATCGGGATTCTGCTCGGCGATGTGGCGGGGGAGCTGGCGGGGTACGCCGACGACCTCGACGCCGATCCCCTGCGCCTCGCGGCGGTGGAGGAGCGGCGGGCCGCCCTCACCCAGCTGACCCGGAAGTACGGCTCCGACATCGACACCGTGCTCGCCTGGGCCGAGGAGGGGGCCGCCCGGCTCACCGAGCTCGAGGGCGACGACGACAGGCTGGGCGAGCTGATCGCTGAGCGGGACGCCCTGCGGGGTGAACTCGCGGGGCTCGCACAGGCGTTGACCGAGGCGCGCCAGGAGGCGGCGTCCCGGTTCGGGGCGGCCGTCACCGCGGAGCTTGCCTCCCTCGCGATGCCGCACGCGCGCGTGACGATCGACATCACCAGTACGGAGGTGCCGGAGGGCGCGGACGGTGTGCCGGTCGACGGACGCCTCGTCGCGTACGGCCCGGCTGGTGTCGACGAGGTCGAACTCCTCCTCGCCCCGCATCCGGGCGCCCCGCCGCGGCCGATCGCCAAGGGCGCGTCCGGTGGTGAGCTTTCACGCGTGATGCTCGCGGTCGAGGTCGTCTTCGCGGGGACCGATCCGGTGCCGACGTATCTCTTCGACGAGGTCGACGCGGGCGTCGGCGGCAAGGCCGCGGTCGAGATCGGCCGCAGGCTCGCGAGGCTCGCCAAGTCCGCGCAGGTCGTGGTCGTGACGCACCTGCCGCAGGTGGCGGCGTTCGCCGATCGGCAGTTGCTGGTGGAGAAGACGAGTGACGGTTCCGTGACGCGGTCCGGGGTTCTCGTGCTCGAAGGGGAGGACCGGGTGCGGGAGTTGTCCCGGATGCTGGCCGGTCAGGAGGACTCGGAGACTGCTCGGGCGCACGCGGAGGAGTTGCTGGCCACGGCTCGGGGGGACGGCTAGGTGGGGGGTGGTGGCCGTTGGGCGCCGTCATCACCGGCTTCGGCGAGTTCGTCCTCAAACGCCGGACGGGCTGAAAAAGGACGTATCGCCGCCCTCCTGGCTGCCGCTGCTGTCACCCGCGCCGCCACCGCCGCCTTGCGTTCACGCGCCCCCGGCGGTCCCGGCCGCTGGCAGCGGCAGAACTACGTAGGGCGGACAGTGGAGTTGTACGCCGGGCCCGCCGCCGCCCTTGGCGTGGCGGCCGGAGCCGTGGCGCTGCCCGCGCGGGCCCGTGCCGCCGCCGCGCTTGCGGTGCTCTCCGCAGGTGCCTGTGGGGCGTACGACGACATGGCGGGGGAAGGTGATCCGCGCCGGGGGTTCCGTGCGCACCTGGGCGCGCTGCGGGGTGGTGAAGTGACCAGCGGGGCCGTGAAGTTGTTCGGGGTCTCGGCGGCGGGTCTCGCCGCCGGTGCGCTGCTCAAGGAGCGGCCGGTGGACAAGCTCCTTGCGGGAGTGGTGATCGCGGGTGCCGCCCACTTCGTCAACCTCGTGGACGTACGCCCGGGAAGGGCCGCCGGAGCGGTGCTCGCGCTGGGGGTGCCTGGGCTGCTGCGCAGAGGTGATGCCCGAGTCCTCGCCGCCGCCTCCGTCGGGGCCGCGGCGGCCGTGCTCCCGGAGGACGTCGGGGAGCGCGCCATGATCGGCGACGCGGGAGCGCACGCCCTGGGAGCGGCCCTCGGCTGCGCCGTCGTCGCGGGCAACGGCCGCGTGGGGCTCGCCGCCCATGCGGCCGGTCTGATCGCCGCGGCGGCGTACGGAGAGAAGGTCAGCGCCGCCGCGGGGGCACGAGGCTAGGGGGCCAGGCCACGCCGCGCCGCCCGAAAGCCTTTCGCCCGGTGCACCCCCGCTGCGAAGATGCCTTGGGCCGCAGGCCACCCGCGGTCATCGAACGCCGTTGTCCTCACCCGTGTGGGTGATCCGCGTCAGGGAGTTGCCCGCCCCGGCGCGGAAGAGACCTTTCGGCGGTGCCGGAACGTCCGTACGGACTGGCATCCTTGGCGCAGCCCCCCGACGCCCACCCAGGAGCCCCGGCTACGTGAGCCACGTGAGCAGCCACTCACCGCACGGCCAGACCCCGCTGCACACCGTACAAGTGCTTGGCGGTGGCAGCGCGGGCAGCAGCGCCCACGTCAGGTCGCTCGCCGCGGGCCTCGCGGCTCGGGGCGTGCGGGTCACGGTGTGTGCCCCCTCCGAGGCGGCCGGCACCTTCGATGTGGGGGGCACCGGCGCCCGGCACGTCCACGTGCCCCGCCGCAGCGACCCCGCGTCCGTCGCCTCCCTCCGTCTTGCCTGTGCCGACGCCGATCTCGTACACGCGCACGGACTGCACGCCGCACTCCGCACGGTCGTCGCGCTCGCGGGCCGCCGCATCCCCCTCGTCGTCACCTGGCACACCCGCGCGCACGCGGAAGGGGCCCGCGCCCGCGTCCTGCACCTCTTGGAGCGGCGCGTCGCCAAGGCCGCCGCCGTCGTGCTCGGCACGTCGTCCGACCTCGTCGACCGGGCCCGCAGCAGGGGCGCGCGGGATGCCCGGCTCGTGCCCGTCACACTCCCCGCGCCGCAGGCGGTGGCAGGCGCTCTCGAAGAGCCCGACGGTTTCCGGCACAAGGCCCGTGCCGAACTGGGAGCCGTTGACCAGCCGTTGATCGTCACGGTCGGGATGCTCGAGCGGCACCGGGGCTATGACGTCCTGCTCGACGCCGCGCGTGGGTGGCGGCACCTCGACCCCCTGCCGCTCCTGGTCATCGCGGGTGAGGGGCCCGAGCGCGGCGCCCTGCAGCGTCGTATCGCGGACGAGGGGCTGCCGGCCCGGCTCGTCGGGCGGCGCGACGACGTGCCCGAACTGCTCGCGGCGGCCGATGTCGTGGTCCTTCCCAGCAGCTGGGAGTCCCGCTCCGTGCTCGCCCAGGAGGCCCTGCACGCGCGCGTGGCGCTCGTCGCGACCGCGGTGGGCGGTGTCCCCGAACTCGTGGGCGACGGAGCCGAACTCGTCCCCTACGGAGATGCGGAGGCCCTCGCCACCGCCGTCGCCCGCCTCCTCGCCGACCCCGAGCGCAGGGAGCAGCTCCAGGACAAGGGCGCGGCCCAGGCGGCGACCTGGCCGACAGAGGACGAGACGGTGACCCAAGTCCTCGGCGTCTACGACGAGTTGACGCAGATGCGGAGCACGTAGGGCCCGTCCCCAGGTCGCCGCTCCTATGTCACATGCCTCCGCGCCCGCAGCGCCAGGCTCAGCGCGAGCACCGTATGCGGGTCGTCCAGGTCCGTGCCGAGCAGCTCGCTGATCCTGGCGAGGCGGTTGTACAGCGTCTGGCGGTTCAGGTGCAGTTCGCGCGCCGTCTCCGCCTTGCGCCCCGCATGTGCCAGGTACGTCTGCAGGGTCGGCAGGAGCGGTGGCTTCGAGCGCAGGTCATGGGTGCGCAGCGGGCCGATCGCGCGGTCCACGAACGCGGCGAGCGCGGAATCGTCGTAGTTGTGCAGGCGCCAGAGAAGCAGGTCGATGTCCAGGCGCCGCGCGTCGTACCAGGGGCGGTCCGAGAGCCCCTGCGCGGCCGTCGCCGTCTCCGCCGCGTGCCGAAGCCCCGCCGAAGCCGCCGCCCAGCCGCCGGCGACCCCCACCACCACGACCGGTGGCAGCGCCCCCGCCCGCTGCATCCCCGCCCGCTCCACGCCGGCCCGCAGCGCCGCGGCGACCCGGTCGGCCACCGCCGTGCGTTCGGATTCCGAGCGGAGTCCGAGGAGTAGCGGGACGCGCCCCTCGACCGGACGTACGCCGAGCAGCACCGGCACCCCCACCGCGGTGAGCTCCTCCGCCACCGCCCGCGCGAGGACCGCCCAGCCACCCCCGGGCGGCAGACCGTCCGCGAGGCGCATCACCACCGGGAGCAGCGGACTCTCGCCGGGCTTGAAGCCGAGCACCCGCGCCTGGGCGGGCGCGTCGTCGGCCTGGATCCGCCCCTCCGCCAGGTCGGTCAGGAAGTCGCCCCGGCCGCGCGCGGCGAGCTCCTCCTCCTGCCGGGCCTGCATCAGGACCACCGCGAGTGAGCCCGCGGCCCGTTCCGCGGCGATCCGGTGCACCGGAAGCAGTGCGGACTCCACGGCTAGCAGCACGAGCCGGGCGCGCACCGAGCCCGAGCCGGGCCCACCGCCAGGCACATCCACCAGCACCGCGCTCGCGGGCGGCCCCTCCTTGTGGTGACCCCGCAGCCCCTCCCACACCTGGAGCGGATCGGCACACTCGGTGCCCGCCCCGGCGGCGTACAGAAGCTGTCCGTCCGCCGTCTCCAGGAACACCGGGTTGCCGCTGAAGTCCGCGAGGACGTTCAGGACCTGGGGTACGCCGCCCCCGCCGAGCAGCGCCTCCGTGCAGCGCCTGTGGACCTCCTCGGCCCGCTGGAGCAGGGCGTAGTGGCCGTTGACGATCTCGGTGTGGACCTCTTCGGTGACCGTCACGAACGGCACCTCGCGGTGCAGCTGCACCAGCGGGAGCCCCGCCGCGCGCGCCGTCTCCACTATCGCCGCGGGGAGCCGCGTGAAGCGCGGGCCGAGCTCGACGACGAGTGCCGCGATACCGCGTTCGGCGAGCTTCCGTACGAAGACGCGCTGTTCGGCGGGGCGTGCGCCCAGGCCGAGGCCCGTGGTCAGGAGGAGTTCGCCGCCCTTGAGGAGCGAGGCGATGTTCGGCACTTCGCCCGCGTGCACCCAGCGCACCGTGCGCTGCAGCCGTTCCGCTCCCGCGACCACTTCCGGGAGCCCGCCGCGAAGCCCCGGAAGTTCCAGGGCCCGCTGCACGGTGATGCCGCCCTGAGTGCTCTGCGTGCCCTGACTGTCCATGGGGCGGAACCTACCTGCGCATACGTTCCGGGAACATCTCCGACCCGTTACGGGAACGATCTCGTCGGCCCGTGGCCCGACAACTCGTCGTGCCTGCGCACCAATTGCGCGACCTCCTGTCGGTTGTGGCGTACGTCACTCCACGGCAAGGTGCCCGCCATGCCAGAGCAATCAACCACACCCGAGGTCCACCGCCTCAAGGCGAACTCCGTCGGCCTCGTCGGCGTCGTCTTCATGGCGGTCGCCACCGCGGCGCCCATCACGGCGATGACCGGCAACCTCCCCATCGCCGTCGGCGCGGGCAACGGCACCGGAGCGCCCGCGGGCTATCTCTTCGCCACGCTCGTCCTGACCGTGTTCTCGGTCGGGTACGTCGCCATGGCCAAGCGGATCACTGCCGCGGGCGCCTTCTACGGCTACATCTCGCACGGCCTCGGCCGTATCGCGGGCATGGCGTCGGGAATGCTCGCCGTCCTCGCGTACGTCGTCTTCGAGGCGTCCATCGTCGGCGTCTTCTCGTACTTCGCGAAGACCACCGTCCATGATCAGCTCGGCGCCGACCTGCCGTGGATCCTCTATGCGGCCGCGATGCTCGCCGTCACCGTCGTCCTGTCGTACTTCGACATCAACCTCACCGCGAAGGCACTCGGCGTGATGCTGATCGCCGAGATCGCGGTCCTCTTCGCCGTCGCCACCGCCGTACTGATCCACGGCGGCGGACCCGACGGCATCCCCGTCGAGCCGATCAACCCGAAGAACGCCTTCACCGGCACATCGGCCGGTCTTGGCCTCTTCTTCGCCTTCTGGTCCTGGGTCGGCTTCGAGTCCACCGCGATGTACGGGGAGGAATCCCGCAACCCGAAGAAGGTCATCCCGCGCGCGACCCTCATCTCGGTCGTCGGCGTCGGCCTGTTCTACATCTACGTCTCCTGGATGACCATCGCAGGCAACGGCCTGGCCGGTTCGGTCAAGGTCTCGCAGTCCACGAGTCCGCTCGACCTGTTCTTCGACCCGGCCCACACCTTCATCGGGGCCTGGGCGGTCGACACCTTCCAGTGGCTCCTGATCACCGGCTCGTTCGCCTGCGGCATGGCTTTCCACCAGTGCGCCTCGCGCTATCTGTACGCGATCGGGCGCGAGGGATTCCTGCACCGGGGCCTGGGCCGCACGCACCCCAGGCACGGCTCCCCGTACATCGCCTCCTACGTCCAGTCCGCGATCGCCGTCACGCTGGTCGCCGCCTTCTGGCTCACCGGTCAGGACCCGTACATCCACCTCTACACGCTGCTCGCGATCCTCGGCACGATGGCGATCCTCATCGTGCAGACCCTCTGCTCGTTCGCCGTCATCGGCTACTTCCGCAAGAACCATCCCGAGGACCGGCACTGGTTCACGACCTTCCTCGCGCCGCTGCTCGGCGGCATCGGCATGATCGCCGTCGTCGTCCTGCTCGTGATCAACATGGACACCGCGGCGGGCACGGCAGCCGACTCCCTCTTCTTCAAGGCCATCCCCTGGATCGTCGGCCTCGTCTTCTTCGGGGGCCTTGGCCTCGGCTGGTATCTGAAGGCCAGGCGGCCCGACCGCTACGCGATCATCGGCCGGATCGTTCTGGAGGACGCGGCCGAGCGCACGACCGACACGACCGACACCGAGCCATCGTCCGCGACCGTCTGAGGGGATCTCCCATGTCTCGTACGCATCCCATGCACGCCTTACAACGACTGGCCGCAGAGCACAGCGAGGCCGGGCGCCGCGGAGTCCCCGTCGCCGAAGTCCGCGGCGCGGCCGGGCCGCCGAGCCGAAGAACGGTCCTCAAGGGGGCGGCGGGCCTCGCGGTCGGCGCCGGTCTGGTGGCCGCTCCCCGTGCCGAAGCCGCGACCGGCAGGGGCGCACCCCGTATAGCGGTCGTAGGAGCCGGGATCTCGGGTCTCACCGCCGCGCTCACCCTCCACGACGCGGGCCTGAACTGCACGCTCTACGAAGCCAACCCGGACCGGGTCGGCGGCCGCATGTACACCCAGCGCGACCACTGGGCGTACGGCCAGACCTCCGAGATCGGCGGCGAGCTGATCGACACCAGCCACAAGAAGATCCTGGAGCTGTGCCGCCGCTTCGGTCTCCCCGTCGAGGACTTCCTCGGCGGCGGCCCGAGCGGCGCCGAGGAGACCCTCTGGTTCAACGGCGCCTACTACCCGCGCACCCAGGCCGACGAAGACTTCAAGGCGGTCTATCAACTCCTGCGCCGCGACCTGTCGGAGGCGGGCGAGGTCCTCTGGAACCAGACGACCCCGACCGGCACCGCGCTCGACAACATGTCGATTTATGAATGGATCGAGTCGCGTGTGCCGGGCGGGCACACCTCCCCGCTCGGCCGCTGGTTCGACGTCGCCTACAACGTCGAGTACGGCGCCGACACCACCGACCAGTCCGCGCTCGCCCTCGTCCTGCTGATGGGCTACCAGACCAATCCGGGGCACTTCAACATCTGGGGCCTGTCCAACGAGCGTTACCACGTCACCGGCGGCAACGACCAACTCCCGCACGCCATAGCCGACTTCCTGCCCGACGGCACCCTGCGCCCCGGCTGCTCCCTGACCGCCGTACGCGCCAACGCCGACGGCACCCAGACCCTCACCTACACCGAAGCGGGCGCCACCCGCACCGCCACCGCCGACCACACGATCCTGTGCGTACCGCTGCCGGTGCTCAAGCAACTCGACCTCAGCAAGGCGGGGTTGGACGCCCGCATGACGAACCTCCTGCGCGACGCCCGCATGGGCCACTGCACCAAGCTCAACATGCAGTTCAGCAGCCGCCCCTGGCGTGGCACCGGCACCTGGCCAGGAGTGAGCGCGGGCGACTGCTTCACCGACGCCGACTTCCAGCAGACCTGGGACACCACCAAGGTCCAGCCCGGCACTGGCGGCATCCTCATCCAGTACGGCGGCGGCACCCTCGCCAAGTCCCTGTCACCGGCGGGCCCGTTCAACTTCGAGACGGACCCCTACGTGAAGGACCTCTCCACCCGCTACCTGGGCCAGATCGACAAGGTCTTCCCCGGCACCGGGGCCGCCTGGACCGGCCGGGCCCAGCTCTCCGCCTGGCACAAGAACCCCTACGCCCTCGGCGCCTACTCCTACTGGCCCGTCGGCTACCTGCACCGCTACGCGGGCTACGAAGGCACCCCGCAGGGCAACCTCCACATCGGCGGCGAGCACTGCAGCTACGACTTCCAGGGCTTCATGGAGGGCGGCGCGACCGAAGGGGAACGCGCCGCCCGGGAGGTGATCGGAAAGCTGGCCCGGCCTTTGTAGCTAGCCTCCGTACGCCCCACTCGCGGTCAGCCGCAGTGCCGTGTCGATCAGCGGCACGTGGCTGAACGCCTGCGGGAAGTTGCCGACCTGGCGCTGCAACCGCGGATCCCACTCCTCGGCGAGCAGCCCCAGGTCGTTGCGCAAGGCGAGCAGCTTCTCGAAGAGCTTGCGGGCCTCGTCGACGCGGCCGATCATCGCCAGGTCGTCCGCCATCCAGAACGAACAGGCCAGGAAGGCACCTTCGTCACCTTCGAGCCCGTCCACGCCCGCGTCGTCGCCCGTGGTGGGGTAGCGCAGGATGAAGCCGTCCGACGTCGAGAGTTCCCGCTGGATCGCCTCGATCGTGCCGATCACGCGCTTGTCGTCGGGCGGCAGGAAGCCCATCTGCGGGATGAGCAGCAGTGAGGCGTCCAGCTCCTTGGAACCGTACGACTGCGTGAACGTGTTCCGCTCCTTGTCGTAGCCCTTCTCGCACACGTCCCGGTGGATGTCGTCGCGCAGCTCGCGCCACTTCTCCAGGGGGCCGTCCGCGTCGCCGGACTCGATGAGCTTGATCGTGCGGTCGACGGCGACCCAGACCATGACCTTGGAGTGCACGAAGTGGCGGCGCGGTCCCCGCACCTCCCAGATGCCCTCGTCAGGCTGGTCCCAGTTCGTCTCCAGGTAGCGGATGAGCTTGAGCTGGAGCAGCGAGGCGTAGTCACTGCGGGCCAGGCCCGTCATGTGCGCCAGGTGCAGGGCCTCGGTGACCTCGCCGTACACATCGAGCTGGAGCTGGTGCGCGGCGCCGTTCCCGGCTCGGACGGGGGTCGAGCCCTCGTACCCCGGCAGCCAGTCGAGCTCTGCCTCGCCCAGCTCACGCTCGCCCGCGATGCCGTACATGATCTGTAGGTTCTCGGGGTCGCCCGCCACCGCGCGAAGGAGCCACTCGCGCCAGGCGCGGGCCTCCTCGCGGTATCCGGTGCGCAGGAGCGAGGAGAGCGTGATGGCGGCGTCGCGCAGCCAGGTGTAGCGGTAGTCCCAGTTGCGGGAGCCGCCGATGTCCTCGGGCAGCGATGTGGTGGGCGCCGCGACGATGCCGCCCGTCGGGGCGTACGTCAGGGCCTTCAGCGTGATCAGCGAGCGGATCACGGCCTCGCGGTACGGGCCGTGGTACGTACAGTGCTCGACCCACTCCTGCCAGAAGTCCTGCGTCGCCGTCAGGGCGTTCTCCGGCTCGGCGGGGGCGGGCGGCTGCTTGTGCGACGGCTGCCACGAGATGGTGAACGCGATCCGTTCGCCGGGCGACACCGTGAAGTCCGAGTACGTCGTGAGGTCCTTGCCGAAGGTTTCGGCCGACGTGTCGAGCCACACCGAGTCGGGCCCCGCGACGGCCACCGTGCGCCCGTCGACCTTGTGCACCCAGGGCACCACACGGCCGTAACTGAAACGCATCCGCAGTGCGGAGCGCATCGGCACCCGACCGCTGACGCCCTCGACGATCCGCACCAGCTGCGGGGCGTCCGTGTCGCGCGGCGGCATGAAATCGGTCACGCGGACCGTGCCGCGCGGGGTGTCCCACTCGGATTCCAGGATCAGCGAGTCGCCGCGGTAGGTGCGCCGCGCGGCTGTCGGCGGCGGCGCGTCGGGGCTGTGAGCGGGCCCGATGCGCCAGAATCCGTGCTCCTCCGTGCCGAGCAATCCGGCGAAGATGGCGTGCGAGTCGAAGCGGGGCAGGCACAGCCAGTCGACTGTGCCGTCCCGGCAGACCAGGGCAGCGGTCTGCATGTCTCCGATGAGTGCGTAATCCTCGATGCGCCCGGCCACGTGCATCTCCAGTCAAACGGCCACGTCGCCCTCTCGGGGCGCTCGCTCTACGGTCAAGGGTTCGCTGTAAAACGAACTGCGCGAGCCTTGTGTTCCGGGAGAACGGTCGGGGGTGGTGCCGTTAGTCGGTCCGGCTCGGCAGCGAGTGTCCGAGCAGGATACGACGCACCTCGGTGATCTGCGCGCCGCTCCCGGCAACAGAGCTGCGCCGAACGGGTGAGTGCCAGGTGAGGGACGTGTGACGGAAGTGCCCGAGCGTGGCCGGAAGCAGCCTCCTCCCGTCGCTGATACCCTGGTAGCCCGTGAGCCGGTGGTCATTGAACCCCCGAACCGCAGCGACGGCACCTCCTCCAGAACCCTTTGGACGACGCCGGTACGCACCCTCCAGATCGCGACCACGGGAGCCCCCCTTTGGCTATGCAGCCTAAATCCACGACGACCAAGCACATCTTCGTCACCGGGGGTGTCGCCTCCTCCCTCGGCAAGGGTCTGACTGCCTCCAGCCTCGGCGCGCTCCTCAAGGCGCGGGGCCTCCGGGTCACCATGCAGAAGCTCGACCCGTACCTGAACGTCGACCCCGGCACGATGAACCCCTTCCAGCACGGCGAGGTGTTCGTCACGAACGACGGCGCCGAGACCGACCTGGACATCGGCCACTACGAGCGCTTCCTGGACGTCGACCTCGACGGCACGGCCAACGTCACCACCGGCCAGGTCTACTCGCAGGTCATCGCCAAGGAGCGGCGTGGCGAGTACCTGGGCGACACGGTCCAGGTCATCCCGCACATCACGAACGAGATCAAGCACCGCATCCGCCGCATGGCGACGGACGACGTGGATGTCGTGATCACCGAGGTCGGCGGCACCGTGGGCGACATCGAGTCGCTCCCCTTCCTGGAGACCGTCCGCCAGGTCCGCCACGAGGTCGGCCGCGACAACGTCTTCGTCGTGCACATCTCGCTGCTGCCCTACATCGGCCCGTCCGGTGAGCTGAAGACCAAGCCGACCCAGCACTCCGTCGCGGCCCTGCGCAACATCGGCATCCAGCCCGACGCCATCGTGCTGCGCGCCGACCGCGACGTACCGACCGCCATCAAGCGCAAGATCTCGCTGATGTGCGACGTCGACGAGGACGCGGTCGTCGCGTGTGTCGACGCCAAGTCGATCTACGACATCCCGAAGGTCCTGCACACCGAGGGCCTCGACGCGTACGTGGTCCGCAAGCTGGACCTGCCGTTCCGCGATGTGAACTGGACCCAGTGGGAGGACCTCCTCGACCGGGTGCACAACCCGGACCACGAGGTCACCATCGCGCTGGTCGGCAAGTACATCGACCTGCCCGACGCCTACCTCTCGGTGACCGAGGCCCTGCGCGCGGGCGGCTTCGCCAACCGTGCCCGCGTCAAGGTCAAGTGGGTCACGTCCGACGACTGCAAGACAGCGGCGGGCGCCGCCAAGCAGCTCGGTGACGTCGACGCGGTCTGCATCCCCGGCGGCTTCGGCGACCGCGGTGTGACCGGCAAGGTCGGCGCCATCACGTTCGCCCGCGAGAACAAGATCCCGCTGCTCGGCCTCTGCCTCGGCCTGCAGTGCATCGTGATCGAGGCCGCCCGCAACCTCGCGGACATCCCCGACGCCAACTCCACCGAGTTCGACTCCGCCACCTCCCACCCGGTCATCTCGACCATGGCGGAGCAGCTGGACATCGTCGCGGGCGAGGGCGACATGGGCGGCACGATGCGCCTGGGCATGTACCCGGCGAAGCTCGCCGAGGGCTCCATCGCGCGTGAGGTGTACGACGGCAAGGAGTACGTCGAGGAGCGCCACCGTCACCGCTACGAGGTGAACAACTCCTACCGCGCCGAGCTCGAGAAGAAGGCCGGCATCCTCTTCTCCGGCACGTCCCCGGACGGCAAGCTCGTCGAGTACGTCGAGTACCCCCGTGAGATCCACCCCTACCTGGTCGCCACCCAGGCGCACCCGGAGCTGCGCTCGCGCCCGACCCGGCCGCACCCGCTCTTCGCGGGCCTGGTGAAGGCCGCGGTGGAGCGCCAGACGGGTAAGTAACACAAGAGCGATACGGTTGCCGGGGTACGAGCCTTATGGGGCGCGTGCCCCGGTTTCTGTTTGCACGTGTGGGAGGACAGGGCGACATGACGTTCAAGGACACCGCCGAGGAGTGGCAGGTCACGGCGACCGAGACTCCCTTTGTCGGCAACAAGACCTCGGTCCGTACGGACGACGTGGTCATGCCCGACGGGACCGTCGTACGCCGTGACTACCAGGTGCACCCCGGCTCGGTCGCCGTACTCGCGCTCGACGACGTCGGCCGGGTGCTGATCCTGAGTCAGTACCGCCACCCCGTCCGCCACAAGCTCTGGGAGATCCCGGCCGGGCTCCTCGACATCCCCGGCGAGAATCCCCTGCACGCCGCCCAGCGCGAGCTCTACGAAGAGGCGCACGTCAAGGCCGAGGACTGGCGTGTCCTGACCGACGTCTACACCACGCCCGGCGGCTGCGACGAGGCCGTGCGCATCTTCCTCGCGCGCGATCTGTCCGAGGCCGACGGCGAGCGCTTCGAGGTCTCCGAGGAGGAGGCCGACATGGAGCTGGCGCGCGTACCGCTCGAAGAGCTCGTACGAGGGGTGCTCGCCGGTGAACTGCACAACAACTGCCTCGTCGTGGGCGCCCTTTCGCTGACCGCCGTGCTGGCAGGTGACGGCGTCGACTCGTTGCGCCCGGCCGACGCGCCCTGGCCCGCGCGCCCCTTCGAAGCCTGAGGAAGCCCTGAGGAAGCCCTGAGGAAGTCCTGAGGGGCCATTGGAGTTCACTGGTGTGACGATCTACTGATCCGATCGGGGGACTTGTGCGCGCCGCTCCGCGGGGGAGGCGGCAGGGCCTGAACTAGGCTCTGGAAGCGTCCCGACCGGAGTCCCGGCGGGTTCGCGCGCAGGCGGACGGAGCATGGCCCGTGACGGATCAGGCGGTCGACACGGACGGTTCGGCAGCGGGCGGCGCGGTGCCGCGGCCCGCTCCGGCCCAGATTTCCGGCGGCGGTCAATTCGTCGGCCGACGCCGGGAGTTGAAAGAGCTCCGCGCCGACATCGACCGCGCGGGGCTCGACACCATCGCGGGGCGCAAGGCGCCACGGGCGCGCGTACTGCTTGTCGCGGGCCGCTCGGGATCGGGCCGCACCGCACTCGCCGAGGAACTGGCGCGGCAGGTCGCCGACGCCTACCCCGACGGAGTGCTCCGCGCCCACCTCACCGAACCCGACGGCACCCGCGTGCCCACGGAACGCACCGCCCGGGAACTCCTGGGCGCCATCGACGCCCCCGCACCCCCGGGAGCCGACGAGGACGAGCTCGCCGAGGTCCTCAGGGAGGCGCTCTCCGGACGCCGGGCCCTGCTGCTCCTCGACGGCGCGGCGGACGCCGAACAGGTCGACCCGCTGCTCCCCGACACCCCCGACTGCCTGGTCGTCGCCGTGTCCGATGGACCGCTCACCGGCATCCCCGACGTGCGCCCGTGCACCCTCGGAGGCCTGGACAAGGCGGCCGCGGTGGAACTGCTCGGCCGCGCCGCGGGGCCCGTGCGCATCACCGTGGACCCGCGCTCGGCGGAATCCCTCGTCGAGGCGTGCGAGGCCCATCCGGCGGCCCTCGTACTGGCAGGCGGCTGGCTCTCCGGGCGGCCCAAGGCGGCCGTCGCCGACCTGGCCAAGCAGGTGCACGACCGCCCGGAGGAGGAGTCCGCGCTCTCTCGCGTCTTCCACCTCTCGTACGCGTCGCTGCCGGGGGCGGCCGCGCGGATACTGCGCTTCCTCTCCCTCGCCCCCGCGGGCCACGTGGACCCGCACACCGCGTCCGCGCTCGCGGGCTGCTCGGTCTCCGCCGCCCGCACGACCCTGGACGACTACGTGAAGCTCGGCCTGGTCAGGGCCGTGGAGTCACCGCTGCCGCAGTACGAGGTGCCCGGCTGCCTGGTGCCACTGCTGCGCGCGCTCACCGAGACCCAGGACAGGACCGCCGAGCTACAGCTCGCACGGGCCAGGATGCTGGAGCGGACCGTACGCCTCCTCCAGTCCTGCCGGGCGATCACGGAACCGGACGGTTCCACGGCCCGCAAGAAGCTGGCCGGTATGCCGCGCGCCCTGCGCTTCCCCACCCCCGGCGCCGCCGCCGAGTGGCTGCGCATCCGGCAGCCCGCGCTGCTCGCCGCCGCCCGCCTCGCGGTGGCCGACGGGGAGCTCGACACCCTCGCGCGACGCCTGATGTCGGCCCTGACGCGGGCCCTGGTCGCCCACCGGGGCACGGAGGATGCGGCTCCCGAGCTGTACGGCATCCATCAGCTCGTCCTCGGTGTCGCCGAGCGCCGGAATCTGCCCCGCGAGAAGGCGGCTGCCCTCCTGAACCTCGCGGATCTGGACGCGCAGACCGGCCGCACGCGGGGGGCGCTGGTGCGCTATCGGGCTGCTTTGGACGCCGGACGGGAAGCAAATGATCCGTACGCGACCGGCCGGGCGATGGAATCCGTAGGCGGCGCCTACCAGGAGCTGGGGGACTGGTCGCGGGCATCGGACTGGTTCGGGCGCGCACTCGCCCAGCGGCTCGCGCGGGGCGAGCGCACGGACGCGGCCCGCCTCTACGGCCGTATCGGATCGGTGCACACCTACGCGGGCCACTACGGAGAGGCGCTGCGCAACTGGAGCTCGGCCGTCACAGGACACCGTAAGACCGGCGATGTACCGGGCCAGGCAAGGGCGTTGAGCGAGCTGGCGCGGGTGCAGGAGTACGCGGGACGGCCCGAGGAGTCGCTCCGCACCTGCCAGGAGGCCGTCGAATGGGCGCGGCAGGCGGACGACGTGCGACTCCAGGCGGCTTTGCAGCTCAGGCTGGCCGACACCCTGGACCGGCTCGGCGACCCGGCGGCCGCCCGGCTGCACCGCAGTGCCGCCGAGCGCATGCTGGGAATGGAGCTTGAGGAGGTCACAGGGCTTGCATCGAACACTGGAGCGGAGGCTTCCGCCTACGAAATCCGCAGCGCTTCCGCAGAAGATTGATGCATTGAAAGGCTAGACAGCGAGAAGTCCTTCATTAGACTGGCTCCGCCGCGTACTTCCGTGGTGTCTCCGATGCGCCCTCTTGTGTATCGGTATGTAGTCAGTTGCCCGAAAGATCCCTGAGCCAAGAGGACCGTGATCGACGTGAAGGTCGGCATCCCCCGCGAGGTCAAGAACAACGAGTTCCGGGTGGCCATCACCCCCGCCGGTGTGCACGAGCTGGTGCGCCACGGCCACCAGGTCGTCATCGAGCGGAACGCCGGTGTCGGCTCCTCGATCACGGACGAGGAGTACGTCTCCGCCGGTGCCCGGATCCTGGACACCGCCGACGAGGTCTGGGCCACCGCCGACCTCCTCCTGAAGGTCAAGGAGCCGGTCGCGGAGGAGTACCACCGCCTCCGCAAGGACCAGACCCTCTTCACCTACCTGCACCTGGCCGCCTCCAAGGAGTGCACGGACGCGCTCCTGGAGTCCGGCACCACCGCCATCGCGTACGAGACGGTCGAGACCGCGAACCGCGCGCTCCCGCTGCTCGCCCCGATGTCCGAGGTCGCGGGCCGGCTGGCCCCGCAGGTCGGCGCGTACCACCTGATGGCCGCCCAGGGTGGCCGCGGTGTCCTGCCCGGCGGTGTCCCGGGTGTGGCCGCGGGCAAGGCCGTCGTCATCGGCGGCGGCGTCTCCGGCTGGAACGCCGCGCAGATCGCCATCGGCATGGGCTTCCACGTGACCCTGCTCGACAAGGACATCAACAAGCTCAAGGAGGCGGACAAGATCTTCGGTACGAAGATCCAGACCGTCGTCTCCAACGCCTTCGAGCTCGAGAAGGCCTGCGTCGAGGCCGACCTCGTCATCGGCGCCGTCCTCATCCCGGGTGCCAAGGCGCCGAAGCTCGTCACCAACGAGCTCGTCTCGCGCATGAAGCCGGGAAGTGTCCTTGTCGACATCGCGATCGACCAGGGCGGCTGCTTCGAGGACTCGCACCCGACGACGCACGCCGAGCCGACCTTCCCGGTCCACAACTCGGTGTTCTACTGCGTCGCCAACATGCCCGGCGCGGTGCCCAACACCTCGACGTACGCGCTGACCAACGCGACGATGCCGTACATCGTCGAGCTGGCGAACCGCGGCTGGGCCGAGGCGCTCCGCCGCGACAAGGCGCTCGCCCTGGGTCTCAACACCCATGACGGCAAGGTCGTTTACAAGGAGGTCGCGGAGTCGCACGGCCTCGAGCACGTCGAGCTCGAGACGCTCCTCGGCTGAACCTGACGACTTTCGTCAACGAAAGTCGTCAATCTCACGCCAACGGCCGGACCTTGAGAGGGGTCCGGCCGTATGCGTATGTCCGTGGACATGGTCAACTCGCCTTGAACGTAACCCTTTAACCGATTCGCCCACCCCGAAATCATGTCGATGGCGGACCGCACGCCCTTGACATGGAGGCGTTCGATTGCCGACACATCGGGTCGGGTCCGGCGGATTGTGTTGCTGCGGACCGGTGACACGCCATAGAGTCGCCAACCGTCGGCATGGTGCCACGCTGACCTATCGAGAAATTTCCTGGTCACCAAGGAGGTAAGACGACTTGTGAATGAGTCGACATTTGCTCCCGGGGGTGGTCAACCAGGAATCTCTGCGCGGGGCCAAGGGCCCGGGGGACTCGAGGCTGTCGGCTCCGTCGCTGTCCGCACCTTCGCAGCCCGCCAGAACCCCCAGCAGACACAGCCGACGCAAGCGACCCAGTCGGCATCGTCTGCACCCCAGATCATGGATGGCCATCACGTGAACGCCATGGCCGGCGACCGGAGTGGCGAGAACACCACCCACACCCAACTCGCCGACTACGAGGAACTGCCCAAGGGGCACTTCTACGACCCCGACGCCGAGTACGAGCCCGATCCCGAGTACGCGGCCACACTGGCCCCGGACGCGGCCCGTCAGCGCCGTGAGCGCGTCGGTCCCACCGGGCGCCCGCTGCCGTACTTCCCGATTCCGGGCCCGCTGACCGATCACGGCCCCGCGAAGATCATCGCGATGTGCAACCAGAAGGGCGGCGTGGGCAAGACGACGTCGACCATCAACCTGGGTGCCGCGCTCGCGGAGTACGGACGCCGGGTCCTGCTCGTCGACTTCGACCCGCAGGGCGCACTCTCCGTGGGCCTCGGGGTGAACCCGATGGAGCTGGACCTGACGGTCTACAACCTCCTCATGGAACGCGGCATGTCCGCGGACGAGGTGCTGCTGAAGACGGCGGTCCCGAACATGGACCTGCTGCCCAGCAACATCGACTTGTCGGCCGCCGAAGTGCAGTTGGTGAGCGAGGTCGCGCGCGAGTCCACGCTGCAGCGGGCGTTGAAGCCGCTGATGCAGGACTACGACTACATCGTGATCGACTGTCAGCCCTCGCTCGGCCTGCTCACCGTGAACGCCCTGACGGCGGCTCACAAGGTGATCGTGCCGCTCGAGTGCGAGTTCTTCGCGCTGCGCGGTGTGGCCCTGCTGACGGAGACCATCGAGAAGGTCCAGGAGCGGCTCAACCCCGACCTGGAGCTCGACGGAATTCTCGCCACGATGTACGACTCCCGCACGGTGCACAGCCGTGAGGTGCTCGCGCGGGTGGTCGAGGCCTTCGACGATCACGTGTACCACACGGTGATCGGACGCACGGTCCGCTTCCCGGAGACCACGGTCGCCGGTGAGCCGATCACGACGTACGCATCGAACTCGGTCGGCGCGGCCGCTTATCGCCAGCTCGCCAGGGAGGTGCTCGCCCGGTGTCACGCCGAGTGAGTCTGCCGGGGGCCGACGAACTGTTCCGCACGACCGGTGGAATGGCGCTGACGTCGTCGTCCCCGCGGCGCCAGGCGAACGGCGAGACACGGGTGCCCCCGCCCGCGGGCGAGAGCGACGAGACCGCTGCCGGTGAGTCGCGCGGCGGTGCCGCGACGGGAGACGGCGGTGACGCCGCCGAACACGGCGCCGCCGACGCGGAGTCGGGGGCGGGCGAATCCCGCAGCCGCTCGGCTCCGGCCGACAGCGAGAAGGGCGGGCGCCGTCCCGCCACTCAGGATGGCGCCGCCGCACAGGGCGGCGGCCGGTCCGCGAACTCCTCATCGACGGCGCAGGCGCGGCGACGCGCCCGAGCGGCCAACCGGCGGCCCAGCGGGCGCGAGAGGCACGACGAGAAGATCACCGTGTACGTCTCCGCCGAGGAGTTGATGGACCTCGAACACGCGCGGCTCGTCCTGCGGGGTGAGCATGGGCTCGCGGTGGACCGAGGGCGGATCGTCCGCGAGGCGGTCGCTGTCGTTCTCGCCGACCTGGAGTCACGTGGGGACGCGAGCATTCTCGTACGACGGCTTCGCGGGCGGTAGCGGTAGCGTTTCCGCCGATGCCCCTGAACGACGATTCCGCACCGGTCGCCCGTCGGCGCGCGCTGGGACGTGGTCCCGGCGCGGAGCCTTCCGCGGGCGAGGCCGGTTCTGAAGCCGCGGACCGTGGTGGGCACCACCAGGAGCAGCCAGCGGCCGAGCCTGACGACGGCAGGTTCAAAGTTCGGCTCGCGAACTTCGAAGGTCCCTTCGATCTGCTGCTTCAGCTCATCTCGAAGCACAAGATGGACGTCACCGAAGTCGCCCTGTCCAAGGTGACCGACGAGTTCATGGTGCACATCCGCGCCATGGGGCCCGACTGGGACCTCGACCAGACCACCGAGTTCCTCGTGGTCGCCGCCACCCTGCTCGACCTCAAGGCCGCCAGGCTGCTGCCGTCCGCCGAGGTCGAGGACGAGGCGGACCTGGCGCTCCTCGAAGCGCGGGACCTGCTCTTCGCCCGGCTGTTGCAGTACCGGGCGTACAAAGAGATCGCCGACATCTTCAGCGGGCGGCTCGACGACGAGGCGCGGCGCTATCCGCGGACCGTCGGCCTGGAGCCGCACCACGCGGAGCTGCTGCCCGAGGTCGTCATCAGCATCGGCGCCGCCGGATTCGCCGGGCTCGCAGTGAAGGCGATGCAGCCGAGGGCGAAGCCTCAGGTGTACGTCGATCACATCCATGCCCCGCTGGTCTCCGTACAGGAGCAGGCCGGTCTTGTCGTGGCCCGGCTCAGGGAGCGGGGCGAAGTGAGCTTCCAGGTGCTCGTCGAGGACGCGGGGGACACCCTCACCGTCGTCGCCCGGTTCCTGGCGCTGCTCGAGCTGTACCGCGAGAAAGCCGTGTCGCTCGACCAGGAGGACGCCCTGGGGGAGCTGATGGTGCGGTGGACCGGCGGGGACGGCGACGGACAGCCGACGGTGACGGACGAGTTCGACCGCGCCCCCGAGGCGACGAGTGAGGAGACGGTCACATGAGTGTGGAGAGTCCTGCCGGAGATCTGGCGGGCGCCGTCGCCGATCTGGAGCTGCGGCCCGCCCTGGAAGCCGTGCTCATGGTCGTCGACGAACCGGCCACCGAGGAGCACCTCGCCAAGATCCTCGACCGGCCCCGGCGGCAGGTCGCCGACGCGCTGCGGGAGCTCGCCGACGAGTACACCGTGCAGCGGCGGGGCTTTGAGCTGCGGCTCGTGGCGGGCGGCTGGCGTTTCTACACGCGGCCGGAGTACGCCGCGGCCGTCGAGCGGTTCGTGCTCGACGGGCAGCAGGCCCGGCTCACCCAGGCGGCCCTGGAGACCCTCGCCGTCGTCGCGTACCGCCGGCCGGTCAGCCGTTCCCGGGTCTCCGCGGTGCGCGGAGTGAACTGTGACGGCGTGATGCGGACGCTTCTTCAGAGGGGTCTGGTGGAGGAGGCGGGCGCGGAACCCGAAACAGGTGCGATCCTGTACAGGACGACGAACTACTTTCTGGAGCGGATGGGCCTGCGTGGCCTTGACGAGCTCCCGGAACTCGCGCCCTTCCTCCCCGAGGCGGAGGCGATCGAGGCCGAGACGCTGGAAGGCGTTCCGTCGTTCGACCCGGACGCACCCGATGCGCCGGGTTACGAGTACACCCAGGACACAGCCGACTAACGGAAATTTTGATGCGAAGCAGCAACGGCAGGAACAGCAGCGGAAACAACGGCGGGAGCCGTGGTGGCAACAGCGGCAGCCGTGGCAGCAGCGGTGGTCGCGCCGGCGGCGGTGGTCGTCCCAGCAGCGGTGGCCGTCCCAGCAGCGGTGGCCGTCCCAGTGGCGGTGGTCGTCCCAGCGGCGGCGCCGGTGGTGGCGGCCGCGGCAATTACCGGAGTGCCGGTGACAGCCGCGACAACCAGGGGCGCGGCACCGGCGGTGCCGGGAGCTCCGGAGCGCGCGACGATCAGCCGAAGCGCGAGAGCAGGCCCCGCCCCGAGGAGCGCCGCTACGACGTGGGCGGCGACGCCTCGAAGAAGGGCCGTGGCGCGGCCGCACGCGGTGGCGCCAAGGGTGGCCCCAGGGCGCCTCAGGGCTCGGACCGGGGTACCCGGCGTGGCGCGGGAGCTCCCGCGACGTCCCGTGAGTACGACGCACGGCAGGAAGAGCGCAACCGCGAGCGGTACGCGGGCAAGCCGAAGGTGAGCCCGCCCAAGACCTTCCCGGGCGCCGAGCAGGAGGGCGAGCGGCTGCAGAAGGTCCTGGCCCGTGCGGGCTACGGCTCGCGCCGTGCCTGCGAGGAACTGGTCGAGCAGTCCCGTGTCGAGGTCAACGGCGAGATCGTGATCGAGCAGGGCATGAGGGTCCAGCCGGAGCGGGACGAGATCAAGGTCGACGGCCTGACGGTGGCCACGCAGTCGTACCAGTTCTTCGCGCTGAACAAGCCCGCCGGTGTCGTCTCCACCATGGAGGACACCGAGGGGCGCCAGTGCCTGGGCGACTACGTGACGAACCGCGAGACGCGGCTCTTCCACGTCGGCCGTCTCGACACGGAGACCGAGGGCGTCATCCTGCTCACCAACCACGGTGAGCTCGCGCACCGCCTCACGCACCCGAAGTACGGCGTGAAGAAGGTCTACCTCGCGCACATCGTCGGCCCGATCCCGCGTGACCTGGGCAAGCAGCTCAAGGACGGGATCCAGCTCGAGGACGGGTACGCACGCGCGGACCACTTCCGTGTCGTCGAGCAGACCGGCAAGAACTACCTGGTCGAGGTGACCCTGCACGAGGGCCGCAAGCACATCGTGCGGCGAATGCTCGCCGAGGCGGGATTCCCGGTCGACAAGTTGGTGCGGACGTCCTTCGGGCCGATCGCGCTCGGCGACCAGAAGTCGGGCTGGCTGCGCAGGATGTCGAACACCGAGGTCGGCATGTTGATGCAGGAGGTCGACCTCTAGGTCGTATCGACGCCCCGAGATCAGCGAAGGCGGCCGGTCCCTGTACACGCGGGGGCCGGCCGCCTTTTCGCGTCTTGCGAGGACACCTCTTCTCGCTTTATAGTCGACCTGACCATAAAGAAAACAAGGGGGGGTGGGGAGTCGTGCAGGGCTACGACAAGTACGCCTTCGAGCCGTTCGCCGTCACCGTCGACCTCGCCGTCCTCACCGTCCGCGCGGGCCGACTGCACGTGCTGCTCGTCGAGCGCGGCCAGGAGCCGTACGCGGGAAGCTGGGCGCTGCCCGGCGGATTCGTGCTCCCCGAGGAGTCGGCCGAGACCGCGGCGGGGCGCGAGCTCGCCGAGGAGACCGGCCTTTCGGACAGCGCCGGGCTCCACCTGGAGCAGCTGCGCACCTACAGCGAACCGGACCGCGACCCACGGATGCGAGTCGTCTCGGTAGCCTTCGCCGCGCTCGTCCCCGACCCTCCCGAGGTGCGCGGCGGCAGCGACGCGGCCCGCGCCGAGTGGGTGCCGTACGGCACCCAGGGGCCGCTCGCCTTCGACCACGACCGGATCCTCGCCGACGCCCACGACCGGGTCTGCGCCAAGTTCGAGTACACCGGCCTCGCCACCGCCTTCTGCCCGCCCGAGTTCACGCTCGGCGAGCTGCGGCAGGTCTACGAGACGGTGTGGGGCGCCGACCTCGACCCGGCGAACTTCCGGCGCAAGGTGCTCGGCACGTCCGGGCTCGTCGATGCCATCCCCGGAGCCGCGCGGCTGACAGGCGGCCGTGGCAAACCGGCGGCCCTCTACCGGGCGGGATTCGCCACCGCCCTGCACCCGCCCCTGCTCCGGCCTTCGATCATTTCCTCGGAAGGAAAGACCTCATGAAGCGTGCCGCCACCGGATCCCTCATCGGACTCGCCCTCGGGGACGCGCTCGGTTTCCCGACCGAGTTCAACGACGTACCGTCGATCCTCGCCAAGTGCGGGCCCTGGCGGGAGATGGAGCTGCCGAGGCCCGCGATCGTCACGGACGACACGCAGATGACGCTGGCCCTGGGCCGGGCGCTCAGAGCGGCCTCGGGGCGGGGGCTCTGCGGGCCCGAGCGGTTCGCGTTCCTGACGCGCAGGGAGTACGTCGCCTGGTACCACGACCCGGAGAACAACCGGGCCCCCGGCAACACCTGTCTCCAGGCCTGTGACCTCCTGGCCGACCCGGACCGCCCCTGGCGCGATGCCAGCCAGCTGCACTCCAAGGGGTGCGGGGCCAATATGCGGGTCGCGCCGCTCGGTCTCATGCCGCGGCTCGGTGAGGAGATGCGGGCCGGTGCCGCGCAGACGCAGTCGGCGCTCACCCACGGCCACCCCACGGCGCTCGCGGCGAGCGATCTCACCGCGTACGCGGTCAAGTTGCTCGCCGAGGGCGCGGAACCGATGGGCCTGGTCGGCCTGCTCCGCTCGTACGCCATCGAGAACCGCACCCGGTACCGCCAGGACTGGCTCGGCGATCTGTGGACCCGCTCCCAGGACCCGACCCCCGAGCACTTCATCGCGCGCGGCTGGGACGACTGCCTCGCGATCCTGGAACGCCTGGCGTCCGCACTCCGCGACGCCAACCCGGAGACGGACCCCTGCCTCGCCACCGGCGCGGGCTGGATAGCCGAAGAGGCGCTCGCCACCGGTCTGCTCTGCTTCCTGATGTTCCCCGACGAACCCCTCACCGCCCTGCGCCGAGCAGCCTGCACCTCGGGCGACTCCGACTCGATCGCCTGCCTGACCGGCGCGTTCGCGGGCGCCTACCTGGGCGCGGACGCGTGGCCCGCCGAGTGGGCCGAGCGGATCGAGTACCGGGGGGAGCTCCTTGAGCTCGGGGCGCTCTGGGACCAGGGCGTCTAGTTCGCTGCCGCTGCCGCTGCCGACGCGGAACAGGGTCCTGGCCCCGGCGGTCGGCTAGCCGAGGGTGATCGAATTCCCGGTGACCGTGATGTTCTGCGGGGGGAGCGGGCGCGGCGCGGGGCCGTCCGCCACCGATGCGTCCGCCACGCGGTACTTGCTGCCGTGGCAGGGGCAGTTGATCGTGCCGCCCGAGACCTCGCTGACCGTGCAGCCCGAGTGGGTGCAGACCGCGGAGAAGGCCTTGAAGCCGCCCTCCTCGGGCTGGGTCACGACGATCTTCTTGTCCTTGAAGATCTTTCCGCCGCCGACCGGGATGTCGGATGTCTTGGCCAACTCCTCGGCCTTGGGGGGCTTCTGGCCCTTCTCGCCCGACTTCGACGGCGAGGGCGATCCGTCCGTCGGCTCCGACTTCGGCGGCGGTGCCGGTTCCGCGCCCTCGTCTCCGTACTTGCTGCACCCCGCAGTCAGCGCGATCGCGCCACCCGCGGCGAGGACCGTGCGCCGCACGGGGGATCCGCCGCTCATGTCGTGACTCCGACCGTACGGAAGAACCACAGCGCCGACGTCAGCCAGACCACCGTGAGGACCACGAAGACGAGGCCGCCGATCAGCGGGAGCAGCCAGCCCGGCAGCTTCTCCGAGCGGAGCAGCAGCATCTTGGCGCTGAACGCGCCGAAGAAGAAGCAGCCGAGGAGCGAGTGCCACATCACGCGGGTCGAGTACGTCTGGTAGCCGAGGGCGTAGAGGCAGTGGACCGCGACCGGCACCGCCACCAGGAACGCGATCCGGCCCGACCAGCGGTGCAGCGCCGATGACCAGGAGGGGCCTGGAAGGCGGCCGTAGACCATGAACGCCGAGACGACCTGGACCAGGGCGAAGGCGAACGCCGTCGTGCCCAGCCAGGCCTTGACCGCGCTCGTGCTGCTGAACCCGGCGAGGTTGAAGGCCGTGCCCTCCGGGTCGTGCGTCTTGCCGTACACGCCGAGGCCGATCGCGACGGCCGCGGCGACCAGGGCGGGGACGAGATAGCGGGCGGGGTGCGGGCGGCGGTGGTCGCCCATCGCGGGGGGCGGGCCGAAGCCGCCCTGCGTTGCGGCGTTCGGATCGACGCTCATGGCGGCTCCCTGGTCGGGGCGGAGCGGGGGTCAGGGCACGACGGGGCGGGCGGTGAGGCGGTCGCCGTCGACCATGACGGTGCCGGTCTCCGGGTCGAGGCGCGGGGCCTTCCGCGCAGTGCCGTCCTCCTTGAGGATCCCGACCTGCTTCCCGTCGGGCAGGACGATCCAGCCGCCGTCGATCTTGGCGCCGCGGACCTCGGTGGTCGCGCGGTAGAGGCCGGACGGCTTCGTCGCTTTGTCGGCTGTGAAGCCCCATGTCTTTTTGTCGATGTCGACCGTGCCGCGGACCTTCTTGTCCGCGAGCTTGCCGTCCAGCTTCGCGCCGTGCTTGCCGGTCAGGTGCATCGAACCGTCGTCCTTGACGTCGCCCTTGAGCCAGGACTCCGTGTTGTGCCCGTCGCAGAAGTACGCGATGGCCTTGTCGTCACGGATGGAGATGGAGACCGCGGAGGTGTCGTCGTCGGTGCGGCCCGCGTACTCGGCCTTGGCGGGTGGCTTCTTCGACGGGCTCTCGGTGGGCGTGGGAGACGGGCTGTCCACGGTGGGTTTCGCGGACGTGGGCGCGGGCGACGCGGCGCCGGGTGAGTCCTCTCCGTACGACGAACTGCCCTCCCCTGTCGTCGCGTTGAGCGACAGCATGAACAGGGCGAGCAGCAGTCCCCCGAGAAGCGTGTAGAGCGGTCCGGAGCGCTTCATGCGGCCTCCCCCGAGGCGTGGGCCTTGCCGGCCCCTCCATGCAAGCGGACCCGTGCCCCGGCGTCCATAGGTGAACAGCCACCAATCAGCCCAAGTGGCGACAGGGGGCGATTCAGGCGACATTGGCATGGTCTGAGGTCCGCGCCCCTTCGAGGCGCCGACCCGGCCACTCACTCGAAACGCGACTCGAAACGCGACTCGAAACGCGACTCGAAAATCGAAAGGCGCGACCATGGCGGGTAACGATCTGGGAAGCCTTCTCGGCGGTCTCCTCGGCGGCGGTCTCCTCGGCGGCGGTCAGGGCAGCCCGTCCCCGACGAGACCCTGGACAAGCTGACCCCGGAAGGGCAGGTCCCGTCGGGCACGCTGGAGGACCTCATCAAGGAGCAGAAGCTCTGAGTCCACCACGGTGAGGCACGGTGAGGCACGCGGCGTCCGTCTCGGCAGGCGGGCGCCGCGCACTCGTCCCCGGGGCGCTGACTACCCTTGGCCCGTAGAGCAGTCGGACAAGCGCGAGCGAGGAGCAGCACAGTGGCGGTACGAGCGGTCCGGGGCGCCGTCCAATTGGAGCGGGACGCGGCCGACCACATGGACGAGCAGGTCAGCGAGCTGCTCACCGCCATCCTGGAGCGGAACGAGCTGACCCAGGACGCCCTGATCAGCATCTGGTTCACGGCGACGCCCGACCTGCACAGCGACTTCCCCGCGGCGGCGGCGCGCAAGCTGGGCATCGTGGACGTCCCCCTGATCTGTGCTCAGGAGCTACAGATCGAGGGAGCCATGCCGAGGGTCGTCCGTGTCCTCGCGCACATCGAGTCCGACAAGGCCCGCGCCGACATCGCGCACGTCTACCTCGGCGCCGCTGCCACCCTGCGCAAGGACATCGCCCAGTGAGAACCGCCCTCGTCATCGGCACCGGCCTGATCGGCACTTCCGCCGCCCTGGCCCTCGCGTCGCGCGGTGTGATCGTGCACCTCGCCGACCACGACCCCGGGCAGGCCCGCACGGCGGCCGCGCTCGGCGCGGGCACCGACGAAGCTCCCGAGGGACGCGTCGACCTGTGCGTCGTCGCCGTGCCGCCCGCGCACGTCGCGGCGACCCTCGCCGACGTCATGCGGCGCGAGGTGGCCCGCGGCTACCTCGACGTGGCGAGCGTCAAGGGCGGCCCGCGCCGGGAGCTCGAGGCGCTCGGCGTCGACCTCACCCCGTACATCGGTACGCACCCCATGTCGGGCCGCGAACGCAGCGGTCCCCTCGCCGCCACCGCCGACCTCTTCGAGGGACGGCCCTGGGTCCTCACGCCCACCCGCGACACCGACACCGAGGTCCTCAACCTCGCCCTGGAGCTGGTCGCCCTCTGCCGTGCCGTGCCGGTCGTCATGGACGCCGACGCGCACGACCGTGCGGTCGCGCTCGTCTCGCACATGCCGCACCTGGTCTCCAGCATGGTCGCGGCACGCCTGGAGAACGCCGAGGAGACCGCGGTCCGCCTCTGCGGGCAGGGCATCCGTGACGTCACGCGCATCGCCGCTTCCGACCCCCGGATGTGGATGGACATCCTGTCCGCCAACCCCGGCCCCGTCGCCGATCTGCTCGCCGCGGTCGCCACCGACCTCGACGAGACGGTGACGGCGCTGCGGGCACTGCAGTCGGCGGACGACTCGAAGCGGCGCGAGGGCGCGGCGGGAGTCGAGAGCGTGCTGCGGCGGGGGAACGCGGGCCAGGTGCGGGTGCCCGGCAAGCACGGGGCGGCGCCCGCGACGTACGAGGTCGTCGCGGTGCTCATCGACGACCAGCCTGGCCAGCTGGCCAGGATCTTCGCCGACGCGGACCGGGCCGGGGCGAACATCGAGGACGTACGCATCGAGCACGCGACGGGACAGCAGGCCGGCCTCGTCCAGCTGATGGTCGAGCCGAAGGCGGTTCCGGTGCTCGCCGCGGCACTGCGGGAGCGAGGCTGGGCGATCCGGCAGTGAAGGGCTGGGGCAGCCGGCAGTAAGAGGTGCTCGCGGGAGCCAGTAACCTTGTGCGGGGCGTGTCTGCGCCCCGCTACCTTGCCCCGCGTCCTGAGAAAGGTGTCCGCACCCCGTGGAAACCGTGGAAACCGCCGGCCCGGCGCCCGCAGCAGTGATCGTCGCCATCGACGGACCCTCCGGCACGGGCAAGTCGAGCACATCGAAGGCCGTCGCCGCCCAGCTCGGCCTGAGCTACCTGGACACCGGTGCCCAGTACCGCGCCATCACCTGGTGGATGGTGAGCAACGGCATAGAGCTGGCCGACCCGAGCGCCATCGCCGCGGTCGCCGGGAAGCCCGAGATCATCTCCGGCACCGACCCGCTCGCCCCGACCATCACGGTCGACGGCACGGACGTCGCGGCGCCGATCCGCACCACCGAGGTCACCTCCAAGGTCAGCGCCGTCAGCGCGGTGCCCGAGGTGCGCGCCCGCATCACGGAGCTTCAGCGCTCCATCGCCGCGTCCGCCGAGAAGGGCATCGTCGTCGAGGGGCGTGACATCGGTACGACCGTCCTGCCCGACGCCGACCTGAAGATCTTCCTCACCGCCTCTCCCGAGGCCCGCGCCGCCCGCCGCAGCGGCGAGCTGAAGGGCGCCGACGTCGCAGCCACGCGCGAGGCGCTCATCAAGCGGGACACGGCCGACTCGAGCCGCAAGACGTCCCCGCTCGCCAAGGCCGAAGACGCCGTCGAGGTGGACACCACCGAGCTCACGCTGCAGCAGGTCATCGAGTGCGTCGTCACCCTCGTCGAGGAGAAGCGGGCAGCGAAGTGAAGGTGGCGCCGTCGGAACGGGGTGCGGAGGTCGGCCGCCGCATCGGCGTAGGCCTCATGTACGGGCTGTGGAAGCCCCGCGTCCTCGGCGCCTGGCAGGTCCCCGCGAGCGGTCCGGTGATCCTCGCGGTGAACCACTCGCACAACGTGGACGGCCCGATGGTGATGGGGACGGCGCCGAGGCCGACCCACTTCCTCATCAAGAAGGAAGCCTTCATCGGGCCGCTCGACCCTTTCCTGCGCCGCATAGGGCAGGTGAAGGTGGACCGTGAGATCGCCGACCGCACGGCGATCACCCGGGCCCTCGGCGTGCTCGACGACGGCGGCGTCCTCGGGATCTTCCCCGAGGGCACCCGGGGCGAGGGCGACTTCGCCTCGCTGCGCGCGGGCCTCGCCTACTTCGCCGTACGCAGCGGAGCGCCGATCGTGCCCGTCGCGGTCCTGGGAAGCACGGAGAGGCGCGGACGGTTGATGAAGGGGCTGCCCCCGCTGCGCAGCAGGGTCGATGTCGTCTTCGGCGAGCCCTTCGAAGCGGGCGACGGCAACGGACGGCGTACGCGCAAGGTGCTCGACGAGGCGACCGCGCGCATCCAGCATCGGCTCACCGCCCACCTGGCGGACGCCAGGCGCCAGACCGGGCGCTGAGCGAGACTTTCAGTAGTGGCCCGTCGCGAGGCGGTCCACCGATCACGAATACGACAGAGGTACGGACTTCATGAACGACCAGATCCAGCCCGAAGGCTCGGCTGAACACGAGCACGGGGCGCTTGGCGATGCCGAGTACGCGGAGTTCATGGAGCTCGCCGCGGAGGAGGGCTTCGACGCGGAGGACGTCGAAGGCGCGATCGGCGAGGCCGGTCACGGCCCGCTGCCCGCCCTCGCCGTCATCGGACGACCCAACGTCGGCAAGTCGACTCTCGTCAACCGCATCATCGGCCGCCGCGAGGCCGTCGTCGAGGACCGCCCCGGCGTGACCCGCGACCGCGTGACGTACGAGGCCGAGTGGGCGGGCCGCCGCTTCAGGCTCGTCGACACCGGCGGCTGGGAGCAGGACGTCCTCGGCATCGACGCGTCCGTGGCCGCCCAGGCCGAGTACGCGATCGAGGCGGCCGACGCGGTCGTCTTCGTCGTGGACGCCACCGTCGGCGCCACCGACACGGACGAAGCCGTCGTACGGCTGCTCCGCAAGTCGGGCAAGCCCGTCGTCCTGTGCGCCAACAAGGTCGACGGCCAGTCCGGCGAGGCCGACGCCACCGCCCTCTGGTCCCTCGGCCTCGGCGAGCCGCACCCCGTGTCCGCGCTGCACGGCCGCGGCACCGGCGACATGCTGGACGCCGTCCTCGACGCGCTGCCCGAGCTGCCGGCGCAGACGTTCGGCACCGCGCTCGGCGGCCCGCGCCGCATCGCGCTCATCGGCCGTCCGAACGTCGGCAAGTCGTCCCTGCTCAACAAGGTGGCGAACGAGAACCGCGTGGTCGTCAACGAGGTCGCGGGCACCACCCGTGACCCGGTCGACGAGCTCATCGAGCTGGGCGGCATCGTCTGGAAGTTCGTGGACACCGCGGGCATCCGCAAGCGCGTCCACCTCCAGCAGGGTGCTGACTACTACGCATCGCTGCGCACCGCTGCCGCCGTCGAGAAGGCGGAGGTCGCGGTCATCCTGATCGACGCGAGCGAGTCGATCAGCGTCCAGGACCAGCGCATCGTCACGATGGCCGTCGAGGCGGGCCGCGCCATCGTCGTCGCGTTCAACAAGTGGGACACCCTCGACGAGGAGCGCCGCTACTACCTGGAGCGGGAGATCGAGACCGAGCTCCTCCAGGTCGCGTGGGCCCCGCGGGTCAACGTCTCCGCCGAGACCGGCCGCCACATGGAGAAGCTCGTCCCGGCGATCGAGACGGCCCTCGCGGGCTGGGAGACGCGCGTTCCCACCGGGCGGCTCAACGCCTTCCTCGGCGAGCTCGTGGCCTCCCACCCGCACCCGATCCGGGGCGGCAAGCAGCCCCGCATCCTCTTCGGCACGCAGGCGGGCACGAAGCCGCCGCGGTTCGTGCTCTTCTCCTCCGGCTTCATCGAGCACGGCTACCGCCGCTTCGTGGAGCGCAGGCTCCGTGAGGAGTTCAACTTCGAGGGCACGCCGATCCACATCTCGGTGCGGGTGCGTGAGAAGCGCGGCCGCAAGAAGTGAGCACACAGAAGTAAGCACTCATGGGTCGGGCCCCGTCTTCTTTATGAAGACGGGGCCCGACCCATTCCCGGCGGAGCCTCAGCCCTCCCTGCGCGGGCCCGGCGGCAGCGCGGCGGGGAACTCCTTGTGCCCCGTGCCGTACTGCTCCTGGCCGTAGCGGGTGACGTGCAGCTGACCGAAGGTGTTGTGCCGCGCATCCAGCCGGTCGCCGACGCGGTGCAGGCCGTACGGCCTGCCGCTGAAGGAGGTGAACCCCAGATCCTCTTCGCCGGACCGGTCTCCCGGAAGGGCCTTGAACGACCTGCGGTACTCCGAGTAGAGCGCGTCGTAGATCGGCGTGGCCGAATGTTCGCCCCCGGTGTCCTGCGCGGAGCGCATGGACGGAATGGGGGTGGAGGTCTGATACGTCGGCCGATGGCGGGAGGGGTCGTATGTGTGCACGTATGTGCCAACGACCCCCATCGCGTACGGATGCGGGGGCCGCGCCGCTTTCACGAGGCGTCGGGGGTGTGACCGGCGTATTCAGGATGCGTGGCGGCGGCGCGGCCTGCTCGGCTCAGGTACCGGCCAGCGGCATCGCGGCCGCGACGAGGCGGCCGTGTGTCGCCGCCTTGTCCAGGGCGCCGCGCAGCAGGTCTTCACGGGGCTGGCGGCCGATGGAGCCGACCGGCGCCGCGAACAGCAGCACCGTCTGCAGCTTGTTGGCAGCGGCCCGCCAGGCGTCGGTCACCTGGAGCGGGTGGTGGGCCTGCCACCAGGCGACGGGCGAGCCGCCGCCGGCCCCGGGCTGGAGCACGGCGTGCAGCTGGCCCGCGGCGAGCAGGATCGACCAGCCGTGCAGCACGGGAGGTACGCCGTCCAGCGAGGCCACCGGCGTGAAGCCCTGCTCCACCAGGAGCGTCAGGAAGTCGTCGCCGCCTCCCGGCTGGGAGCCGGGGCGCGCGATGGTGCCGGTCGGCTCGACGACGAGCGCGGGCCGCAGCTCGCCCTCGATGAGGACCAGGCCGCTGGTCACGCCGAGGACCGCCTGGTCGGGCGCTGCTTCGGAGGGACCGGGGCCGGGGACTCCGGCTAGGCCGGTGCCTTCCTCTCCGGTGATCGAGCGCACGGCGCCCTGGAGCTGCTCCTCGGAGACCTGGACGATCTGGGAGGGCAGGCAGGTGGCGTGTGCGAAGGCGAGTACGGCGGTCTCGTCGCCGATGAACAGGACCGTGCTGGTGCGTTCCTGCTCCGAGTCGCCCGGGGTGCGGCAGGAGGTGCAGTCGTAACTGCCCGGGGCGTTCTCTCCGGCGAGCAGCCGGTCGGCTTCTTCGTCGCCGATCTCGGCGCGTACGTCGTCGCCGACGTCGAGCATGCGCGGCACGGGTGGCTCCTCGGGATCGATGCGTGGGAGCCGGGGGGTCCCCGGCTCATAAGGAGACAACGGGCGATCAGTGGCGCAAGTCACGCGCGAAAGCGAACGGAATCGAACCATCCGCAGCGGAGCGTGAGTTGTCCGGCGGAAGGTGTCACTCCGTGCCAACGCCTGGTGGGTACAGGGAAGTTGGGTCGGTGAGGTGGGTCACAGATCGCCGTGGCGACAGGTCGACAAATCCTGAAATCAGTGAATTAAGTGGTTGGCTCAAATTCGCCGATACTCCGGGTAACGGCCAACTGGCCTGGAATGACAAGGAGGTGGTTGTTATCGGGGCGAGTTGGCGCCTAGATTCCACCGCCGTGTGCAGCGAGCACCGCTCGGGTACGTCCGCCGGCCGCACCAGCCAGCAAGCAAGTCAGCAAGCAGGCCAGCAAGCTCAAGCACCACGGCACGACAGTGCCGACTCCGGCGGACGGGGTGAGCGGGCCTCCGGCGTCAGATGCGCGGGGAGGTCCGGGACGCCTGGGGGAGCCCGGGTCCTTCGAGAGGGAAATTCATGTCCGCACGTCCCAAGTGCGTTCGCAGGACAGCAGTGATCGGCGGAGCGGCGTTGCTCGCCCCGCTGGGACTGCTCACCGCCACCGGCCAGGCCGGAGCGGCGGACAGCGGAGTGTGGGATCGCATCGCCCAGTGCGAGAGCGGCGGAAACTGGCAGATCAACACCGGTAACGGCTACTACGGAGGGTTGCAGTTCTCCGCCGGTACCTGGCGTGCGTACGGCGGAGGAGCCTATGCGGCGACCGCCGACAGGGCGTCCAAGGCACAGCAGATCGCTGTCGCCACCAAGGTCCAGCGCGCTCAGGGGTGGGGCGCGTGGCCGAGTTGCTCGGCGCGGGCAGGTGCGGCCGGCGGGGCGCCGGGGGCGGCGGCTCCTGCCGTTCCGGCCGCTCCAGCGGCTCCCAAGGCCGTCAAGAAGCAGCCTGCGAAGGAGCCTCGCCGTGCGCCGAGTCAGGCCGACCGGGGTTCCGGGCGCGCCGACTACACCGTCCGGCAGGGAGACACTCTCAGCCGGATCGCGGCGGCGCACGGCGTCAGCTGGCACAAGGTCTACGCCGCGAACAAGGCGGTCATCGGTGGTGATCCGAACGTGATCATGCCGGGGCAGCGGCTCGATCTCTGAGCCCCGCTGCGAGGGGCGCTCTGCGAGGGGCACTCTGCCAGGATCGCGGTCCCGCTCGGTCGTCCGACCGGGTGGGGCCGCGCCGGTGGCGGCGCGGCACGGCCGGGTGATGCGGCGGAGCTGCCTAGCGTGGCCGGATGTATCCGTCGGTCAAGGCCAAGGTCAAGGTAAAGGCAAAGGTCAAGAGTCTCCGGTCGCTGTGGCCCGCTGGTCTGGTCGTCGCGGCTCTGTCCTCGCTGATGCTGCCGGTATCGGCGTCCGCGGCCCCCGCCCCTCCGCCGCTGCCGGGCCCGGGGTCCGCTGCCGCGGCGTACGACTGTTCCCGTACGGAAGGGCCGTGGGCCTGCCTCGCGCAGTGTGAGAGCGGCGGCCGATGGCATGTGAACACCGGAAACGGCTTCTACGGAGGACTGCAGTTCTGGCAGCCCACCTGGGAGGAGTTCGGCGGCCTCAAGTACGCGCCGCGTGCGGACCTCGCCACTAAGAAGGAGCAGATCAAGGTCGCCGAGAAGGTCCTGCGTACGCAGGGGTGGAAGGCCTGGCCCGTGTGCTCGAAGAAGATCCCCAAGGACATCCGGGACGGCACGAGCCTGGTGCATGTCGTCAAGAAGGGGGAGACGCTGAGCTCGATCGCTCGCCGCTACAAGATCCGGGACGGCTGGCAAGCGCTGTACCGGGACAACCGGAAGACGATCGGGAGCCGTCCCGACCGCCTTGACATCGGCGCGGAGCTGGTCATCCCGAAGGCGGCGGTCCGTTCCTGAGTTCGGCCGCCTCGCCGCTGAACACGACCGAGCCGCGGCGCAGTTCGTGCACCACCACTGCCGTCCGGCCCGCGTGTTCGCGCAGGCCGGGCGGCAGGCGCTGTTCGGCGGTGACGACGCAGGAATGCGGGGCCAGGGCCAGGGCCGTGAGCAGGTCGTACGTGCGGGCCGCGACCGCTGGGGACATGCCCTGGGTGGGCTCGTCGACGAGGATCACCTCGGCGTGGGCGAGCAGGGCGCGGGAGACGGCCACCATGCGTTGTTCCCCGCCGGAGAGGGTGCCCGCCCGGCGGAGGAGGTGGGGGTGCAGTTCGGGGTACGCGGTCAGGGCAGGAGCGATGTCGGCTCCGCGGGCCGAGGCCGATAGTTCGAGGTTCTCGCGGACAGTCAGGTTGCTGTAGATCGCCTGCCTGTCCGGTACGAAGCAGAGGCCACGTCTTGCCCGTTCGTGCGCGGTGAGCCGGCTGACGTCCCGTCCGTCCCAGATGACGGCGCCTCCGGAGAGGGGAGCCGTGCCGGCTAGGGCGCGCAGGGCCGTGGTGCGGCCTGAACCGTTGCGGCCCAGGAGGACGGTGAGGCCGGGCGACGGGGCGTCGAACGTCACGCCGTGCAGGGCCTCCAGGGGGCCGTAGCGGACGCGGGCCCGGCGAAGTGAGATGCCGCTCCTGCCGCTTCTCATGGGGTCGCCCTGTGGAGCACTTCGGCCGGCGGGCCCGACGCGATGATGCGGCCCGCCGTCATGACGTGCACGGTGTCGGCCAGGTTCGCCACCAGGTCGATGTCGTGCTCCACCACCAGGAGCGCCATGCCGTCGGCGGCAAGGGCACGCAGGATGCGGGCCAACGCGGCCACCTCGCCGGTGTCGAGGCCCGCCGCCGGTTCGTCCAGGAGGAGGGTGTGGGGGCCGCCTGCCAGGGCTCGGGCCAGTTCTACGCGCCTGAGGGTGCCGGTGGGGAGGTCTGCGGCGGGGCGGTGGCGGGTGTCGTCTCCGTCGAGAGAGAGGAGGCGGAGGGCTTGGGTGGTGGCCAGGGCGGCGGCGTTGGCGGCGGCTTTGGCGGCGGCTTTGGGGTGGTGCGCCCCTCCCTGTTCCGCGCCGACCCGGACGTTCTCCGCGATGGTCAGGGACGGAAAGACCGCCAACTGCTGAAAGGTGCGGGCTACGCCCAGGCGGGTCCGGGCGTGGGCGGGGGTGCCGGTGATGTCCTGACCGTCGAGCGTGACGGTGCCGGTGGCGGGGCGCAGGGTGCCGGCCAGACAGTGAAAGAGGGTGCTTTTACCCGCGCCGTTCGGGCCGACTACGGCGGTGATGTGGCCGGGGGGCACGGAGAGGGTGACGCGGTCCAGGGCGGTGAAGCGGTCGTAGGTGGCGGTGATGTGGTGGGCGGTGAGGGTGGGTTGGGGTGCGGGGGTGCGTCTGGCCTGGGTGCCGTCGATGGGGTGGGCAGCGGTGGGTGGGTGCGGGGCTTCGGGTGGGGGCTGTTGCGGGGGCAGGGGCGCGTCGGTGTGTTCGTGCTCGTCGTGGGTGTGGTGGGTGGTGGTGGGGAGGTGCAGGTCTTCGCGCCGGGTTTCGGGTGGGGGCGGGGCCGCGCCGGTGCGTCCGTCCTCGCTGTCGTCCGGTGGCTGCTTCGGTGCTTCGGCGCCGGAGTGTTGCGAACCGTGCTCCGGGCGGACAGACCGACGCGTCCCCTCGCGTCGGAGTGGCGGCTGCGGGCCGGTGTCGCCTTCTGCCGTGCTTTCGCTGTCCGATCGGTCACTGCGGGGCAATCGGGTGGGTGGGTGGGAAGTGGGGGTCAAGGCGATGCGGGCCCGCCCGCCCAGCGGCGTCAAGGACGGGCTGCGGCTCCACCCGGCGGTAGCTGCACGCAGGGCCTCGTAGGGGCCACCGGGAAAGCGGCCCACCAGCACCGCGAGGACGCCGATCAGCGCCGCAGCGACCCCACCCCGCGTGCCCGCGTCAAGGCCCACCAGGAGCGCCGCAGCGACCAGCGCGCCCAGCAGGCTGTCCGCGCCGAGGACCACCACCGCCGCGAACCAGAGAAGCCCGCGCACGGGGTCGTACGCGGCGGGATCGAAGGCCCGTAACCCCATCCCCAGCATCCCGCCGCCAAGGGCGGCCAGCGCCGCACCGGCGACGAAGGCCGTGAGCTTCAGGGTGCGCACAGGCACCCCGGAAGCCGCCGCCCCCGCCTCGTGATCCCGCATCGCGGCAAGGGCACGCCCCACGCGGCCCCGGCGGAGCGTGACGGCGAACAGGAGCGCCGCGGCCAGCAGGATCAGTTCCAGTACGTAATACGCCCGGTCACCGGAGAAGCCCCCGGGGCGGTCGAGGGCGAGCCCCGACGTCGCGTACGGCTGCGCGAAGACGAAGCGGCTGACACCGACACCGACCGCGAACGTCGCGAGGGCGAGCGCGAGCCCGTGGCGGCTTATCGCGGGCCAGCCGGTGAGGAGGCCGAGCGGGGCCACCAGGAGGACGGCGACGGCCAGGGCGGGGAGGGAGGGGAGTTCGGGCAGACCCGGGAAGCGGCCCGCCGTCAGGAGCGCGGTGAAGAGCGCCCCCAGGCCCGCGTACGCCGCCTGGCCGAGCGAGATCTGGCCGCCCCTGCCAGTGACGATCACGAGCGAAAGCAGGATGACGGCCAGGGCAGGGACCTGGACCGAGGTCGTCAGGTCCGAGCCCGCGAAGCCCAGCGGGATGAGGAAGAGGACCGCCGCCACTATCCACGCACCCGGCGGCGTGGGGACCCGCGCCGTCGCCGTACGCGGAAGCGTGTTCTGTGAGCCGATACCGGGCAGCGCGAGGGCGGCGACGAGCAGCGCCACCACGAAGAGGTTCGACGCCAGGGCCTGGAGCAGCGGCTCCGCCCACCCTGATGGGTGAAGGCGGGTCAGCTGGCTCTGGGCCACGCCGAGTCCGACGGCCACCACGACCGCGATGAACAGGCTCCGCATCCGGGCCGCCACCGCGACCGCCACCACCTCCATGACCAGGAGCGGCATACCGTACGGATCGAGACGTACGAAGGGGGCAAGGAGCACCCCGGTGAGGCCCGCCGTGAAGGCGCCGAATGCCCAGCCCGCCGACGCCACCCGGTCCGCGTCGATTCCGCCGAGTACGGCGAGGGGCCGGTTGTCGACCACGGCCCGCAGTTCGCTGCCGAAGCGGGTCCACCGGGTGACCGCCCAGACCGCCGCGGCGAGCGCGACCGTCACCGTCAACTGGGCCCAGGGGTCCGCCGATACGACGGTGGGGGCGTCCGCCTTCGCTCCGGGACCCCAGATCAGTGCCGCGCCGCCGACGAGGAGGACGAAGACCCCGATGGACGCCACCAGGGTCCGGGCCGGGTCGCTGCCGAGGACCGACAAGGGGCGGAAGACCGCCTTCTCCAGGAGGAGGCCGATGGCCGGGGCGATGAGGATGAGCGTGACCGCCGTGGCGAGGGGCAGGGGCCAGTGCCACTCGACCGTCAGCTGGCGCAGGACGTAGGCGCAGACCATGGCGATCGCGCCGTGCGCGAAGTTGAGGACGCCGGTGGCGCGGTACGTGACGATCAGGCCGATGCCGGTGAGCGCCGCCGCGCTGCCGATCGCGAGCCCGGCCAGTGTCAGGTCGTAGCTCAGGGAGGCCACCGGGTCATCGCTCCGGGGACGGGGTGGTGGAAGGGCCGGGGGTGGCGGGAGTGGTCCGCGGTTCGCAGATGGGGCAGGGGCTCAGGTCGCCCGTGGCGAGGATGTGGGCGTCCGCGGGGACCGCTTCCGGTTTCCCCGCCACCAGCGGGCAGTCGGCCCGGTGCCAGAGAGTTCCGCCGGGGACCATCAGCAAGGCGCCGCCGACCGTCGAGGGAACCGGCCGCTCGGCGGTCGCGGGGGGAGTCGCGCCCGCCGTCACCAGGAGGCCGTACAGCTCCTCCACGCGGGCCGTGGCCAAGACGCTCCTGCCGTGGGCGAAGAGCACGGCCCCGGCGATGATCAGCGCCGCGCCCGGCACCGTGCACGACGCCAGATAGGGGAGCTGCCGCTCGGCGAAGCGCTCGCCGGAGATGCCGTACCAGCCGATCACACAGAGCACCGCACCGGCGGCGAGGGCCGCGAACGCCGCCCAGAGGACGGGGCGCACGGCGCGCAGCCGAGCCGCCCGAGCCGCATGATCTCGCTGAGCCGGTCGTGCCGGTCGGTCCGCCCGCATCCAGGCCCCCTGGAACACGTCAGTAACGTCAATGGGCTGTCCATGTCAGTCAATGGCTTGCACTATGCCTTCTGGAAGCTGACCCTGAAAGCACCGGGCCCTGATGGCCCGGACCGACACCCGGTGGTGAGCCGATTGGTTCTCTGGACCAGCCCCAGACGGGGGAGCGATCTCGAGCGGGGAAGGGTGCGGAGCGTGGCCATGGCGGCAGCCGCGGTCCTGCTTGTCGCTCCGGCCGCCGTGGCGTGCGGTGATGACAGCGGCGGTGGCGGCGAGAGCGATCCGCCCAAGCCGTCCGCGGAGAAGTCGACACAACAAGCCCCGTCGGACGACGCGAGCGCACCGGCGGATCCGGCCGCGGCCGAGAAGCAGGTCAAGGAGAACTGGGAGAAGTTCTTCGATCCCGCCGTCTCCATGAAGCACAAGGAGGCCGTGCTCGAGGACGGGCCGAAGATGCGCGCCGTCCTGAAGAGCTTCAGCGGCGACAAACGCGGCAAGCAGGTCAGCGCCGAGGTCAACAAGGTCGAGTTCACCTCCGCGACCGAGGCCGACGTGACGTACGCGCTGACTCTGAAGGGTGCCACCGCGCTGCCCAGCGCATCGGGGACCTCCGTCCATCAGGACGACACCTGGAAGGTGTCCGTCAAGACTCTCTGCGCACTGGTGAAGCTGAGCGGCAATGCGTCGCCCGGTCCTGGCTGCTGAAGCCCTTGCCGTCGCCGCGCTGCTCATGGCGGTGGCGGGCTGCGGCAGCCGGCTCCCCGAGAGCGACTTCGAGGGCAGGAACACGGCGCCCGCCCCGTCGGGGGCGCCGATCCGGGTCGGCATCATCACCAGCGCGACGAGCCCGGTCGGCGGCTCCGCGTTCACCGGGCCGCGGGACGGCGCCAAGGCGTACTTCGAACGGCTGAACGCGCGGGGCGGGATCGACGGGCGCAAGGTCGATGTGCGTACGTGTGACGACGGCGGCAGCGGCGTCGGCAACAACGAATGCGTGGACAAGCTCGTCGAGGAGGACGAGGTGGTCGCGCTCGTCGCCACCAGCTCGCTGGACTACGCGGGGGCCTCCCGCGTCTCCCACGCGCGCGTGCCCGACGTAGGAGGGCAGCCGATCGGGGCCGCGTACGACACCTATCCGCATCTGTACGGGATCTACGGCAGCCTCGCCCCGCGCGAAGGAAAGCCGGGCTGGGACGGCAAGCTGATCGGCGGGACCGAGGTCTACCGCTACTTCAAGCGGGAGCAGGGGGCACGGACCGCCGCCGTCGTCTCCTACAACCAGGCCGCGTCGGCCGCGTACGCCCGTCTCGTCACCCGGGGTCTGAAGGCCGAGGGCTACAAGGTGGTCACGGAGCAGGTCGACTTCGCGCTGCCGAACTTCCGGGCCGCCGCGGCCGACCTGAAGGAACAGGGCGCCGACCTCGTCTTCGACGCGATGGACACCCATGGCAATGCCCAGCTGTGCGAGGCGATGGACGACGTCGGCGCGAAGGTCACCGCCAAGGTCACCAACGTCCAGAACTGGACCTCCTCGGTGGCCGACGACTACAAGGACGCGCCGCACTGCCGCAACGCCCTGTGGGCCACCGGATCGAGCCGCAACTACGAAGACACGGACCATCCGGCCGTACGGGAGTTCCGCGACGCGGTGAAGGGCGACAAGGCCCTCTCCCAGTGGGAGCTCGAAGGCTGGGCCGCCGCCATGTGGTTCACGGACGCGGCGAAGTCCTGCCGGGGAGACCAGGGAAACCGGGGAGACCGGGGCGACGTCACGCGCGCGTGCGTGGACGCCTTCATGCACCGCGGTACGCCGTACAGCGCCCGCGGACTGCTGCTCCCTGTGACGTACGAACAGCGGGCCGAGCCGCCACGGACCCGCCGGACCTGTGTGTCCGTGGCCCGCTGGAAGGACAGTGAGGGCTGGGTCACACAAGGAGACATGAGCGACAACTGCTTCAAAGTGCCTCAGCTCTCCTACCAGCCATGATGCGTGTAGTTGCCAGGAAAGTTCCCGAAACCGCCTATCGATGGCGCAACTGTTGGGGAACAAGATGATGATGAAACCCAACCCTCTGCCCGGAATCCCCGTCTAACCCTGCGGTAGGCGGACGCAAGGGACTGTCCGCGGGGAAGCGTGGGATACGGGGACGCATGCACATCTCTTTCCTGATTCATAACGCGTACGGAATCGGCGGGACGATCCGGACGACGTACAACTTGGCGAACACACTCGCCGAGCAGCACGACGTCGAGATCGTGTCCGTCTTCCGGCACCGTGAGCACCCCGTTTTCACCCCTGATTCCCGCGTCAGGCTCAGCCACCTCGTCGACATGCGCAAGGACAGCCCGGAGTACGAGGGCGACAGGGCCGACGCCCTGCTGCCCGCACGTACGTTCCCCAGTGCGGAAGGGCGCTACGACCAGTACAGCGTCCTCACTGACCGGCGCATCGCCGAGCACCTCTCATCGGTCAGCGCCGATGTGGTCGTCGGGACGCGGCCAGGACTGAACGTGCACATCGCCCGCGAGGCCGCGCGCGGGCCGCTGCGCGTCGGCCAGGAGCACCTCACGCTCGACAGCCACTCCAAGGAACTGCGCCGCCAGCTGCGCAGCGTGTACCCCCGCCTCGACGTCCTGACCACGACCACCGAGGCCGACGCACGCGACTACCGCCGGATGATGCGGTTGCCCGGTGTCCATGTCCAGGCCGTGCCCAACTCCGTGCCCGCGCCGGGCGTCGAGCCCGCCGACGGCTCCCAGAAGTGGGTCGTCGCGGCCGGCAGGCTCGCCCCCGTCAAGCGCTACGACCTGCTGATCAGGGCCTTCGACAAGGTGCGCGCCGAGCGCCCCGACTGGCGGCTGCGGATCTACGGCGGCGGCAAGCAGAAGGACAAGCTGCGCGCCCTGATCGACGAGCTCGGCCTCTACAACCACGTCTTCCTGATGGGGCCCGCCCACCCCATCGAGTCCGAGTGGGCCAAGGGGTCCATAGCGGCCGTCACCTCCAGCCTCGAATCCTTCGGCATGACGATCGTCGAAGCGATGCGCTGCGGCCTGCCCGTCGTCGCCACCGACTGCCCGCACGGGCCCGGCGAGATCATCGACAACGGAGTCGACGGACGCCTCGTCGAGGTCGGCAACCCCGACGCGATAGCGGGCGGACTGCTCGAACTGATCAACAACGACTCGCTGCGGCACAAGATGGCGGGCGCCGCGCTCGAGGACTCCGAGCGCTTTGACCCGACCCGCATCGCCGAGCGCTACGACGAGATGTTCACCGGGATGCTCACCCGCGGCAGCTCCTTCGGCGGCCGGATGCGCGGCTCGCTGCACCGCACCCGCGGCGCGCTCCTCGGCGGCGCCTACGCCCTGCGGGACATCGGACATGGGGTACCGACCAGCGGCATATCGACGAAAGGAACCCCCGCATGACGGCCTTGGCCACCTCGGACGCCTCGCTGCCCTGTGACACCGGTGCCGCCGGTGCCGAGCAGGATGTCGCGGCGGCACCACGCGCCGACTGCATAGCCGACTCCGCGGGCGGGCTCACCTTCGACGTCACGGACCCGGGCGGCACGGGCACGGCCCACCTCCTGCTGCGCCGCCGCGACGCCGCATCCGCCGACGAGGACGTGCGCCTGCCGCTTTCCCCGGCCGTCGACGGCAGGCTGCGGGCCGCGCTGCCCAGCAGCGTCGAGCTCGCCGAGGGCCGCTGGAACGCCTACGCGCTGGTCGACGGCGGCCCGCCGCGCCGCCTCGCCCCCGGCGTGAACGACCTGCGCTCGCTGGTCGACCGCGCGCCGAGCGGCGCCCGCGGCCACATCGCCGTACGCATCCCGTACGCGACCAAGCAGGGCAACCTCTCCGTACGCAGCTGGCTGCGCGCCCCGCACGCGGAGATCGGCGAGCTCCGGATAGCGGGCACATCGGTGACCGTGCAAGGCCGTGTGTACGGCACCGCGGTGACCGGCGCCGGATACGCCGAGGCGTCCCGCCGTGCCGAGCCCGACCGGATCGTGCGGTCCGAACTGACCGCCGACGGCGTGGAGTTCAGCTTCGTCCTGCACTGCGGAGCACTCGCCGACGACGGCCCGGGACCCTGGGACCTCTGGCTGCGCCCGGTGGGGGAGAGCGGCCCGCGGATCCGCCTCGCCCGGCTCCTGGACGACGTGCCGGACAAGAAGCCGATCTTCACCTACCCGTCCGTGCGGCTGGAGACAGCGGCGCACGGGGCGCTCGACGCGGGGCCCTACTACACGAACGACAACGATCTCTCAGTGCGGATCCGCGAGGCTGACGTCATCGAGGACTGACGCCCACCGAAGACTGTCAAAGACTGGCGCGAAGACTGACGTCATCGCGGACCGTGGCTGTCCGCGACGCCGGGCACAATCGGCCCCATGTTGGAGACCTCCGCACGACTGCTCCGCCTGCTCTCGCTCTTGCAGGCCCACCGCGACTGGTCGGGCGCGGACCTGGCCGACCGGCTCGGCGTCACCCCGCGCACCGTTCGCCGTGACGTGGACCGGCTCCGGGAGCTCGGCTACCCGGTCAATGCCAGCCCCGGTACGGGCGGCGGCTACCAACTGGGCGCGGGCGCCGAGCTGCCGCCGCTGCTCCTGGACGACGACGAGGCGGTCGCCGTCGCCGTCGGCCTGCGCACCGCGGCCGGGCAGGGCATCGAGGGCATCGGCGAGACCTCCGTACGCGCTCTGACCAAGCTGGAACAGGTCCTGCCGAGCAGGCTGCGCCGCAGGGTCGGCGCCCTGACGGCCTTCACCGTGCCGATGCTCAGGACGCCGCAGCCGCAGACCGTCGACCCCTCCGTCCTGACCGAACTCGCCCACCTCTGCCGGGACTCGGAGCGCCTGCGCTTCGACTACCGCGACCACGGTGGCAGTTCGACCCGCCGCACCGTCGAACCGCACCGCCTCGTCTGCACCGAGCGCCGCTGGTACCTGGTCGCCTGGGACGTCGACCGCGACGACTGGCGTACGTTCCGCGCGGACCGCATCGTGCCGACGCCGCCGCACGGACCGCGCTTCGCGCCGCGCACCCCGCCCGCCGAGGATCTCGCCGCGTACGTCTCCAAGGGCGTCTCCACGCGTGCGTACGCCGCACACGCCGTGTTCCGGCTCCTGGTGCCCCTGGAGGTGGCGGCCCAGCGGGTCTCCCCGTCGGACGGCACGCTGGAGGCCGAGACCGAGGACACCTGCCTGCTGCGTACGGGCGCCCTGAGCATGGACGTCATGGTGATCCACGTACTCGTCATGGGCTTCGAGTTCCAGGTCGTCGAGCCCGCCGACTTCACCGAGCGGATCGGCTCGGCCCGGGATCTGCTGAGCCGGGCTCTGGATCGGGGTGTTCGGTCTGCGGATCCGGCGGCTGGATCGCCGCGTACCGCGGATGGTGCAGATCGAACGCCGGGGACTCGGAGCGGATCCGGGGCAGCGTGACGAAGTTGTGGCGCGGCGCGGGGCAGGCGGTGGCCCACTCCAGGGAGCGGCCGAAGCCCCAGGGGTCGTCGACGTCGACCTTCTTGCCGTACTTGGCGGTCTTCCAGACGTTGTAGAGGAACGGCAGTGTCGACATGCCGAGCAGGAACGCCCCGATGGACGAGATGGTGTTGAGCACCGTGAAGCCGTCCGCCGCCAGATAGTCCGCGTAACGCCGTGGCATACCCTCGGCGCCCAGCCAGTGCTGGACGAGGAACGTCGTGTGGAAGCCGACGAAGAGCGTCCAGAAGTGGATCTTGCCGAGCCGCTCGTCGAGCATCTTCCCGGTGAGCTTCGGCCACCAGAAGTAGAAGCCGCCGAAGGTCGCGAAGACGACGGTGCCGAACACGACGTAGTGGAAGTGCGCCACGACGAAGTACGAGTCGGTGACGTGGAAGTCGAGGGGCGGCGAGGCCAGGATGACGCCGGTGAGCCCGCCGAAGAGGAAGCTCACCAGGAAGCCGATCGCCCACAGCATCGGTGTCTCGAACGACAGGGAGCCCTTGAGCATCGTCCCGGTCCAGTTGAAGAACTTCACACCCGTGGGGACCGCGATCAGGAAGGACATGAAGGAGAAGAAGGGCAGCAGGACGGCGCCCGTCGCGAACATGTGGTGCGCCCACACGACGACCGAGAGCCCGGTGATGGCCATCGTGGCGCCGATCAGGGGCATATAGCCGAAGATCGGCTTCCTGCTGAACACCGGGATGATCTCGGAGATGATCCCGAAGAACGGCAGCGCGATGATGTAGACCTCCGGATGCCCGAAGAACCAGAAGAGGTGCTGCCACAGCAGCGCGCCTCCGTTCTCCGGGGCGAACACCATGGAGCCGAAGCGCCGGTCCGCCTCAAGGACGAGCAGTGCGGCGGCAAGCACGGGGAACGCGAGCAGGACCAGGATCGAAGTGAACAGCACATTCCAGGTGAAGACGGGCATCCGGAACATCGTCATCCCCGGCGCCCGCATCCCGATGATCGTCGTCAGGAAGTTCACCGAGCCGAGGATCGTGCCGAACCCGGAGAGCGCGAGCCCCATGATCCACAGATCGGCGCCGATCCCCGGTGACCGCTCCATGCTGTTGAGCGGCGCGTAGGCGAACCAGCCGAACGCGGCGGGACCGCTGGGCACCAGGAGCGAGCCGAACACCATCAGGGCGCCGAACAGGAACAGCCAGTACGACAGCATGTTGAGCCGCGGGAAGGCCACGTCGGGCGCGCCGATCTGCAGCGGCATGATCTCGTTGGCGAAGCCCGCGAAGGTCGGCGTCGCGAAGAGCAGCAGCATGATCGTGCCGTGCAGGGTGAACAGCTGGTTGAACTCGTTGTTCGTCATCAGCTGCAGCCCGGGGCGGGCGAGTTCGGCCCGCATCATCAGGGCCATCAGCCCCGCGGCGAGGAAGAACACGAACGATGTGATCAGGTACAGGTGACCGATCTTCTTGTGGTCGGTGGTGGTCAGCCAGTCCACGAGGATCCGGCCGGGGCTCTTCTGCCGGACCGGTGGAGCCGCCGCCTGTGCCGTCTCAGTCCCCATCACTCGCCCCTTCGCTGTCGCGCCCTGGGCCTGCTCGAAGCACCCGCCATGATGCTCGCGTCCCACCCGACTCCGACAGAGGGCGTACGCGCCTACTGTGCTGGAACGGTGAATTCCCTATGCGGCGTCACATGGCGTGGAGCGCCCGGGATTCGGCAGGATTCGAAAATGCGGAGAGTTTGAAAAGGTGCCCCGGTGGCCTTTCCACTGTGCTGTACCGGTTGTATCAGGATGCTCGCGCGGGGCTCACGGGAAATTCAGGAATCGCGCCGGGACATCTTCGGAACCGCCCGATCGTGTGACGGAGTTAAGGCGAAACGCGCGTCGTGATCCTGTGACAAAAGCGTGACCGGAGAGGGACCGGTGACCCATGGTGTCCGGCTATGGCCTTCCCCCGGCCGGGCCGCGCCGCCTAACGTGGCGGTCATGGCACCTATACCGACCCCTCCCGCCGAGCCCAAGGACACCCCTGACACCTACGTCGGCCTCGCCGCCGAAGGCGCCGAGCGGCAGGCCCGCGAGCGCGGCTGGTCCACTGTCAGGTCGCTGCAGCCCGGCGCGATCATCACCATGGAGTACCTCGCGGGGCGGCTCAACTTCGAGGTCAAGGAAGGCGTCGTGGCCCGCTGCTGGAAGGGCTGACCCAGCGCATCGCGAAGGCCCCGGTTCCGAGACGGAACCGGGGCCTTCGCGATGCGGGGGATGGGCTGTGCGTACCGACCCCCGCGGGTCTCACTGTCGGCGGGGTCAGCCCCCCGCCACCGGGCGGGCCGGTGCGGCGGCGCGTGAGGCGCGCTCGGAGTGCGGCGGGCGGCGGCTGCCCGCCGGGGTGACCGGGCTGCGCTCGGAGCGCGGTGTGTGCGGGCCCGGCGCGAGGTAGGCCGGGGCGCGGGCGGGGCGTGCGGCGCCGACCGGCTCGCGGACCGGGGGCTCGTCGGCCGGTGCGGCGGGCTGCGGAGCCGTCGCGGGAGCCGGGGCCGGGATGACCGGGGAGGCCAGACCGGCGCGGCGGGTGCGCCAGAGGTCCCGCAGGGCGAAGATCCAGCCTTCGACGCGGGTGAGCAGCGGCTCCACCCAGGGCAGCGCGAGCAGGACGAGCAGTCCGGCGGCCCAGCCGAGGAGGACATCGCTCAGCCAGTGCGTACCGAGATAGACGGTGGTCAGGCCGACGCTGAGGGAGACCACGGCCGAGAGCGCCGAGAGATAGCGGCGGGTGCGCGGGGTGGAGGCCATGTAGGCCAGGATTCCCCAGGTCACGACGGCGTTCGCGGTGTGGCCCGAAGGGAATATATCGCCGCCGAGCCCCATCTCGTGGGCGCCGATCGTGGTGGCGTAGTGCGGGCCGAGGCGGCCCATGCCGATTTTGGCGGCACCGACCGTGACGTTGAGCAGGAGCAGGGCGGCGCCGAACGTGAGGAGCGGGCGGATCGTGTGCTGACGCCAGGAGCGCCAGCCCAGCCAGGCCGCGACCATCACGGCGGTCGGGCCGCGCTGGCCGAGGACCACCCAGTAGTCGAGGAAGGCGTGGATCTCGGGCCACTGCTGGTAGGGCCGGAAGAACATGACCTGCCAGTCGAACCGCACGAGCCACGAAGTGGCGAGCACAGCGACCACGATGGCGAGGTAGAAGGCCAGGGTCGCGCTGAAGAGCACGATCCTGTGCCTGCTCATCCTCGGCACATCGAGGTCGGCGGGTCGTTCCGGCTCACGGTCTAGCCGGGCGAAGACCCGGTCCAGACGGGTGAGGTTTCGTTCGGTACGCACTCAATCGACGTTACAGCGAGTGAGTGCGTGACTAGGCCGAATCAGTGGCTTTGTGATGACGATGTGATGTGGCATTGATCTCAGACGGGGGTTTATTCCCCGCGTTTCCTTATTCGGCGATCAGGCCCTTACTCGCCCCTTACTCGTTCCCTACTTAATTCGTTGATCATTAGTGTGGACGTTTTATAGCGCTTATGAATTCGTTCACCGGGACCTGGCGCGGAATTTCCCCTCCGCTCACCGGGGGCTCCGGAAGTGATCATGGCGGACCCGAGCCGTTCAGCCAGAGCGCCCCGTACGCCGCGCTCGCCGCGGCCACGCTCCCGAGCACCAGCGCCGACCTGGACGTACGCAGCCGGGCGAGCGCCACCGCGATCGGCAGGAGCAGCGGGAAGGCGGGCAGCAGGAGGCGCGGCTTCGAGCCGAAGTAGCCCGCGGCGCAGAGTGCCAGCGCCACGACGATTCCGCAGTAGACGAGCAGCGGCAGCGGCTGCTTCTTCCGTACGCCGATGACGTACAGCCAGATCACCAGGGCGACCCCGACGATCAGGCCGACCCCGGCCAGGGCGGCAGGGAGGCCGGTGAACTTGTCGGCGACGAAACGGGCGAAGGCATAGCCGAAGTCGAAGCCGTTGCCCCAGCCCGCCTGGACGTCGAGATAGCCGAGGAGGCCGTTGCCGGTGCGGTGGCCGACCCACAGGACATAGCCCGCGGCGCCGAGCGGGGCGAGAACCACCCCGAGGATCATGCGCGAGGTGGCGTTCCGCTCCCGGTGGATGTGGACTGCCGCCGTCACCCAGAGTGCCGCGACGACCGCGGCGCCCACGGGCCGGGTGAGCCCCGCGAAGGAGGCGAGCACGCCCGCCCACACCCAGCGGCCGGTGAGCACCGCGTAGAGCGACCAGGCCGCGAGCGCGGTGAACAGGGACTCGCTGTACGCCATCGACTGCACGATCCCGACAGGGAGCACCGCCCACAGCGCGACCGCACAGATTCCCGCGCGTCGCCCATAGAGGTGATCGGCGATCGCGAAGATCCCCCCGGCCGCGCAGAGTGACGCGAGCCAGCTCACCACCAGTCCCGCATCGGCGTACGACAAGGGGCTGATCGCCGAGACGAGGCGCTCCAGCCAGGGCAGCAGCGGGAAGAACGCGAGGTTCGAGTGCACGCTGCCGTCCGGGAGCTTCACCTCCCAGCCGTAGCCGAACTCGGCGACACGGGTGTACCAGAGCGAGTCCCAGCGGGCGGTGAGCAGCGTGTGCGGGCTCTTTCCCGCCGCCGCGCTCCACACCGCGAGCACCGCCACACCCAGGGCGCGCACCCCGGCGTAGGCGAGGAGCGCGGGCGCGGCACGGCGCAGCAGAGCGCTCGCGCGGGTGCCGTGCGAGAGCGGCGGCAGGGGTTGATCAAGGTCGGTCACGGGGTCGATTATCGGCGCAGACGGGAACCGAGTGCCCGGCCGGGGGCGTGGTCCATGCGTGGGCGGCGTGGCGTATGCCACACCGTCTCGGCACAACCATGAGAGGTCCGCCACGCGCCACAGCCGTGAACTCGCGTACTCTGACGGCTCACTCGCCTATAGCCGCCGCCAGCTGGGAGATCACGTCCCGCGGGGCCGCCGATGCGAGGGATCACTGGGAGGTATCGCACATGTCGGGTTCGACCACGGCCACCGCTCCTTCCGGCCGTCGGGTACCCGGGTCTCAGGGTGGCGCCAACCGCTGGCTGGTGCTCGTCGTTCTCTGCGTCAGCCTGCTGCTCGTCGCCGTCGACGCCACAGTCCTGCACGTGGCGGTGCCCGCCGTCACGGAGGACCTGAAGCCCGGCGGCATCGAGCTGCTGTGGATCGTGGACGTCTATCCACTGGTCTGCGCCTCGCTGCTCATCCTCTTCGGCACGCTCGGTGACCGGGTGGGCCGCAGGAGGGTGCTCCTTCTCGGATACGCCCTCTTCGGCGTCGCCTCGGCCGTGGCGGCCATGGCGGACAACGCTCAGATCCTGATCGCGGCCCGCGCCCTGCTCGGCGTCGGCGGCGCGATGATCATGCCCGCGACCCTCTCGATCCTCCGCCAGGTCTTCCCCGACCGGCGTGAGCGAGCCGTCGCCATCGGTGTGTGGAGCGCGGTGGCCGGGATCGGCGCCGCGGGCGGACCCTTGCTCGGCGGTTTCCTGCTCGAGCACTTCTGGTGGGGTTCGGTCTTTCTCATAAACATCCCGTTGATGCTGGTCAGCCTGCCCATCGGGCGTCTGCTCCTCCCCGAGTCGACGGGCGACCGCAACGGGCCGTGGGACGTGGTCGGCGCGCTGATGGCCGCGGGCGGTCTCTTCGGCCTCGTGTTCGCGGTGAAGCGGGCGGGCGGCGGAGAGTCACCGTTCGGCATGACGACCCTCCTCTCCTTCTTCGTGGGCGGGGCCCTCCTGATCGGCTTCGTCCGCAGGCAGCGGCGGCGCAAGCATCCGCTCATAGACCTGTCGATGTTCGCGCGGCCCGCGTTCAGCACCTCGCTCGGCTGCATCGTCCTCGCGATGCTCGCCCTGGTGGGCCTCGAGCTGGTCGCCGCGCAGTATCTGCAGCTGGTGCTCGGGCTCTCCCCGCTGGAGACCGGGATGCGGCTCGTGCCGCTCACCGTCGCCGCGATGGCCGCGGGCCTCGCCGGATCGAAGCTGCTTCACCGCTTCGGCCCGCGCACGATGGTCGCCTTCGGCTTCAGCCTGACCGCGGTGGCCGTGGTGATCCTCACCGGGATGGGCGACAAGCTGAACGACCCGCTGATGGTGACCAGCTTCGTGCTCCTCGGCCTCGGCCTGCAGCTCACGCTCTTCGGTTCGTACGAGTCGATGCTCAGCGAGGCGCCTCCGTCGCAGGCGGGCGGTGCCGCCGCGATCGGCGAGACCTCGTACCAGCTGGGCGCGGGCATCGGCATCGCGCTGCTCGGCAGCGTCATGAACGCGGCGTACGCGCCGGGCCTCTCGTCCGTGCGGGGCGTGCCGGCCAAGGACAGTGCCGCCGCGAGCCACTCGCTCGGCGAGGCGTACGAGGTCGCGGGGCGGCTCGGCGGCGGAGCGGGGAGCGCCCTTCGGGACGCGGCCCGCGAGGCCTTCGTGCACGGGCTGCATGTGACGCTGCTCGTCAGCGCGGGGCTTTTGCTGCTCGGCGCGCTCATGGCGCTGAAGCTGCCGCGCACCATGGATTGCGCGGCGAAGCCTGAGCGGCCTGCAATGGCCGAGCGGTCCGAGCAGGGCGTACCGGCCCCCCGCGACGGGGCAGGAGTCCCCGCGGAGTCCGTCCGCTGACGCGCGTCCTGGCCTCCGGCCGGGGTGGCGCCCAGCACGCCCTTGTTCCTGCGGGACACTCCGTCGTAACGTCAGCGCGAACCGTAGCTAACTATCACCGCTAGTTTTCGTGTCGCCGGAGGCCCGCATGTCAGCAAGCGCCCGCACCCCTCTGCCGCCCTTCGACCCCACCGACCCCCTCGGCATCGACGACCTGCTCGACCCCGAGGACCTCGCGATCCGCGAGACCGTCAGGACCTGGGCGGCCGACCGCGTTCTGCCGCACATCGCCGACTGGTACGAGAAGGGCGAGCTGCCCGGCATCCGTGACCTGGCCCGCGAGCTCGGCTCCATCGGCGCCCTGGGGATGTCGCTCCAGGGCTACGGCTGTGCCGGCTCGAGCGCCGTCCAGTACGGGATCGCCTGCCTGGAGCTCGAGGCCGCCGACTCCGGCATCCGCTCACTCGTCTCCGTGCAGGGCTCCCTCGCCATGTACGCCATCCACCGCTTCGGCTCCGAGGAGCAGAAGCAGCGCTGGCTGCCGGGGATGGCGGCCGGGGAGATCATCGGCTGCTTCGGGCTCACCGAGCCCGACCACGGCTCCGACCCGGCGGCCATGCGTACGCACGCCAAGAAGGACGGCACCGACTGGGTGCTCACCGGACGCAAGATGTGGATCACCAACGGATCGGTGGCCGGTGTCGCCGTCGTCTGGGCGCAGACGGACGAGGGCATCCGCGGCTTCGTCGTCCCCACGGACAGCCCAGGATTCTCGGCCCCCGAGATCAAGCACAAGTGGTCGCTGCGTGCCAGCGTCACCAGTGAGCTGGTGATGGACGAGGTCAGGCTGCCCGCCGACGCGGTGCTTCCCGAGGTCACCGGGCTCAAGGGTCCGCTGAGCTGTCTCTCCCACGCGCGCTACGGCATCGTCTGGGGAGCCATGGGCGCCGCCCGCTCCTCCTTCGAGACCGCCGTCGACTACTCCAAGACCCGCGAGCAGTTCGGCAGGCCCATCGGCGGCTTCCAGCTCACCCAGGCCAAGCTCGCCGACATGGCGGTCGAGCTGCACAAGGGCATCCTGCTCGCCCACCACCTCGGCCGGCGTCTGGACGCGGGCAGGCTCCGCCCCGAGCAGGTCAGCTTCGGCAAGCTCAACAACGTACGAGAAGCGATCGAGATCTGCCGCACGTCCCGGACGATCCTGGGCGCGAACGGGATCTCGCTCGAGTACCCCGTGATGCGACATGCGACGAACCTCGAATCGGTGCTCACCTATGAGGGCACCGTCGAGATGCATCAACTCGTGCTGGGCAAGGCGCTCACCGGCCTTGACGCTTTCCGGTGAGCGGCCTCGCCCGCTAACTCTGGTTGAAGAAACCGTCCGCCGGACGGCTCGTGGCTTCCCCGTTGACGATCTGCGTGTCAGCGGGGGTGAGCAGGAAGACCCGCGTCGCCACGCGCTCGATGGAGCCACGCAGACCGAACGTCAGGCCCGCCGCGAAGTCCACGACGCGCTTGGCGTCGCCGGGCTCCATCGACGTGAGGTTGATGATGACCGGGACGCCGTCCCGGAAGAGCTCGCCGATGCCGCGCGCGTCCCGGAAGCTGTCCGGGGTCACGGTCCCGATCCGGCGCCCCTCCTCCTCGGCCGCCTCGGTCGCCACCCGGACCCGCGGGTCGGTGACCCAGGCTTCGCCGGGCCCTTCGGCCCCGTCGTCGTCATAGCCTTCGTAGTAACGCTCGTCGTTGTTGTTGTCGTCGACGAGGCCAAGCCAGGCACTCGCCTTGCGCACCGATCCCATGGACGCCTCCTCTCACAGCGGGCTTTCTGCGTTCCGCATCCCCATGTTCGTCCATGATGCGGATGGTGCGCCAAGTGAATAGTCGCCGCGCGGGGTTTTCGTGACGGTACTGGTGCAGAGTCAACACGCTGACTCACGTGATTCCTCAAGGGTCTTGCTGTGTACGGCTGCTGACAGTGAGTGAAATATGATTCTTCACGGCGTTTGGGTGACGACCGGTGCGTCTGGGTGAACGGACCCCTCGATACGATGCCCGAGTTGATCGGCGACAGGCTCACGGGGGAGTCGTATGTTCGGAATCGTCAGGCCGTGCAGTCATCGTCTCGGTGAAGGCCTCAAGACGCAATGGATGGCGCATTTGTGCGGGCTCTGCCTCGCGCTGCGCGGCGATCACGGGCAGCTGGCCCGCGTCGTGACCAACTATGACGGCCTGATCGTCTCGGTTCTGACGGAGGCTCAGGCCGCGAAGGCGACCGGCTGGCGGCGCACCGCGGGCCCCTGCCCGCTGCGCGGAATGCGGACCGCGTCCGTCGCCCAGGGCGAGGGAGCGCGGCTCGCGGCCGCGGTCTCGCTGGTCCTCGCGTCGGCGAAGGTGCGCGACCACGTCGTGGACGGGGACGGCCTCTTGGCGCGCAGGCCGGTGGCCGCCGCCGCGCGCAGGGTCGCGAAGAGCTGGGACCGGGCGGGCGCGCGCACCGGCGCTGACGTGGGCTTCGACACGGCGGTCCTGGTCGACGCCGTGGAACGGCAGATCGGCATCGAGACCTTGGCGGGCCCGGGAACCTCCCTGCTCACGGTCACCGAACCGACCGAGACCGCCACCGCGGCGGCCTTCGCGCACACCGCGCTCATCGCGGGCAGGCCGGGCAACGCCGAGCCGCTCGCCGAGGCGGGGCGCCTCTTCGGCAGGCTCGCGCATCTCCTGGATGCCGTGGAGGACAAGGAAGCTGACGCCGCGTCGGGTTCGTGGAACCCCCTGACGGCCACGGGCACCGGCCTCGTCGAAGCCCGGCGCCTCGCCGACGACGCACTGCACGGCATCCGCCTCGCACTGCGCGACGCCGAATTCACGGACGGCAAGCTGGCGCATGTGCTGCTCGCGCACGAGCTGGGGCGTTCGGTGGACCGCGCCTTCGGTACCGACGCCTGCGGGCACGCCCATGAGGTGACGGCTCATCAGGGGGGTTCGTTCGGGCCGCCGCAGGGAGGCAATCCCTACGGTCAGCAGGGCGGCCCGTACAGCGACTCGCAGAATCCGTACGGCGGCGGCAATCCGTACGGCGGCGGGGCGCCCGGAGCCCCCGGCGGTCCCGGTGGCTTCGGCGGCGGCCCCGCATTCGAGCCGCAGCCGCCGAAGCCGGGCAAACGTGGGTTCTGGGCGGGGTGCGCCGTCGCCATCGGGCTGTGCTGTACCTGCAAGGTGTGCTGTGCGGATTCATACGACGGCCCCTGGTCCCGCAAGAAGCGGGAGGGGTGCTGCAACAACTGCGATGACTGTGGCTGCTGCGGGATCTGCGAGTGCTGTCAGTGTTGTGACTGCGGGTTGTAGCAGCGCCCCGTAAGGGGCGCGGGGCCGTGTCGATGTGCGGCTCCGCCGCGTGGGCGCGACCAGCCACGATGCACCGGCAGGGAACAGATCAGTCCTCGATCTCCGGCGGGGAGATCCGGGACCGCTCGATCGCCGACCCTTGGGTGCCCCACTTCTTCAGGATGCGTTGATACGTGCCGTCCGCGATCAGCTGATTCACCGCTGCCTGGAAGGCAGGCGCAAGCTTCGTTCCCTTCTTGAAGGCGAAGCCGACGTCGAGGCGGTGGTACTCGCCCAGGAACTTCAGACCCTCCTGGTGGGCGACCGCGTAGCGCAGGCCGTTGATGGTGGACATCACCACATCGCTGCGGCCCTGCTGGAGCGAGCCCCAGATCGCGCCCTGCTCGGCGTACGTCTTCACGCTGTACGGCTTCTTGCCCGCGTCATCGCAGACGTGCTTGTTGTCCTCGAGGGAGACCTCGAAGGTGGTGCCGGCCCCGGTCGCCACGTTCAGGCCGCACAGCTGCTTGAAGTCGGTGACCTTCTTCAGTTTGCTGTCCTTGCGGACGGCGAAGCCCTGGCCGTCGTTGATGTACGTGACGAAGTCGATCGTCTTGCGCCGCTCCTCGGTCACGCCGAAGTTGCCGGTGCCGAGGTCGTACTTTCCGCTGTCCAGGGCGGGCAGGATCGCCTCGAAGCTCGCGGCCTCGCGCTTCAGCTTCAGGCCGAGCGCCTTGGCGACCGCCTCCGCGAAGTCGGCGTCCTGGCCGACGATCGTCTTGCCGTCCTCCAGGTAGGTGTTGCCGGGCGGGCTGCCGCCGACGGAGTTCGCGAGATTGAGGGTGCCGCGCTCACGTACGTCCGAGGGGAGCAGCTCCGCCGCCGCCTCGTTCTTCTTGACCGGGGCGACCACGTCCTGTGTGGGGATCTTGTCGCTCTTGCCCGCGGGTGCCGCGCCGCCCGTGGTGTCGGCGGAGTCGCCGGAGCCGCAGGCGGTGAGTGTGAGAGTGGCGGCGGTGATCAGGGCGAAGGCCGCCGGGATGCGACGGGCATGTGGATACGTGCTCATGGCGTGACGTTCTCCATCAGGCAGCAGGGCAGGGCGAAACGGACGTACGAAGAGGTGCGAGGGATGCGAGGGAGGGGTGCCGTCGCTCAGCGAGATGCGGCGGCGGCGGTGTACGCGTGTGAAGGCGAGGTCAACGGCGCATGGGCGCACGGGAGATGCGAGGCTGAAGAGACCCGGGAACGGAAGGGCTCAGCGCGCAGGGGGTCGGCTCAGAGAGTCGTCGAACACGACGCCGACCACACTCGACCGAAGTCGATGTGGGAGCGCGTGACCAGCCACTGCTGCGAATGCATGGGGCAAGTGGAGCAGGCATCCGTTTCCGCGTCAACTGTCATGAGACGTACGGCTCACATCCTGGACGGCCTTGACAGCGGGCCGAAACAGCCCCGTACTCTCAAGGCGGATCGTGCTGAGGGGCTCGGTCCGTGTGAAGGCACCACCCGTGTGCGATCTCCCGCCCTGCGTTTCGTGCCGAGTACTGCTCTGACTACTGGTCTGAGTACTGCTCAGCATTCCGCGGCGCGCCGGAGATCTCCGATATCCACGGAGCCTTCGCCATGTCTTCCGACACGCTCGCCAAAGCCGCACCGGCCCCTCCTCAAGATCCTCCACCCGATGTCCCGCGCATCGTGCCGCAGCGGCGCGCCGGGCAGTGGGTGGCCGCCGCCGTCGTCCTCGTGCTTCTCGGGGTCGTCGTCAACTCGGTCGTACGCAATGAAGCGTTCCAGTGGGACACCGTCGGCGACTACTTCACCTCGGCGTCCGTACTGCGCGGCCTCTGGCTCACGCTCTGGCTGACCGCTGTCGTCATGGTCCTCGGCTTCGCGCTCGGCTCGGTGCTCGCCCTGGGACGCCTCTCGTCCAACCCCGTGCTGCGGGGCGTCAGTTGGGGCTACGTCTGGCTCTTCAGGTCGATGCCGATCCTGGTGCAGCTGCTGTTCTGGTTCAACATCGGGGCGCTGTACCCGTACCTCTTCGGCGTGAAGACGGTGAACCTGCTCGGGCCGATCACCATCGCCGTCATCGGCCTCACCCTGCACGAGGCCGCGTACGCCGCCGAGGTGGTGCGCGGCGGCATCCTCTCCGTCGACCGGGGGCAGATCGAGGCCGCGCAGGCGCTCGGGCTCAGCCAGTGGCGCCGGTGGCGGCGGATCGTGCTTCCGCAGGCCATGCGCTCCATCGTGCCGCCGGCGGGGAACATGCTGATCGGCACGCTCAAGGGCACGTCGATCGTCAGCGTGATCGCGGTGCAGGACCTCCTGTACTCCGTGCAGCTCGTCTATCACCGCACCTATCAGGTCATCCCGCTGCTCCTGGTCGCCACCATCTGGTACGTCGTGATCACCTCGCTCCTGAGCGTCGGCCAGTACTACGTGGAGCGGCACTACGCGCGCGGTTCGGAGCGCACCCGATGACGCACCCGATGAGCGTGACGGAGCGCGAGCCAGTCGGGGATGTCGCGAAGGACGACGACTTCGGCGCCCTGAAGGTGATCCCCGTGCGCCATCCCTGGCGCTGGGTGGCCGTCGTCGTGACGGCCGTCCTCGTGGCGCAGTTCGCGCACGGGCTCGCCACCAACTCCGGCTGGGAATGGGAGGTTTTCGCCGAGTTCTTCACCGCCGACGTGATCCTCGACGCGGTCTGGGTCACCCTCCAGCTCACCTTCTACGGCACGGCTCTCGGCTTCGCGCTCGGCATCGTGATCGCCTTCATGCGGCTCTCGGCGAGCCCGTTCCTGAAGGCGGTGGCCTTCGCCTACATCTGGGCGTTCCGGTCGATCCCACTCATCGTGCAGCTGCTGTTCTGGTTCAACCTGGCCTATCTGTACAAGGAGTTGCAGTTCGGGATCCCCTTCGGTCCCGGCTTCTTCTCCTTCGACACGATGGGGCTCGTCGGCGCGATGAGCGCGGCCGTCCTCGGCCTCGCACTGCATCAGGCCGCGTACGCCGCCGAGATCGTGCGGGCAGGTGTACTGGCCGTCGACAGCGGCCAGTTGGAGGCGGCGGCCGCTCTCGGCATTCCCCGGATCCGGCAGATCCGCCGCATCGTCCTGCCACAGGCGATGCGCTCGATCCTGCCTAACGCGGCCAACGAGATCATCTCCCTCTTCAAGGGCACATCGATCGTCTCCGTGATGGCGATCGGCGAGCTCTTCTACCAGGTGCAGGTCATCTACGGCCGCAACGGCCGCGTCGTACCGCTCCTGATGGTCGCCACCGCCTGGTACGTCCTGCTCACCACGGCCCTCTCCGTCCTCCAGCACTACGTCGAACGCCACTTCTCAAAGGGGGCATCGCGATGAGCGCGATGGTCGAACTCCGGTCCGTGCACAAGTCCTTCGGGACCCTGGAAGTTCTGCGAGGTCTCGATCTGGAGGTGCACAAGGGCGAGGTCACCGTCATCCTCGGCCCCTCCGGATCCGGCAAGTCCACACTCCTGCGGGCCATCAACCACCTGGAGAAGGTGGACAAGGGCTGGATCAGCGTCGACGGCGCGCTCGTCGGCTACCGGCGCTCCGGCGACAAGCTGTACGAGCTGCGCGAACGTGAGGTGCTCAAGCAGCGCACCCAGATCGGCTTCGTCTTCCAGAACTTCAATCTCTTCCCGCATCTGACGGTCCTGGAGAACATCGTCGAGGCGCCGGTCTCGGCACTGAAGCGGCCCCGCAAGGAAGCCGTGGCGGACGCCGGGACCCTGCTCGACCGGGTCGGCCTCGCCGACAAGGCGGACGCGTACCCCAAGCAGCTGTCCGGCGGCCAGCAGCAGCGCGTCGCCATCGCCCGCGCGCTCGCCGTCGAGCCGAAGCTGCTGCTCTTCGACGAGCCGACGTCGGCCCTCGACCCCGAGCTTGTCGGTGAAGTGCTCGACGTCATCAAGGACTTGGCGGGCCAGGGCACCACGATGATCGTCGTCACCCACGAGATCGGCTTCGCGCGTGAGGTCGCCGACACGGTCGTCTTCATGGACGAAGGGCTCATCGTCGAGCAGGGCGCCCCCGGAGACGTACTGGACCGGCCGCAGCACGAGCGCACCCGCGCGTTTCTCTCCAAGGTTCTCTAGCCCAGGTCCGCAAGACCAAGATTCTCCAGGAGCTCCCGATGTTTTCCCGACGTACCCTCACCGCCTCCGTCGCCGTCCTGGCCATCGCGCCCCTGCTCAGCGCCTGCGGCGGGGACAGCGACGCCGCGACCGGTGGAGGAGCGCCCGGCACCAAGAAGGTCGGTGGCATCAACATCGGGCCCGACCAGAACCGTGTACGCGGCAAGAAGGCCGACGCCATCGCGAAACTCGTGCCGAAAGCGGTGCGCGAGCGCGGCACGCTGCGGCTCGGCGGCGGCGCCGAATCGACCGCGCCGCTCGGCTTCTACGCCACCGACGACAAGACGCGGATCGGTTCCGAGGTCGACATCGCGATCCTGGTCGCCGAGACACTCGGCCTGAAGCCGAAGTTCGAGCAGGTCTCCTGGGAGAACCTCTTCGTCGGCCTGGACAGCGGGAAGTTCGACGGCGTCTTCTCCAACGTCACGGTGACCGAGGAGCGCAAGGAGAAGTACGACTTCGCGACCTACCGCAACGACAACATCGCCTTCGAGGCGCGCAAGGACGCCGGCTGGACGGCGAAGAAGCCGGCGGACGTGGCGGGCAGAACGATCGCGGTCTCATCGGGCACCAACCAGGAGAAGATCCTCGTCGACTGGAGCAAGGCGAACGAGAAGGCCGGGCGCAAGCCGGTCGCCATCAAGTACTTCCAGAAGGACTCCGACTACTACCTGGCCCTCCAGTCGGGGCGCATCGACGCGTATCTCGGCCCGAACCCGTCCGCCGCCTACCACGTCGCGTCGTCGGGACAGACGAAGATCATCGGTACGTTGTCGGGCGGCGGTCCGAGCATTCAGGGCGAGATCGCCGCTACGACGAAGAAGGACAGCGGACTCGTCGACGCGTATGCCGCGGCGCTCAACCACGTGATCAAGGACGGCAGTTACGCGAAGGTCCTCAAGCGGTGGGGGCTTTCGAGCGAGGCCGTGAAGTCGTCGCAGATCAACCCCAAGGGCCTGCCCAAGCAGTAGGGAGCTGTGCAGGAAGCCGTAAGAGGATGCCCATATATCTGCATGGAAGGGTTGATCACATGACGACGGACGCATCGACGGACGCATCGACGGACGCGGTACGCGACTGGAAGCACTGGCACGAGCAGCGGACGGAGACGGTGTCGGCGACCTACGGCCCGCTCTCCCTCACCGGCACGCACTGGCTCGCGGACCATCCGGACGGATCGCTTCCGGACATCCCCGGGCACTGGGCCGAGGCGGGCGACGAGATCGTCCTGACCGCCGGTGCCGATGACGGGCTCACCCTCGACGGGCAGCCCTTCAGCGGTGAGGCCCGCCTTGTCGCCGACCCCGGTCCTGTCGGCGCGGCCCGCGTCGGGCTCGGTGAGCGCCGCTTCGTCGTGCTGCGGCGCGAAGGGCTCTGGGCGGTACGCGATTTCGACCCCGAATCCGTCACGCGCCGTGCCTTCCAGGGCATCGACGCCACCGAGTACGACACGCGCTGGGCGGTGCCGGGGCGCTTCACGCCGTACGCGGCCGACAGCACGGACAGTGTCGGCAGCGGCGTACGCACCGTCCGGGTCGGCAACGCGGACGGGGTGGAGCGGGGGCTCGGCCTCGGCGGTGAGCTGGCCTTCAAGCTGGCCGGAAAGGACCACACGCTCCAGGTGTCGGTGGAGGGCGACGTTCCCCAAGCTCTCGGCTCCGCTCGAGCAGGGGAGGCCCCAATGTTGTGGGCGGTGTTCGCCGACGCGAGCAGCGGGGTGTCCAGCTACCGGTTCCGGTTCCTGCGGCCCGCCGCGCCGGACGCCGAGGGGCGCACGACCGTCGACTTCAACCGCGCGCTGCTTCCGCCGTGCGCCTTCGCCGACCACTTCCTCTGCCCCTTCCCACCCCCGGGCAACACCCTCGACACCGAGATCGCCGCCGGAGAGCGGAACCTCCTTCGTCGTTGACACGTCAGAACAGAGCCGATGACCCGAGCCCCGGTGGCGTACGAGACGTACGACAGCCACCGGGGCAGGCTGACGTGTATCCGGCTGACGGCCGAAAGGCGCCCTTGTGCGGGCTGCCCCTGGCCCGAATACTCCCGAGCAGCGCTTGTCAGGGGCACGGCGTATCCGGAATCCGGCTTGCCTTTTGCTCATTGGCTGCGCCTCACGGGCCCCAATCCACGCGGGCCCACTGACTTCCCCCCGGGAGGAACAACAAGTGAGGAACAAGCGCACCACCCCCCGCAGCGGCATAGCGAGACGTACTCGTCTGCTCGCCGTGGCCACCGGACTCGTGGCTGCCGGCGCGCTCGCCGTCCCCGCTGCGAACGCCAATGACGTCACCACCTTCAGTTCGGCGCAGCTCACCAAGGCGGGCGACGCGGTGCTCGACGCGAATGTCGCGGGCACCGCGTGGAGCGTCGACAAGGCGACCAACCGCCTTGTCGTCACCGCGGACAGCACCGTCTCCAAGGCGGAGCTCGCCAAGATCAAGGAGGCGGCGGGCAGCAACGCGGGCGCCCTCAAGGTCGAGCGCACTCCCGGCAAGTTCAACAAGCTGATCTCGGGCGGCGACGCGATCTACGCGTCCAGCTGGCGCTGCTCGCTCGGCTTCAACGTCCGCAGCGGCAGCACCTACTACTTCGTGACCGCCGGTCACTGCACCGACGGTGCGGGTACCTGGTGGTCCAACTCGGGGCACAGCACGACGATCGGGTCCACGGCGGGGTCCAGCTTCCCGACGAACGACTACGGCCTCGTCAAGTACTCCGGTTCGATCGCCCACCCCGGCACGGTCGGCAGCCAGGACATCACGAGCGCGGGCAACCCGACCGTGAATCAGACCGTCACCCGGCGCGGCTCGACCACCGGCATCCACAGCGGCAAGGTCACCGGCCTGAACGCGACCGTCAACTACGGCGGCGGTGACATCGTCTACGGCATGATCAAGACGACGGTCTGCGCCGAACCCGGCGACAGCGGCGGCCCGCTCTACGCGGGGACGAAGGCACTCGGCCTCACCTCGGGCGGCAGCGGCAACTGCTCATCGGGCGGCACGACCTTCTTCCAGCCGGTCACCGAGGCGCTGAGCGCGTACGGCGTGAGCGTCTACTGATCCACCGATCCATGTACGACTGATCCACTGATCCAAGCACGGCTGATCCACGCGCAATCAGTCTGCAGCCAGCAGCAGGGGAGCCCCCGCCGGGGACACGGGCGGGGGCTCTCCCCTGTCTCCCGTCTCCCTTTGTGCGCTGTGCGGGGTTACCTTCGAAGTGCACGCCCAACACGCCCAATTCGGACCCTGGGGGCCGGCATGGTCGAGGAGCTCGTGACTGCGGGAGTGGCCGTCGGATGTGCTGGAGCGGTCTATGCGATGGCCGCGGCGCGTGTGGTCAAACAGTACGAACGGGGTGTGGTGCTCCGGCTCGGCCGTCTGCAGAGTGCGGTGCGCGGGCCGGGGCTCACGATGATCGTGCCGGGCGTGGACCGGCTCCGTAAGGTGAACATGCAGATCGTGACGATGCCGGTCCCTGCGCAGGACGGCATCACCCGGGACAACGTCACGGTCCGGGTCGACGCGGTCATCTACTTCAAGGTGGTCGACGCGTCCGAGGCCGTCGTGCAGGTGGAGGACTACCGTTTCGCGGTCTCGCAGATGGCCCAGACGTCGCTGCGCTCGATCATCGGCAAGAGCGATCTCGACGACCTGCTCTCCAACCGCGAGAAGCTCAACCAGGGCCTTGAGCTGATGATCGACTCCCCGGCCATCGGCTGGGGCGTACAGATCGACCGCGTCGAGATCAAGGACGTATCGCTGCCGGAGACGATGAAACGGTCGATGGCCCGGCAGGCCGAGGCCGACCGAGAGCGGCGGGCCCGCGTGATCAACGCGGACGCCGAGCTGCAGGCTTCCAAGAAGCTCGCCCAGGCGGCACACGAGATGGCGGACGAACCGGCCGCCCTCCAACTCCGGCTGCTCCAGACCGTGGTGGCGGTCGCCGCCGAGAAGAACTCCACCCTCGTCCTGCCCTTCCCCGTGGAACTACTGCGCTTCCTGGAACGGGCTCAGCCCGCGCCGGCTGCCGCCGTTCTGCCGGAATCCGGTGCGGCGAATTCGGAAGGCGGAGCCCCGGACGCGCCCGGAGCGTCGAAAACAGGACAGGACTAGTCCTTACCCGCTGCCTACCACCCGCTTGCACGCGGTGTTTGCAGCGGAAACCGACGTGGTGAGACCGGCGCAGGTGAAGAGGCAGCGGGCGCACGGTGATTGTCGCGTGCGCGTCCTGAAGTAGACCTTGTGTGCTACCAGGCGGTATCGGGATAGTGGGCCGCACCCTTTGGCATGGACGCGGCTTTCGTAGCGTGTGCGACTCCGTGCCGGTACGCCTTCCGGTCCCCAGGTCCCCACACCGAACGGGCCGACCCCCCACAGGAGGACGTGAGTTGAAGCACCGACGCATATCCAAGCGACGTGCCGCCGTGGCAGGTGCGGGCATCACCGCACTGATCGCCGCCGGAATCACCTTCCAGACTGCGAACGCGAGTGAGAGTGCCCCGACCCCCACGCCGGACACCCTCTCGGTCGCGAAGGCCGGAAAGCTCGCCTCGTCCCTCGGTAAGGATCTCGGCCTCGACGCGGCCGGCACGTACTACGACGCCAAGGCAAAGAACCTCGTCGTGAACGTCCTCGACAAGAGCGCGGCGGACGCCGTCGAGTCGGCGGGCGCCAAGGCGAGAGTCGTCGAGAACTCGCTCGCCGAGCTGAAGAGCGCCCGCTCGACGCTCAGCGACAAGGCGTCCATCCCCGGCACCTCGTGGGCGGTCGACCCGGCCACCAACAAGGTCGTCGTCACGGCGGACCGCACGGTCAAGGGCGCCTCGATGGACAAGCTCGACACGGTCGTGAAGGGGCTCGGCTCCAAGGCCGAACTCAAGCACAGCAAGGGAGAGTTCAAGCCCCTGATCGCGGGCGGCGACGCCATCTGGGGCGACGGCAGCCGCTGCTCGCTCGGCTTCAACGTGGTCAAGGACGGCGCTCCGTACTTCATCACGGCCGGGCACTGCACCGAGGCCGTCAAGAGCTGGTCCGAGGAGCAGGGCGGACCTGTCATCGGTGAGAACGCCGACTCCAGCTTCCCCGACAACGACTACGGCCTGGTCAAGTACACGGGCGACACCGCGCACCCCAGCGAGGTGGACCTCTACAACGGCTCGACCCAGGCCATCGCCAAGGCGGGCGACGCGACCGTCGGCCAGAAGGTGCAGCGCAGTGGCTCGACCACGCAGGTGCACGACGGCACGGTCAAGGGCCTCGACGCCACCGTGAACTACGGCAACGGCGATGTCGTCAACGGTCTCATCCAGACCGACGTCTGCGCCGAGCCCGGCGACAGTGGCGGCGCGCTCTTCGCGGGTGACACCGCGCTCGGTCTCACCTCGGGTGGCAGCGGTGACTGCTCGGCCGGCGGGGAGACGTTCTTCCAGCCCGTTCCCGAGGCGCTGAGCGCCTTCGGCGCGGAGATCGGCTGAGGTAGGAGTGCCCCCGGCGGGGGGCAGCAGGATTGAGGGCCGGTCCACCAAGGGTGGACCGGCCCTTTCCGCGCTGTGGCATCCGGGGTGTGCCCCGAAGGGGGCACGGGGAACTGCGCGACCAGCCACTGACGACCCGCAGGTTCGAACTCGGCGCTTCAGACGGTGTCCTCCGCCGGGGGCTTCTGGCCCGGCTGGCGATCTCCCCGCAGTGAGGACATCAGCAGGGTGACGGCGGTCCCCACGACCGCCCACGCGGCAAGCACCAGCATGGGCCCGGTGATCGCGTTGCCCTTGAAATACGCGATCGAGCGCGCCACCCACGTGCCCGCGCCCGGCGGCAGCCACGGCCCGATCTCCTTCCAGAACGGCGGCAGCATCGGCAGCGGGAAGGCGCCGCCCGCGCTCGGGTTGCCCGCGATCACGATGATCAGGACGGCCAGGCCGATACCCACGATGCCGGTCAGCGACTGCAGGGCGAGCGTGATCATGCCGACCCCGAAGACGACGAGTGAGCCCAGGCCCCACAGGCCCATGATGCTGCCGGGCAGGGCGCCGAGGACCGGCCCGATGATGAGCGCGCCGCCCAGGCCGCCCGCGATCGAGTAGAGCGCCATGACGCCGGTCCTGATCAGCGCGCGCGGGGCGTTCGTGGCCCGGGAGCCCGCGCTGATCGCCAGGATCGATGCGCACAGATAGCCGCCGACGCACCAGCCGACGACCAGGTAGAAGGACGAGAGCCCGTCGAAGTCCTTGGTGGACGCCGGGGCCACGTCCACGGTCCTGACCGTCCGCTTCTGGGCTCCGTCCACCTGCGTGGCGATCTTCTCGAGGCCGGTGGCGAGGACGGTGCCGCCGCCCGATGCGACCAGCAGGGTGTCGGTGGTGCCCCGGGGGTCGACGATCAGGGCGCCGTCGATGTCGCGGTCCATGATCTGCTGCCGGGCCGTCGCCTCGTCCTTGACCACGCGGGAGTCGAGCGGCTGACCAGGGAGTTTCCCGAGCTTGTCCGAGGTCTCCTGTGCCGCGGGGCCCGGCGCGACGACTCCGAAGGGCACGTCTTTCGGCTTCGGGTCGTGCAGGGCTCCTACGTAGGAGGCGATGAACAGCAGCTGTAGGGCCAGTACGCCGATGACCAGCAGGGCTGCTCGCGGGGTGACGGCGCTCTTCAACTCATCGGTGAAACTCATGCCCCCACGCTCCGTGGCCCCTGCTGTTCCCGCAGGTGGGCGGGGCCGAATGGGCGAAGTGGGGTGGGGTCGCCACGCGCGTCGAACATACGTGTCGTACGTACGTTCGAAACTTGGTCTATGGTGGAGGCGGGGGATGCGAGGTCGGATCAGTTCAGGGTTTCAGGGGTTACAGGAGGTGCGTGTGCCAGGGTTCACGCATCTGCACACCGCATCCGGGTTCTCCCTGCGATACGGGGCCTCGCACCCGGAGCGGCTCGCCGAGCGCGCCTCCGAGCGGGGCATGGACGCCCTCGCGCTCACCGACCGGGACACCCTCGCGGGAGCCGTCCGGTTCGCCAAGGCCTGCGCGAAGGCGGGGGTGCGGCCGCTGTTCGGGACCGAGCTCGCGGTGAGGGAGCCCACCCCGGCGCGGGGTGAGCGGCGGCGGACCCCGGTGCGCGGAGGCGCCTTCATCGATGAGTCGACCCCGCGCGTGACCTTCCTCGCCCGGGACGGAGCCACGGGCTGGGCGACCCTGTGCCGCCTGGTCACCGCCGCGCACCGGAGCGGCGAAGGGCAGCCCGTGCTTCCGTGGGAGGAGAACCACGGCGACGGCATGACCGTGCTGCTCGGCCCCGCGTCCGACGTGGGGCGCGCGCTCGCCGCCGGGCGCCCCGACCGGGCCGCCCGCCTCATCGCCCCCTGGCGTGAGCGCTACGGAGACGCGCTGCGCCTGGAGTCCGTCTGGCACGGCCGCGAGGGCACGGGTCCCGGCTCGCTCCGCCTCGCCGCCCGCACCGTCGGCTTCGCCGCCGAGCAGGGTGTGCGCCCGGTCCTGAGCAACGCGGTCCGCTACGCCGACGCGGGCATGGGCCCGGTCGCGGATGTCCTCGACGCGGCCCGCCGTCTCGTACCCGTCGACCCGACCAAGGAACTCGACAGTGGCGAGCGGTGGTTGAAGGGCGCGGACGCCATGCTGGGCGCCGCCGAGCGGATCGTGGAGGCGGCCGGTTTCCGCCGCGACACCGCGCACCGCCTCGTCGAGCAGACCCAGACGGCCGCCGCCGAGTGCCTCGTCGACCCCGAGGACGACATCGGCATCGGCTCCGTCCGCTTCCCCGAACCGCACCTCGTCGGCGCCGGGCGCCGCACCGCGCAGCGCGTCCTCGCCTCGCGGGCGGCGGCGGGGATGGTGCTGCGCGGCTATGACTCCCGCCGCTCCCGCCGGGAGTACTGGGAGCGGCTGCACCACGAGCTGGACATCATCGCGTACCACGACTTCGCCTCCTACTTTCTCACCGTTGCCCAAGTGGTTGACGACGTACGCGACTTGGGCATCCGGGTCGCGGCGCGCGGCTCCGGTGCCGGGTCCCTGGTCAACCACCTCATCGGCATCGCGCACGCCGACCCCGTCGAGCACGGGCTGCTCATGGAGCGCTTCCTGTCCACACGGCGGGCGGTCCTCCCCGACATCGACATCGACGTGGAGTCGGCGCGCCGTCTTGAGGTCTACCGCGCGATCATCGGCCGCTTCGGCACCGAGCGGGTCGCGACCGTCGCCATGCCCGAGACCTACCGCGTTCGGCACGCCATCCGCGATGTGGGCGCCGCGCTCTCCATGGACCCGGCCGAGATCGACAAGATCGCCAAGTCCTTCCCGCACATCCGCGCGCGGGACGCCCGCTCGGCGATGGAGGAACTGCCCGAACTCCAGGCGGTTGTGAAGGAGTGGGGCGACCGCGACCGCCTGTGGGACCTTGTCGAGGCCCTGGACGCGCTGCCGCGCGGGGTCGCCATGCATCCGTGCGGGGTGCTGCTCTCCGACGCCTCGCTGCTCGCGCGTACGCCTGTCATGCCCACCAGCGGCGAGGTCCCCCACAGCCTTAAGGGCACGGGAGGTGCCCCCATCCCCATGTCCCAGTTCGACAAGGAGGACGTGGAGGACCTCGGGCTGCTCAAGCTCGATGTGCTCGGCGTGCGGATGCAGTCGGCGATGGCGCACGCGGTGGGGGAGGTCGAGCGGGCCACGGGTGAGCGGGTCGACGTGGACGCGGTGCCGCCGGACGACCCGGCGACGTATCAACTCATCAAGTCCGCCGAGACGTTGGGCTGCTTCCAGATCGAGTCGCCGGGACAGCGGGACCTGGTGGGACGCCTTCAGCCCGCGACCTTCCACGACCTGGTCGTCGACATCTCCCTGTTCCGTCCAGGTCCTGTCGCCGCCGACATGGTGCGGCCCTTCATCGAGGCGAGGCACGGCCGCGCGCCCATCCGCTACCCGCACCCGGATCTGGCGGGACCGCTCCGGGAGACGTACGGCGTCGTCGTCTTCCACGAGCAGATCATCGAGATCGTGGACATCATGACCGGCTGCGGGCGCGACGAGGCGGACCGGGTGCGGCGCGGGCTCTCCGACCCCGATTCGCAGGGGCGGATCCGTTTCTGGTTCGCGCAGCAGGCGGCGGCGAAGGGGTACGACGCCGAGACGATCGGCAGGACGTGGGAGATCATCGAGGCCTTCGGCTCGTACGGCTTCTGCAAGGCGCACGCGGTGGCCTTCGCCGTACCGACGTATCAGTCGGCGTGGCTGAAGGCGCACCATCCGGCCGCGTTCTACGCGGGGCTGCTCACACACGACCCCGGCATGTACCCGAAGCGGCTGCTGCTCGCGGATGCGCGGCGGCGGGGGGTGCCGATCCTTCCGCTGGACGTGAACCGGTCGGCGGTCGCTCATCGTATCGAACTGGTGTCCGAGTCTAGGGGGGCTTGGGGTCTGCGCCTCGCCCTCTCCGACGTCCACGGCATCAGCGAGACGGAGGCGGCGCGGATCGCCGACGCGCAGCCCTATGCCTCGCTCCTGGACTTCTGGGAGCGGGCCAGGCCGAGCAAGCCGCTCGCGCAGCGGCTCGCACAGGTCGGCGCGCTCGACGCGTTCGGCGCCAACCGCCGCGATCTGCAGCTGCACCTGACGGAGTTGCGGCGGGGCTCGCGGGGTTCGCGGAGCTCGCGGGGTCCCTCCGGGGCCCAACTCCCCTTGTCCGGCGGCCGTAACACGGCGCCCGCCGGGCTGCCCGACCTGGACGACGCGGAACGGCTCAGCGCCGAGCTCGGCGTGCTCGGCATGGACTCGTCGCGCCATCTCATGGGCGATTACGCGGAGTTCCTCCAGGAGCTCGGCGTGCTGACGTCCCGCCGACTCCGGGAGGCCGAGCACGGGGCGACCGTGCTGGTCGCGGGTGCCAAGGCGGCGACCCAGACCCCGCCGATCCGCTCCGGGAAGCGAGTCATCTTCACGACCCTGGACGACGGCACGGGCCTGGTGGACCTGGCCTTCTTCGACGACGCCCACGAACGGTGCGCGCACACCGTCTTCCACTCCTGGCTGCTCCTTGTCCGTGGCGTGGTCCAGAGGCGCGGACCGCGCAGCCTCAGCGTGGTCGGCGCGGCGGCGTGGAACCTGGCGGAACTGGTGGAGCTGCGGCAGGAGGGCGGGCTTGACGCGGTGGGGGCGCGGTTGGCGGAGGGGCAGCCGTCCGGCTCATCCGGCTCATCCGGCTCATCCGGTTCCGAGGAGGGGGCTGAAGGTGCCACGGTGGACAACGGGCGCCGGATCAGGATGACCACGGGGTACGAGATGCACCCTTGGGCCGACCTCCAGCCACCGGGGGAACGGGCGGCCACGGGACGGAAGCTGTGGCACCAGAGTCCGGGGAGCGCGGGATGAACGGGGCGCGGCGGGAGCGGGCGGGGGCAGACGTCCTCTACGTCCGCTTCCTCCTCCCGCCCATGTACGAAGCCGCCCTGCCCCAACTGCTCACACTGCTCACCGAGTTCACCCCACGGGTCGAAGCCCTGCCGCCCGACGCCGCGCTCGTCGGTGTGCGGGGAGCGATGCGCTACTTCGGGCGGGACGCGGTCGAGCTGGCCTCGGTGATACGGGTGCGCGCGCTTGCCCTGTACGGGGTGGACTGTGTGATCGGGGCCGGGCCTGGACCGATGCTGGCGAGGATGGCCGCGCGGGGGGCCGTGCCGGGGGTGACCGGGGTCGTCGGGGAAGAGGCCGGGGACGTCGCGGAGTTTCTCGGGGCGAAGCCCGTCGTCGAGTTGCCGGGGGTGGGGCGTGCCACCGCCCGCACCCTCTGCGCGTACGGGCTCGACTCCGTCGGCAAGGTCGCCGCCGCACCGCTGCCCACGCTGCAACGCCTCATCGGTGCCCGCGCCGGCCGCGAGCTGTACGAGAAGGCGCACGGCATCGACCGTACGCACGTCGTGCCCAACGCGGCCGCGCGTTCCATCGCCTCCGAACGCCCCTTCCCCCGCGATGAGCTGGACCCCACACGCCACCGCCGCGCCCTGCTCTCGCTCACCGAGGAACTCGGCGCGCGGATGCGTGGCGAGGATCAGGTGTGCCGCTCCCTCATCCTCACCATGCGGTACGCGGACCGCTCCACGACGACGCGCACCCGCACGCTGTCCGAGCCGACCGCGCACTCCTCCGCGCTGACCGATTCCGCGTACCGGATGTACGAGGCGCTCGGCCTGCAACGGGCCCGGGTGCGCGGCATCTCCCTGCGTGCCGAAGGGCTCGGTCCCGCCGAACACGCCGCCCACCAGCTGATGTTCGACCCGGCGGACGACAAGGCCCGCAGGCTGGAGGCCGCCGCCGACCGGGCCCGCGCCCGCTTCGGCCCCGGCGCGGTGATGCCGGGGACGTTGGCGGCGTAGCCCCCGTGGGCCCGTACGCCCGTACCCCCGTACCCCCGTACGCCCGTACCCCCGCGTCAGAGGTCTCGGCGGCGCACGGTCACGGCCGTGACCACCGCCGCCACCAGCGGCCACACCGCGAGCACGATCCACGCCTCGGTGATCGACACCGGGTACTTGCTCTGCGGGAAGCCCATCGAGGGGTTCTCGACCAGCGCCTGCCACGCGGTGAGAGGCATCGCGTTGCCGATCTCCTTGACCCACCGATACGTCTCGCCCTGGAAGAGCGCGGGCAGCAGAAGCAGCGTCACCAGGGTCGTGACGATGGTGCCCGTGGCGTGCCGCACGAGGGCGCCGACCGCCATGCCGACCAGCGCGCACACCGGCGCGAGCAGCGCCGCCGCCGCGACGGCGCGCAGCGCGCCCGGATCGCCCAACGACAGGCCCCCGTACTCCCGCAGGATCGCCTGGGTCGCGCCGAACGAGACCCCCGAGACGACCGTGCCGAGCACGAGCATGACCGACGCCACGACGGCCACTTTCGCCGCCACCACCGCGCGCCGGTCGGGGACGGCCGCGAACGTCGTACGGGCAAGACCGCTCGTGTACTCGCCGAAGACCGAGATCGCGCCGGCACTGCCCGCGATGACCATGAAGATCTGCCAGGCGGGATCCACGAAGGCGGTGTGCAGGGGGTCGAACCGCATGTGCGGTTCCAGGCCGTCCGGGGGTGGCGGCAGGTGCGCGAGGCGGTCGGCGTTGGACCAGGCGGAGTTCATGTTGATCCCGATGACGACCAGCGCGCCGACCCCGAGGACCCAGTACGTGGAGCGCAGCGACCAGAGTTTGATCCACTCGGCGGCGATGAGATCGCGGAAGCGGGCGCGGGGTTCCGCGACCAGGGGAGTCGTGAGCGTCGTCATCACCGGGAGTCTCCTGCCAGGTATTCGACGCTGTCCGCCGTGAGTTCCATGAAGGCCTCCTCCAGAGAGGCGGTACGGGTGGTGAGTTCGTGCAGCAACACCCGGTGCTGAAAGGCGAGTTCGCCGATGCGGGGCGCGGGAAGCCCGGTGACCGCGAGTGTGTCGCCGTCCGGCAGGACCACCGCGCCCTCGGCGCTCAGCGCGTGTGTCAGCCTCGCGGTATCCGGCGTACGCACCGTCACGCTCAGCCGCGTGCCCCGCGCCGCGAAGTCGGCGAGGCTCTCCGCCGCGATCAGCTCGCCCCGGCCGATGACGATGAGCTCGTCGGCGGTGTTCTCCATCTCGGACATGAGGTGGCTGGAGACGAAGACGGTGCGGCCCTCGGCGGCCAGGCGGCGGAAGAGCCCGCGTACCCACAACACCCCTTCCGGATCGAGGCCGTTGAGCGGCTCGTCGAACAGCAGCACCGGCGGGTCGCCGAGGAGCGCGGTGGCGATGCCCAGGCGTTGCCTCATGCCGAGGGAGAAGCCGCCGGTGCGCCGCCGTGCCGCATCGGCGAGGCCCACCTCGCCGAGCACCTCGTCGACCCGGGTGCGTGCGATGCGGTTGCTGCGGGCGAGCGCGGCCAGGTGGGCCACCGCCGTGCGTCCCTCGTGCACGTCGCCCGCGTCCAGCAGTGCGCCGACGTGCCGCAGGCCGCGCGGCCGGTCGCGGAAGGGGCGGCCGTCGATGGTCGCGGTCCCGCCGCTGGGGTCGATCAGGCCGAGGAGCATCCGCAGGGTGGTGGTCTTGCCCGCGCCGTTGGGGCCGAGGAATCCGGTGACCTTGCTCGGGCGCACAGTGAAACTCAGGTTGTGTACGGCGTTCTTGGCGCCGTAGCGCTTGGTCAGTTCGTTGACTTCGATCACCCGGACCACGGTGTCGTGGGGCACGGCCGCCCGGCATCGGTCCTTCGGCCACAACCGTGACGGCTCCGGTGGTCCACAGGCGTACGACCGTGGACCAATACCCCTGCGGGGAACGGTCACATACGATCGGCGCATGGACATCAAGCCAGGTCAAGCGCCGCCCGGGGAGGCTCGGAGCCGCATCGCGCCCAGGCGCCTGTGGCCATCTGTGCGCACGGGCCTGGCCTGGAGCGGGGCCATCATCTACCCCTGGGTCACGTTCGTCACGTTCGACTACGGGCATCATGGCTTCGACATCCTGATGGTCATCGCGTCGATCACGCTCACGGCCGTCGTCGCCTCGCTCCTCAGGCGCAGGCCGCTGCCCGCCCTGGCCCTCCTGCTCCTGGGCGCCGTGGCGGCGATGATGGAGATGCGGAAGGTGGAGGTCAGCTATCTGCAGACCCTGGCCGGGGTCTGCGCCGTCGGCTATCTCGCGGCCACCCGCCCCCGCCGGACCTCGGTCGTCGCCGCCGTCATGACGTTCACGACGCAGGTGGTCGCACTCTTCGCCTTCCCGCCCGAAGGCGACTGTGCTCCCGCCGAGTTCAGGGCGCGCGGCTGCGAACCCTCCAGGTGGGCGGGCAACAGCGGCGAGACCATCGCGTTCGTCGCCGTCGCCCTCATCGCCGCCTGGCTGGCCGGCAGTTCGGCCCGCGAACGCCGCACGCACGCCGATGCACTGCGCGACCAGGCCACGGCTCGTGCCGTCACCGCCGAACGGCTGTATATGGCACGGGAGTTGCACGACATGATCGCGCACAGCATCGGAGTCATCGCCATCCAGGCGGGCGTCGGCAGCCGGGTCATCGACACCCAGCCCGCCGAGGCACGCAACGCGCTCACCACGATCGAGGCCACCAGCAGGGATACCCTGGCGGGGCTGCGCCGGACGCTGGTCGCGCTACGGCGGCCGGATTCGGAGCCGGGGGTTGCGAACGGGCGAGACCCCGGCGACCGCCTCGACAGGTCCGCGCCGCCCCGGGAGCCCGCACCCCGGGAGCCCGCCCCCGGCCTCGCCGACATCGACCGCCTGGCCGCTTCCGCGCTGGACGCCGGGGTCCGCGCCGAGATCACCCGACGGGGAGAGCGCAGGCCTCCCCCACTGCCCGCCGACATCGACCTGGCCGCGTTCCGCATCCTGCAAGAGGCCCTCACCAATGTCGTACGGCACGCGGGTACGGACACCTGCCGGGTGACCGTCGAGCAGCGGAAGGACGAGCTCTCCCTGGAGGTCGAGGACGACGGTCGCGGTGGACTGCCCGAGGGCACCGGATTCGGTCTCGTCGGTATGCGGGAGCGAGTCGCCCTGCTGCACGGCCGGTTCGCCGCGGGGCCGCGCCCGGAAGGCGGCTTCCGGGTGACGGCGCTGCTGCCCCTGCCTGCCGAGGAGGCCCGATGACCGGCCCCACCGGCTCCACCATTCGTGTCGTCCTCGCCGACGACCAGCCCCTCGTCCGCGCGGGCCTGCGCGTCCTGATGGCCGACACCCCTGACATCGAGGTCGTGGGGGAGGCCGGGACCGGCGCGGAGGCGGTCCGACTGGTCCAGGACGTACGCCCCGATGTCGTCGTGATGGACATCCGAATGCCCGGCATGGACGGCATCGAGGCCACCCGCCGCATCACGGCCGAGCCCGACGCGACGACACGCGTCCTCGTCCTCACCACCTTCGACGATGACGACTACGTATACGGTGCGCTCCGCGCGGGCGCGAGCGGATTCCTCGTCAAGGACATGGCACTTGAGCAGATCCTCGCGGCGATCCACGTGGTGGCAGCGGGGGAAGGTCTCATCGCGCCGAGCGTCACCCGGCGCCTGATCGAGGAGTTCGCCGCACGTCCCGAGCCCGAGCCCGCGCCGCAGGTCACGCGGACGGTCGACGGCATCACCGCCCGCGAGTGCGAGGTGCTCACGCTGGTCGGCCGCGGTCTGTCCAACGCGGAGATCGCGGCCGAGCTCGTCATCACTATGGCCACGGTCAAGGCGCATGTGGCGCGGCTTTTCACCAAGCTTGACTCTCGCGACCGGGTCCAACTGGTCATCATCGCGTACGAGTTGGGACTCGTGTCGCCAGGGCCCTAGGCGCCCGGCAGATACATCGGGGTCATGGCGGGGCGCATCGCGCCAGTGATTACTGGAAGTTTTTACTGACGCGTAACTTCACACTTTTACTACTGGCCCGTAATTTGGCGTGTGCACGGCATCCTCGTGATCCGGATCACAGGGCTCACTCATCGCAACTCCCTTGAGCCGCAAGGAGATCACACGATGCTGCCCTGGAGACGATCGCTCAGAGCGTTCGCCGCCGCCCTTCTCATAACGGGCGCGCTCACCCTCACTCCCGCAGCCACGGCGTCCGCGGCACCTGCTGCCGCCGTCTCGTCGAGTGGCTGGAACGACTACAGCTGCAAGCCGTCCGCCGCCCACCCCCGCCCCGTGGTCCTCGTCCACGGCACGTTCGGCAACTCCATCGACAACTGGCTCGTACTCGCGCCCTACTTGGTGAAGCGCGGCTACTGCGTCTACTCCCTCGACTACGGCCAACTGCCCGGTGTGCCGCTCTTCAACGGGCTCGGCCCGATCGACAAGTCGGCCGAGCAGCTGGACGGCTTCGTCGACAAGGTGCTCGCATCGACGGGTGCCGCGAAGGCGGACCTCGTCGGCCATTCGCAGGGCGGCATGATGCCCCGCTACTACCTGAAGTTCCTCGGCGGCGCGCAGAAGGTGAACGCCTTGGTCGGCCTCGCGCCCGACAACCACGGCACCACCCTGCTCGGCTTCACCAAGCTGCTGCCCTACTTCCCTGGCATCGAGGACCTGCTCACCACCAAGACCCCGGGTCTCGCCGACCAGATGGCCGGATCGCCGTTCCTCACCAAGCTCAACGAGGGCGGCGACACGGTCCCCGGCGTGCGCTACACGGTCATCGCCACCAAGTACGACGAGGTGGTCACCCCGTACCGCACGCAATTCCTGAACGGCCCCGACGTACACAACGTCACACTCCAGGACCTGTGCCCCGTAGACCTCTCCGAACACGTGGCGATAGGGATCCTCGACCGGGTCGCGCACCACGAGGTCGCGAACGCCCTTGACCCGGCGCACGCGACGCCGAGCACTTGCCTGTCCTGAACCGGGAGCCACTGAACCGGGAGGCACTGAACCGAGAGCCGCCGCTGACTGGGCTCAGCGGCGGCTCCCGGCGTTCTCAGGGGGTCAGCGGCCGTGGTGCGCCGTCCGGCGGCGGGCCGTGCCGAACATGGCAGCGGCACCCACGGCGAGGGCGGCGGCGCCGCCGATCGCGATGTACGGGGTGTTGCTGTCGCCACCGGTCTCGGCGAGGTTCTCGTTCGCTGCCGCGACGGGCTTCTCGGCGCCGCCGTTCACCTCGGGCTGGTTGGCGGCGGCATCGTCACCCGCAGCTGCCTCGGGCCCCGTCTTGGCGTCGCTGTCACCGTGGCCGTGGTGCTCGACCGTGGACTTGTCCGCACCGGCGGCAATGTCCTTCTCGGAGGGCGCGGATGCGGCGGGGGCCGGAGCCGCAGCCGTGCCACCGCCGCTGTCCTTGCCGAAGACGACATCGGAGCAGGTGTAGAAGGCCTCGGGGGAGTCCGAGCGCTGCCAGATCGAGTAGATCAGGTGGCGGCCCGTCTTGGCAGGCACCTTCCCGTCGAAGACGTAGTCACCGTTCTCCATCTTCGGGTCGGTGACGTCGACGAAGGGCTTCGCCTCCAGGTCCGACCACTTGAGCGGCTTGGTGGGGTCGTACGAGTCCTTCGTGATGTACAGCTCGAAGGAACCCTTGTGCGGGGCGGTGCCCTTGTAGTGGAAGGTGTGGTTGCCACCGGCGAGCTTGCTGGACGGCCAGTCGGCGCGCGGCAGGTCGAGTCCCTTGTACTTGTCGTTACCCGCGCTGCACAGCTTGCCGTCGGGGATGATCTCCTTCGACTTGCCCGCGGCGTTGGCGATGTTCACGCCGTTCCAGTCGTAGAAGGCCTGCGCACCACTGGCCGCGACAGCCGCCTTGCAGGCAGCCGACTTCGGGGACTCCGGGCCCTCCTGGAAGCACGCGGAGACACGGCTCACCGGGTCCGTCATCGAACCGTGCGCGGCGGCGGGGGCGGCCGAAAGGGCCGTCAGGGCGAGCGGGGCGATGCCGACGGCGGCGATCGCGGCGAGCTTGCGGCGTGCGGTCATGAGTGGTTCTCCTCAGCGGCGGTTCTGGGGGGTGGTGGGGGACACGAGACGGTTGCGAACGGCCGGTGCCGCCCCCCGAATGCGTGCGGCGCCGACGGTTCGTAACCGGCCCGGCGACGAGAAAGCTAGCCGCTGAAATCCCCGAATTGGCCTGCTGGGAGGGGGTGATGGCGATCTTTATGGTGGGGTTAAGGGAGGGCTAACCGGGGGCTCAGGCTGGGCCTGCGCGAGGCCCGGTTTGACCAGTACGGGGACTACGGACCGGTCAGGGGGAGTCTGTGGGGGTCCGGAAAGTGGTGAGTACAACCCACACGCACCTGGCGGTGCGATCAGCCCCCTGCGCCTCAACGAGCCGCTGGCTTTCACCACGGCGCGCTCCCTCAGCGCAGCCAAACGCGTTGCGCGTGTGCGGTGAGGGTGAGGCCGAGCGATCATGAAAGACCCGCTGCGGTAAGCCCGTCTCCACCTCCAACAGGTGCACCTACGACTTGGGTTGGCCAGCACCGTTCGCACGTGTGGTCAACTGCCCCCCGGCATCGCGACGATAGGACACGATACGGTCGTTGAAGTCTCGCTCGCCGCGTTCAACACCCGAGCCTCGTAGCGACGTTCGGGCTCGCATCGGCGGTCTCGGTCCGACTCGCTGCAGCCAAGGGGTAACTCGGACGGGGGCCCTGCGTTATGAGGCTGTGGGTATCTGGCTGCTGAACAATTTCACCACTCTCACGCTTGCCGGGCTGCTCGGTGGCGGCGCCGTACTCGCTGCCGTGGTCGGCACGCTCGTGCTGAGGCGCAGTTTTCCTCACCACGCGAACGGCGCGCACAACGAGATGATCGGCGTTGTGCTCGGCATGTACGCCGCGATCTACGGCATCATCCTGGCCTTCGTCGTCGTGGCCGAGTGGGAGGGCCTCAACGAGGCGGAGACCAACGTCGCGCTCGAGGCCAGCCAGACCGCCGAGGTACTGCGTGATGCCTCTGCGTTTCCGCCCGAACAGGAGCGCCGGGTGACGAACGCTGTCGCGGCGTACGTCCGTGTCGTCGTCGACGAGCAATGGCCGCTGATGCGCGCCGGGGAGCCCGACCCCGGCATCACCAACCCCGAAGTGACCGCGCTGTACCAGGTGTTCCAGGAGTACGAGCCTCAGACCGAGGCCGAGAAGACGTACTACGAGCAGTCCGTCTCGACGCTGGGAGAGATCGCAGGCGCACGCCGCACTCGGCTCGCCGATGCCCAGCAGTCCCTGCCATCACTCCTCAACGTCCTCGTCTACGGCGGCGCGCTCGTCATGCTTCCCCTGACCTTGCTCTACGGCATCAGGAGCCTGCGCGCGAATTTGATGTTCGTCATGTCGGTCGCCGCACTGATCGGCGTGAGTCTGCTGCTGTGTTTGACGTTGGACCATCCGTTCGCGGGCGAGCTCGCCGTTTCGCCTGCTCCCTTCAAGGAAGGCGTGCTCGCTCAGTTCTGGCATTGACCTCCCCCTGGCAGAGGTGGCTGCCTGGGCTACCGGCCCGGCGCGGCCCGCCCCTGCCCCCCCGCCCGCCGAGACGGCTCACCGCACCCACCGATACCGCCGCTCCGGCCGCCCCGTCCCCCCATACCGAAGCGTCACCTCAACCCGCCCCGTGTCCGCGAAGAACTCCAGGTAGCGGCGCGCGCTGACCCGCGAGAGCGTTCCCTCCTGGGCGCACTCCGAGGCGGAGAGGCCGCCCGGATGTCCCCGCAGGGTCTGCTCGACCAGGTCGGCGGTGTGGGCCGCCAGGCCCTTCGGGAGTTCGCGGGAGCCGGGTGGGCGAGGGCCGAAGATCTGGTCCACGTCCTCCTGGCGCGCCTCGTCCAGGCCGTCGAGCCGGGCCCGTACCGCCGCCACGTGCAGCAACTGCTCGCGCAGCGCCGCCTGGTTGAACGGCTTGATCAGATAGTGCAGCGCACCGGCCCGCAGCGCCGCCCGCACGATCTCCGCGTCCCGCGCCGCCGTGATGAACAGCGCGTCCAGCGGCTGCCGGTCCCGCTCGCGCTCCTCCGCGGCCCGCAGTTCCCGTAGCACCGCGATGCCGTCCATATCGGGCAGATACACATCAAGGAGTACGAGATCGGGGCGCAGCCGCTCCACCGCCGCCAGCGCCTCGGCACCGCTGTGCGCCACTCCCACCACCGAGAATCCGTCCACCGCGGACACGTATCGGCTGTGCAGTTTGGCGACCATGAAGTCGTCGTCCACGACCAGCACCCTTGTCATCGCCGCAGGCTAAGGGCGCGACCACAACGACCACAACGTCCGTTGATTCCGGAAGAGAGACAGCTTCTTAACGCGCAGGCAACATGTGGGCCACCTCACAGGAATCCCCGTCCCCAGGGAAAGGCCGGGCTCCCGCCCCCACGGGGAGCCCGGCCCCACAACTCCTACGTACCGACAGGTGGTGGCACACGTGCGTCTGCGCACACCCCTTGCCCTGCTCGGGGCCGCGCTGCTCGTGCTCGCAGGGCCGCCGCTGCTCTCGACAGGCAGCGGCGCCGAGACCGGCACACAGATCCCCGGCCTGCGCCTCATGGTCCCCAACACGCCGGGCGGCGGCTACGACATCACCGCCCGCACCGCGGCGAAGAACGCCGAGGACGCCGGACTCACCCACAACATCGAGGTGTTCAACCTCCCCGGAGCCGGCGGCACCGTCGGTCTCAGCCGCCTCGTCGGCGAGCACGGCAACGGCAAGCTCGCGATGTCCATGGGGCTCGGCGTCGTGGGCGCCGCACGGTCCAACGACTCGCCCAAGACCCTCGCCGACACCACCCCGATCGCCCGCCTCACCGAAGAGCCGGACGTCGTCGTGGTCGCCAAGGACTCGCCGTACAAGGACATCAAGCAACTGGTCGCCGCCTGGAAGAAGAACCCGGGCAAGCTCCCGGTCGGCGGCGGCTCTTCCCCCGGCGGCCCCGACCACCTCGCCCCCATGTTGATGGCGCGCGCCGCGGGAATCGCTCCGAAGAAGGTCAACTACGTTCCCTTCGACGGCGGCGGCGAACTCCTCGCCTCGATCCTCGGTAAGAAGGTCGCGTTCGGCGTCTCGGGCGTCGGTGAATACCTGGACCAGATCAAGTCCGGCGAGCTGCGGCTGCTCGCGGTCACCGGGCCCGAGCGCGTCGAAGGACTGAAGGGCCCGACCCTCAAGGAGTCCGGCTACGACGTCGACTTCACCAACTGGCGCGGCATCGTCGCCCCGCCCGGCCTCTCCGAAGCACAACGCAAGAAGCTCACCGGCCTGGTCAGGAAGCTGCACGACTCCCCGGAGTGGCGCAAGTCCCTGAAGACCAACCGCTGGGACGACGCCTTCCTCACCGGCGACAAGTTCGGTGACTTCCTGGCCGCCCAGGACAAGAGCGTCGTGTCCGTGCTGAAGGAGCTGGGACTGTGATGACGACGACCACCACCGAAACCCCGCCCGAGGACAGCAGAAGCAACAGCAGCCGCCGCCGCTGGCTGCGCGAGCACTCCGAACTCGGCGTGTGCGTCATGCTGCTGGCCCTCGGCGCACTCGTCCTCACCGACGCGCTCACCATGGACGTCGAGATCACCCAGCGCGGCCCGATCGGCCCCAAGACGGTCCCGATCGTCGTCGGCATCGGACTCCTGGTCGTCGCCGTCCTCCTCGCGGTCGACGTCCTGCGCGGCGGACGCGGCGAGGCCGAGGGCGGCGAGGACATCGACCTGTCCGAACCCGCCGACTGGCGCACCGTGCTGCTCCTCGCCGGAGTCTTCCTCGGCGCCGCCGTCCTCATCGAACCGCTCGGCTTCCCCATCGCGGGCGCCCTGCTCTTCTGGGGCGCCGCGTACGCGCTCGGCAGCCGTCACCCGGACCGCGACCCGCTCATCGCGGCAGGACTCTCCCTCATCACGTACGTCGTCTTCAACAACCTGCTCGGGGTGCCGCTGCCCGGCGGACCACTGATGGGAGTGCTGTGACATGAACGCCTTCAACTCCCTGATGGACGGCTTCGGCACGGCCCTCACCCCGATGAACCTGCTCTGGGCCGCCGTCGGCGTGCTCCTGGGCACCGCCATCGGCGTCCTGCCCGGTATCGGCCCCGCGATGGCGGTGGCGCTGCTGCTGCCCGTGACGTACGGCCTGGAGCCGACCGGCGCGTTCATCATGTTCGCGGGCATCTACTACGGAGCGATGTTCGGCGGCTCGACCACCTCGATCCTGCTCAACACACCGGGTGAGAGCGCCGCGGTGGTGGCGGCGATGGAAGGCAATCCGATGGCCAAGTCCGGCCGGGGCGCACAGGCGCTCGCGGCCGCCGCCATCGGGCACTTCGCGGGCGGCATCATCGGCACGACCCTCCTGGTGGCGCTCGCGCCGACGGTCGCCGACCTCGCGGTCGACATCGGGGCGCCCGACTACTTCGCGATCATGGTGCTCGCGTTCATCGCCGTGACGTCCGTGCTCGGTGCCTCGCGCGTACGAGGACTCGCCTCGCTCCTCATCGGCCTCACCCTCGGCCTGGTCGGCCTCGACCAGATGACCGGCCAGCAGCGCCTGACCTTCGGCTCGCTCCAACTCGCCGACGGCATCGACGTGGTGATCGTCGCGGTGGGCCTCTTCGCGATCGGCGAGGCCCTGTGGGTCGCCGCCCATCTGCGGCGCACGAGCGGCGAGGCGATCCCGGTCGGCCGCCCCTGGCTGGGCAGGGCCGACCTGAAGCGCACCTGGAAGTCCTGGCTGCGCGGCCCGCTCATCGGCTTCCCGTTCGGCGCGATCCCCGCGGGCGGCGCGGAGATCCCCACCTTCCTCTCCTACGTCACCGAGAAGCGCCTGTCCAAGCACAAGGACGAGTGGGGCAAGGGCGCGATCGAGGGAGTGGCGGGCCCCGAGTCGGCGTCATCGGCGTCGGCGGCGGGAACGCTCGTCTCCATGCTGACGCTGGGCCTGCCCACGACGGCGGTGGCAGCGGTGATGCTCGCCGCCTTCCAGCAGTACGGCATCCAGCCGGGCCCTCTCCTCTTCGAGCGCGAACCGGACCTGGTCTGGGGCCTGATCGCCTCGCTCTTCGTGGGAATGGTCCTGCTCCTGGCCCTGAACCTGCCCCTCGCCCCGGTCTGGGCGAAGCTGCTCCGCATCCCGAGGCCCTACCTCTATGCGGGAATTCTCTTCTTCGCGGCGGTGGGCGCATACGCGGTCGGCGGCGAGTCCCTGGACCTGGTGATCCTTCTGATCATCGGCCTGATCGGCTTCGGTATGCGGCGCTACGGACTGCCCGTCCTGCCCGCCGTCATCGGCGTCATCCTCGGCCCGAACGCCGAGCAACAGCTGCGCCGCGCCCTGCAGATCAGCGACGGCAGCGTCAGCGGACTCGTCGACACGCCCTTCTCGATCACGGTCTACGCGATCATCGCGCTGATCGTGCTCTGGCCCCTCCTGAAGAAACTGCTGGTGCGGGGGCGGGGTGCTGACGTAGACGTAAAGGCATGACCGACGACATCCGCCCCGCCACCGCCGCCGACGTCCCCGCCGTGAAAGCGGTGACGGACGCGGCGTACCACCCCTACATCGAGCGCATCGGTGTCGTGCCGGTCCCCATGGAAGCGGACCACGCGGCGGAGGTGGCGGCGGGGCGGGTGTATGTCACTGGGGACCCGGTGGTCGTGGGTGTCCTGGTCCTCGTCCCGCACGAGGACCATCTCTTCCTGGACAGCGTCGCGGTCCACCCCGAGGCGGCCGGCCAGGGGGTGGGCCGCAGACTGCTGGCGTTCGTGGACGAGCGGGCGCGTGCGCTGGGACTGCCCGAGATCCGGCTCTATACGAACGCGATGATGTGGGAGAACCAACAAATCTATCCGCGGTACGGATACGAGCTTGTGGAGCGCAGAGTGGACGGCCCCTACGACCGACTCCACTACCGCAAGGGCCTCTGACCCCGCCGCTCTTCCCGCCGCGGGCAGGCGGGTCTCATCCGTCCGGCCACCAGGTGCGCTGGACGTCCTTGCGGACCTCGGGTCGTTCACGGGGCCGGTCCTCGGCCTCGTACTTCTCCCGGACCCGCCGGGTGGTGGGCTTGGCGATGGTCTTGTGCACGGTCACACGGCGCATGGCTGCCTCCCTGTACTACCGATGTCCAAGGTGGGACGGCTGTAGACCTCTGCGGGGAGGGTTTCTCATCCGGGACGGATTGTCAGTGGCGGGTGTCACGATCGGGGCATGAGGATCGATTGGGACGCCGAGGCGGCCACCTTTGACGACGAGCCGGACCACGGACTGCGGGACGCGGCGGTGCGGGGCGCGTGGGCGGGGCGGCTGCGGGACTGGTTGCCCGAGGCCACGGGTGAGGTCCTGGACCTGGGCTGCGGCACCGGAAGCCTGTCCCTCCTGGTGGCCGAGCGGGGACACCGCGTCACGGCGGTGGACCTCTCCCCGAGAATGGTGGAACGGGCCCGCGAGAAGCTTTCGGGGTACGAGGCGGAGGTGCTGGTCGGCGACGCGGACGAGCCTCCGGTGGAGGGGCGCCGCTTCGACGTGATCCTGGCCCGGCACGTGCTGTGGATGCTGCCGGACCCGGAGGCGGCGCTGCGGCGCTGGTGCGGGCTGCTGCGTCCTGGAGGGCGGCTGATCCTGGTCGAGGGCGTCTGGGGCACGACGAGCCCCTCCGGCATCCCGGCGGACCGCCTGATCGGCGCGCTGACCCCGATGGTCGCCCGCCTCCACACCGAGCGTCTGTCGGGCGACGCGCGGCTGTGGGGCAGACCGGTGGAGGACGAGCGGTACGCGGTGGTGGGATTTCTCCCGAGAGCCCTCCCGACCCCCCGCCGCCATGCGGAGGTGGTGGACGTCCACCTCATCCTGCGCCGCGGCGACGAGGTGCTCCTCGCCCGCCGCGCCGGCACCGGTTACGGGGACGGCCTGCTCAACGTCCCCTCCGGCCACGTAGAGCCCGGCGAGGACGTCCGCGACGCCGTGATCCGCGAGGCGAGGGAGGAGATCGGCCTGGCCCTCACCCCCGAGGAGGTGAGCGCCGAACTGGTCATGCAACACCGGGGTCCGGGCGGGAACTCCCGCATCGGCTGGTTCTTCGAAGCGGCGTACGGAGCGGGCGGCGAACCGTTCAACGCGGAGCCGCACAAGTGCGATGAGCTGCGCTGGACCTCGGCGACCGAGCTGCCGGACGACATGGTGGCGTACTGCAGGGCGGGGCTCGAGGCCTGGCGGGTGGGGGAGCGGTTCGTCGTGCATTGGCAGGAGGAGGGCGATCGCATCGCGTACGACAGGGCAGGACCGGACCGCGCGGTCAGCCTCTCCCCGGCGCGGGGTATGCACCATGTGGAGCTCTGGGTACCGGACTTCGCCGCGGCGGAGAAGTCATGGGGCTGGCTCCTGGGGGAGCTGGGTCATGTGCGTGAGCAGCGGTGGGAAGGCGGGGGCAGTTGGCGGCGGGGCTCGACGTATGTGGTGCTCGAGCAGTCGCCGGACATGCGGGGCGGGGGACATGACCGGCTGCTGCCCGGCCTGAATCACCTGGCGTTCCATGTGCCGAGCAGGGCGGAGCTGGACCGTCTGGTCGCTGAGGCTCCGGGCCGCGGGTGGACCTTGCTGTTCCCGGAGCGGCGTGGTGCGGCGTATTTGGAGGATGGGGCGGGTTATGAGGTGGAGTTGGTGGCCGGGGGCTGAAGGGGTGTTCAGCCCCCGGCCGGCGATTGAGGACGAACTTGGCGAAGCCGGTGATTTCACGGTGCGCCGTGGAGGGCGGAGCCCGTTTCGGGAAGGGGCGGGGCGGGGGGAAGGAAACCCTGCCCGCGAGCCAGACGCTCCAGCTCGTCCAGGGCGGACAGAGCAGCCGCGGCCGCCTCGGGGTCGCGCCCCGCGAGCCCGCTCTCGGCGAACTCGTCCTCGTCCAGGCGGATGACCGTCGTGGAGTCCGCCGAGCACCACAGGTCGAGATCCAGGTCCTCGACCGTCACCGTGGCGCCGTCCCGTACCGCGGGGCGGGTCACATCGCAGTACCAGCCCTTCAGGGTGCCCGAAGAAGTGCGGACCTCCTTCACGGCGTACCAGCGGTCGCGCCAGTAGTGCTCCGTGAAGACGTCGCCCGGCTCGAAGCGTACGAAGCCGAAGTCCCGTACTCCTTCGGCCGCCCACGGCGCGCGGACCGTCACCTGGGTGCCGTCGTCCGCGACGACCTCCGCCGGATAGCGGATCTTCGTGCGGCCCGCCTTCATCAGGACGATGTCCACCACATCAGCCGAAGCTGCGGACATGACGTACCTCCGTCGCACATATCTCGTAGCCGAACCAGTTGTTGATCGCCAGCATCGGCTCGTTGCCCGCGTCATTGCCGGTGAACGCCTCCGTGTACCCGGCGGCTCGCGCCCGGTGCAGGGAGTCGTTCTTGGCCAGCTTGGCAAGTCCGCGCCCGCGGAACGCACGTGCGGTGCCGGTCATGCCGCTGCTGTAGCGCGACTCGTCGTCCGTGCGGGCCAGGGTGAAAGCCGCGGGGCGGCCGTCCACCTCGGCCACCGAGGTGAGCTCCCGGTTCACCAAAGGGTGGTGCCAGGTCTCGGCGAGCCAGTGCTCGTAGTCCGTGAACTCCGAGGCCACATCGCTCGGTTCGTCAGCTACGGTCTCCGCGTCCAGGTCGAAGAGGGCGCGCGGGTCGTCCCCGTACTCCGCTCCCGTACGCAACTCCACCCCGGCGGGCGGTTCTTGGCGTGGCGGCAGCTTGCCGCCCGCCAGGTCCAGGCGGAGGAAGTGGGCGGAGCGGCTCGCGCGGTAGCCGCGCTCGGCGGCGAAGGCGCGGTTGGCGGGCTCGTCCAGAACCCAGGAGAAGACCGTGGTGGCACCTTCGGCCGCCAGATACTCCTCCGCCGTCCGCAGGATCAGCGAACCGGCGCCGAGCCCGCGCCGCTGCGGGTGGACGTAGACGTTGGCGAAGCCCTGGCCAGGTTCGGGGCTGTCGTACGCGATGCCCACCTGCGCCGTGCCGATGATCTCCCCGTCGGCCTCGGCGACCAACTGGCGGTAGCGGGAGTCGGGATGGGCATGCGCCAGGTCGAACGCGACCGAGTCGGCGGTGGCGAGCATGGCCGGGACGCAGGCGCGGCGGACGGCCGCGAAGGCTTCGGAGTCCGGTGTATTGCCGGGGCGCAGGGCGCGAGCTACGACGATCATGGTGCCGCACGTTACGCGCGGGGCGCGTCGCGGTGCCTCCTAATTTTCCGCGGGTGCGGGACAATCGCCGCGTGACTTTGAAGATCGAGATCGACGGTAGTGATGGCAGCGGGGCGCCCTATGAGCAGGTGCGGGCCCAGATCGCCGAGCAGGCGCGGGGCGGGGGGCTGCCGGTGGGGTACAAGTTGCCGACCGTGCGGGGGCTCGCCCAGGATCTTGGGCTTGCCGCGAATACTGTCGCCAAGGCGTATCGGGCCCTTGAGGCTGACGGGGTTATTGAGACGCGGGGGCGTCATGGGACGTTCGTTGCTGCGGCGGGGGACGCTGCCGCGCGGGAGGCTTCGGCTGCTGCTCAGGCTTTCGCTGAGCGGGCTCAGCGGCTTGGCCTCTCCGAGGCAGGGGCACTTGCCGCGGTGCGGGACGCTTTGCGGGCCGCTTATGGGGACTCGGGGTGAGTCTCCCCTGCCGGGGGAACGCCTGCCCACAACGCGGGCAGCGACTGTTACAGGTAAAGCCCCGCGTCCGCCCCCTCTCTCGGGTCCGGGACCGACGTAGGTGACGTGCCGCGCCGCAACGCGTACAGCTCCGCCAGAGTCGCGCCGTCCCGCGCGACCCCCTCCTCCGTGCCGAGCCAGTTGATCGACTCGGTGCGGGTCAGGTTGCCCACCTCGATGCGGGCGAGGCAGCGGCCAGGGCGGACCACCGCCGGGTGGAGGCGCTCCAGGTCTTCGTTCGTCGTCACTCCGACCAGGACGTTGCGGCCCTGGCCGAGGAGCCCGTCCGTCAGGTTCAGGAGCCGCGACAACGCCTGCCCGGCGGTGTGCTTCGCCTCGCCCCGGATCAGTTCGTCGCAGTCCTCCAGGAGCAGCAGCCGCCAGCGGCCCTTCGCCGTGCCGTCGTCCTCGCCGATCGCGATGTCCATCAGATAGCCGACGTCGCTGAAAAGACGCTCCGGGTCCAGGACGCAGTCCACCTGGCACCAGTCGCGCCAGGAGCGGGCGAGGGTCCGCAGCGCCGACGTCTTGCCGGTTCCCGGCGGTCCGTGCAGCAGCAGGAGGCGGCCGGAGATGTCCTCGGGGCCCGTCTTCATCAGGGAGTCCATGGCATCGGCGACCGGCGCCGTGTAGTTCCCCCGCACGTCTTCCCACGTACCCGCCGCGATCTGCCGTGTCGTGCGGTGCGGGCCGCGCCTCGGGGACACATACCAGAATCCCATAGTCACGTTGTCCGGCTGAGGTTCGGGCTCATCCTGTGCGCCGTCCGTCGCCTGCTTGAGGACCTTCTCCGCGAGGTCGGCGGTCGTCGCCGTCACCGTGACGTCCGCGCCGCGGTTCCAGCGGGAGACCAGGAGCGTCCAGCCCTCGCCCTCGGCGAGCGTCGCGCTGCGGTCGTCGTCGCGGGCCGCGCGCAGCACCGTCGCGCCCGGCGGGAGCAGCGTGCAACCGGACTTGACGCGGTCGATGTTGGAACTGTGCGAGAAGGGCTGCTCGCCGGTGGCGAAGCGGCCGAGGAAGAGGGCGTCCACGACATCCGACGGGGAGTCGCTGTCGTCGACGTTGAGCCGGATCGGCAGGGTGTCCTGTGGGTTCGCAGACATGACCACCATGATCCGGCACGCAACTGCCCTCGTGCATCCTTGTTTACGTACTCCGGGGTACTCCGGCGTACTCCGTTCGGTGCCGCGCTGTAGCGAACCTGTGGTGCGGAACCTGTCCGACCGCCAACTTGCCCCGTTACTCTTGCCCCTGATGGGACGTCATGGGTGGAATTCGGCGGCGGTGCGGTGGCGGCTCACCGCGCTGCTCGGTGTTGGTGTGGCCGCACTGGCCCTGGTCCTTTCCCTCACCAACACGTTCCCCGGTGGCGGCGCGGGCACCGAGGGCACCACGCGCGACGGGGACAAGGTGCACGGCACCCCCGCCGTACCGCCCGGTCAGGCGAAGCCCGCGGTGGGCTGGGGCTTCACTCACACCCAGTACAGCGCGGACGAGGGCGGCGCGGCCGCCACGGAGCGCGCCGAGCGGATGCTCGCGGACCAGCCGACCCCGCTGCCGCAGATCCAGCACATCATGGGCTGGGGCGCGGGCAACCCCGAACCGGTCAAGGGCCGTTACGACTTCGCGGAGATGGACCGGCGGATGGACTTCATCCGCGCCACCGACGGCACGCCGGTCGTCACGCTGTGCTGCTCCCCGGACTGGATGAAGGGCGGCAAGTCCGGCTCGGGCAAGACCGATTGGAGCCAGGACGCCCTGGAGACCGCCCCGGACCGCGCCCACTACAAGGACTTCGCCAAGCTCGCCGCGACCGTGGCCAAGCGCTATCCGGACGTACGTCACTTCATCGTCTGGAACGAGTTCAAGGGCTTCTGGAGCAACGAGAAGGGCCGCTGGGACTACGAGGGCTACACCGAGCTCTACAACCTGGTCTACAACGAGCTCAAGAAGGTCAACAAGGACATCATGGTCGGCGGTCCGTACCTCGTCATGGACAGCGTCGACCCGCGCCAGACCGAAGACGCGTCGACCAAGGTCAAGGGGGCCTGGGGCCGCATGGACCAGCGGGTCCTCGACGCCTTCGACTACTGGAACAAGAACAAGTCGGGCGCCGACTTCGTCGTCGTGGACGGCTCGAGCTACACCGCCGACGACGAGATGCTCCCCGACGAGTTCAAGGCCACCGACAAACTCACGGCGGTCGGCAAGTGGCTGCGGGAGCGCACCGGTGACCTGCCGCTGTGGTGGGCCGAGTACTACGTGGAACCGGGCGACAGCAACGACGACCGTGACGGCTGGTCGGAGCCGCACCGCGTCGCCGTCCAGGCCTCCGGCCTGATGGCGATGGTCCGTGGCGGCGCGAGCAGCGGCTTCTACTGGAACCCGCAGAACAAGGGCGAGAGCTGCGCCGGCTGTCTGTGGCGGTCCACGCAACTCTCCGACGGTGGCCGTGAGTTGCCGATGCTGAAGATGCTCGCCCGGTTCAATGACGCGTTCGGGCCCGGCACCGAGTACGAGAAGGTGTCCGTCGCCCCCGATGACGTACCGAACGTACGCGTGCTCGCCGACGACAAGACGGTGCTCGTCGTGAACACCCTCGACAGGGCGATCAGCGCGAAGATCGACGGGAAGCGGTTCGCGATGAAGGGGTATGAAGTGAAGTGGCTGAAGCGGTAAGCCGCTTCAGCCGACCTCGGCCACGCATCACGCCATCGTCAGGAACCGCTGGATCAGCGAGGCAAGCAGCACCGCGAGCAGCGGCAGCGAGAACCAGAAGCTCGACTGAAGCCAGCGCAGTTGCCGCACGCTCGGCGCCAATGCCACCCGCACGATCTCACGGGCGGCGAGCAGCAGGACCAGGGCGATCGCCGCGAGCGCGCCGATCACCGACCAGGGAGTCCAGGTCACCTGCGGTCCGATCGGTCCTGGCGCGGCCTTCTCGACCTTGCCGGTCGGCTGTTTGCGCAGCGTGTAGAGGGTCGCGTCCCCGTTCGCGAGGACCTTCTTCAGCTCCTGGCGGTTGTCCAGGTTCTTGATGAGCCGGGAGTCCCAGGACCTGGGGTAGCCCACGTCCATCTGGAGATAGACCGTCTGACTCTTGTTGATCAACAGATACGAGTTCGGGCCCGCGTCCTTGAGCGCCTTCACCAGGCTGGAGACCAGGACCGGATCGGCGGGGGCGAGCGTCGGGACGTACTGGACCTTCTCCATGTCACGTGTGCCCCACGGGAGGGCGGGCGTCACGTTGTCGATGATGTCGTTGCTCATCCACAGCAGCCGGACCGTCGGATCGTCGTGCTCGTACACGTAATCCATCGCAGCGACCTCGCCGGCCCGCGTCCGCTCGAAGGGTTCGTTGCCCCAGCGCGCCACCAGGAAGCCGCCCATCAGGACGAGCCCCGCCATCAGCGCGGCGAGCGGCGCGATGCTCACCCGGTCGCGGTCCCGTTCCTTCGCTGTGATGCCCGCCCTCGGGAAGAGCGCGAGTCCGGCCAGGAGCGCGGCGCCGGGCAGCGCGAACATGAAGACGCGCAGGGCCATTTCGCCGCCGTACGACTGCATACCGAAGCCCAGGAACGGCACGAAGGTCAGGACGAGCAGCGAGCGCTCCGTGTACTTGTGGTCGCGCCGCCGCCACCAGCCCCAGCAGGCGAGCGCCATGACGCAACCGGCGAGCGCCACGCGCGCGTACAGCACGAGCTGATGGGTCGAGCTGCCTCCTTCGATCCGCCCTGACACCGACGACGACACGTTTCCGCCGACGCCGCCGACGCCGCCGAACAGCTCGTCGAAGTGGCCCGACCAGTACGGCTCCGCGAGGAAGCCGACCCAGACGGCGACGAAGACCGCGAAGAGTATCGGCAGGCCGCGCAGCTCCGAGCGGCCCACCAGGACGAGCACGGCGAGGACGCCGAGCATCACGAACGGCGTGAGCTGGTGGGCGGGGACCGTCGCCGCGAACAGGGCGATCAGGACCATGAGCAGCACCGCGCGCTGACGCCGGTCGGCGGGCTCGACCTCCATCTCGCCGGGGCGCCGCTTGGCCCACAACATGCGCGGCGCGCGGAACCACACGAGGAGCACCGCCACGAACACCAGATAGAGCAGATACGTGAAGCCCTGCGGGGAGAAGTAGTCCTGGCCGACCCAGCCGCTGAGCACGAAGATCCACAGGCCCGCCCACTTGGCGCGCCAGGACGACCGCATCGAGCGCACAAGGAGCAACATCGGTGCCAGATAGAGCAGTTGCATGGCCAACGGCCACCAGCGGATCACCTCGGTCAGGTCCGAGACGCCGCACGCCTTCGCCACGAACGTGGCCGCGGCGAAGAACCCGGGCCAGCTCCAGCGCGCGTCCAGGTCGGGCACCGCGGAGCCGGTCCTGTCGATGTACTCCATGAAACCCAGGTGCTGCCAGGCCGTCGCGAACCGTGGCTCGTCCTCAAGGACGGCCGGTAGCGCGTGCAGGCAGACCACGGTCGCGATCAGCGTCACCAGGAGCAGGCACTTGTGCGGCTGATCCATCCAGAGCAGCGAGCCGAAGACGCCGATGAGCAGCGCGGCCCCCAGCAGGGTCGGCGCGGGCAGGACGGAGATGAGCCCGAGCCCGCCCATCGTGTCCAGGTCCGCCTCGGTGATGCCCATGACGGGCAGCCAGTAGAGGGCGAGCGCGAGGGCGAGGAGCAGCGCCATGATGACGGATCGGCGCCGGGGGAGTGGTTCGGCGGGCCCGACGAGTGGCTCGGTCGGTGGCGGCGAGGGGGCGCGTACGGCGGTGGCAGGCTCCTCGGCGGGTGCCGTGACGGCGGAGGAGGCGGACGAGGGGACGGGCGAAGGGACGGCGGAGGAGACGGCGGAGGAGGCGGACGAGGAGACGGAGGAGGGCGGCGCCGGTTCGGGCGGCTCGGGGGATGCCGCCGGTGATCTCAGTGCCCAGGTGGGCCGGTTCTCCATGTCGTCCCCCCTGGCTCCACTGTCGTCCTTGGCTCCGGCCCTGTCGGACGGGGGCCGCCCCGAGCCGGCCCCGTCGGCCTTCTTGCCGAACGCCGGTGTTCCGTCGGCCGGCGTACCCGGCCCAGGACGCACGTCCGGCCTGCGCTCCTGATGGTCGAAGTCCAGCTGCACCGCGAGATGCAGCGTGTCCGAGTCGAACGAGTCGCGCAGCGACCAGGCGGGCCCCCGCCGCTCCTTCTCCCCGCCCGCGCTCTTGACGGCGTGTGGGGGCAGCGCCTCGGGCGTCCCCAGATCGGCCAGATCGCCGTCCGGCGCCGCGCTGTCGGCCGGCGCGGACGAGGGAGCCGCCCGCGCCACTCGGTACAGCTTCGGCGCCGCGATGGCCACGATCACCGCGAGGCTGGAGATCTCCGCGACACCCGCCCCCATGAGACCCATCCGCGGCAGCAGGATCAGCGTCAGACCGAGCACCAGGAGGCACAACAGGCCCTGCATCCAGGCGATCCCTGACGTACGGCTCTGCGCGCGCTGCACCGCGAAGTACGTCTCCATGACGACCCGCAGCGCGGCACCCACCGCGAACCAGCGCAGCAACGGCGTCGCCGCATCCGCGTACCCCTGGCCGAAGACGCCCAGGATGTAGGGCGCCCCGATGAACAGGAGCCCGCACACCGGCAGCATGATCCGCGCCATCCGGCGCAGCGCCGCCCGGGTGTTCGCCGCGAGCCGCGCCGGGTCGTGCGCGCCCTCGACGGTCAGCGAAGCGCCCATGTTGATGGCGAGCAGATTGACCGTGCCGCCGATCGTGGTGGTGATGTAGAAGTACGCGTTGTTCACCGAGCTGACCTGCGAGGCGACGATCACCGGCACGAGATAGACCACGGCGAGCGAGAAGAGCGAGCCGGTGTAGTCGCCCGCGAGGAAGCGGCCCATCTCGCGCAGCGTCGGCGGCTGCGCCTTGTCCTCGGTCGCCTTCATATGCCGTGGCACGAGCCGCCGGAACACCAGGAAGCCGAGCGGCACGACCGACACGGCGATCGCGGCGACCCACGAGACGAACACGCCCGCCGTCGGGATCGCCACGGCTATCGCGATGAGCAGCCCCAGCTTGACGATCGAGAAGACGGTGTTGCCGACCGGCACCCACAGCGCGCTGCGCAGACCCGTGAGCACCCCGTCCTGGAGGGTGAGCAGCGACCAGGCGACGACCGCGGCGATGAAGCCGAGGCCGTTCAGCGGGCCGTGCAGGAATCTGTACGAGGGTCCCCACAGGTCGAGCGTGAACAGGAAGATCAGCGCGGCGAACGCGACGACCAGTGAACTACTCGCGTACGTACGGAAGATGAGCTTTCCCGTGGCGCGCCCGGCGATGGGGATGAAGCGGGCGAGTGCCCCCGTCAGGGTGACGGCGGTGAGCCCCGCGAGCAGCTTCATCGCGGCGATCGCCGCCGAGCCCTGGCCGACCGCCGACTCGGAGTAGTACCGAGCGGCGGCCAGCCAGAAGCCGACGCCGAGCACGCCGGAGATGCCGGTGTTCAGCATCAGCGCGTAGGCGTTGCGGAACAGGGGGCTCCCACCACCGTCGCCGCCCCTGCCGGGCAGGCGGATTCTGCGCTGCCTGCCCGGCTTACCGGTCGTCGGCCGCTGCTCGGTGCTCGGAGACCCAGGGACGTCTGCCTGGGCGGTCGTCGTGTCAGCCACGGGTACGGGTTGCCTTCCGGCGGGCCTGTCGGGCTCTGCGGACCACGGCGTACCCCTTGGTGAGGGCACGGTCCCTGGCGAAGTTGAGGGCGATCGCGCGGCCATCGACGAGCCGCTCGAACTCCTCGATGCCGGTGGAGCGGCGCACGGTCACCCGTTGCAGGGCGTAAGGACCCTGGCCGCGCCGCGCGAGGCCGTTGCCGACCGCGAGCGACTGGGCGAATCCGGCCGTACGCACGGTGCGGCGCACCCGGCGGCTGGAGTAGCCGTACGGGTAGGCGAAGGAGACCGGCGGGGTGCCGAGTTCGTCCGCGACGATCTCCTTGCACCGCAGGAGTTCGAAGACGAGGTCGTCGTCGTCCAGCTGGTCGAGCTGCGGGTGCGTGTGGCTGTGCCCGCCGATCTCCGTGCCCGCGGCGGCCAGTTGGCGCACCTGGTCCCAGTCGAGCATCAGGTCGATGCCGCCTCCGGTGTCGTGCTCCCCGCGCAGCCAGCCCGTGGAGACGAACAGCGTCGACGCGAAGCCGTGCTTGGCGAGCACGGGCAGCGCGTGCCGGTGCACACCCTCATAGCCGTCGTCGAAGGTGATCAGGACGGGCCTCGCGGGCAGCGCCCGGCCGGGCGTGCGCCAGATGGCGGCGAGCCCCGCCGTGCTCAGTGGCGTGAACCCGCGTTCGCCGAGCAGCTCGAGCTGCTCGGCGAACGCGCCCGGCGACACGGACAACTCCCGGGTGGCCAGGGATGGTTCATGGGCGATCGAGTGGTACATGAGTATGGGCACGGGAGCGCTCATCGAGGCCCCCCTCGGCCTTTCGGTGCCGTGCTCATGCGGCAGCCCCCTCACCGTCCGCGTTCGGGCCGATCTCCACGACCGAGAAAGTGGCGCCTCCCCTGCGCGCGCGAACGCTTCCGAGGACATACCCTCCGGCCGCGGTGAGCACTCCCGCCACGATGGCGCCCGCACGGCCCGCGCCGCCAGGCCGTGCGAGCAGCGCGTCACGCAGTCCGCGCCCGACCCCTGCGGGCAGTACGCGGGTGGCGTACCGCCGCTCGGACTCGAGCCCCTTGTCCGCGCCGACACTTCGGGCCACGAGCGCCTTGGAGAGGCCTTCCGCGTACGTCCGCGTGCGGAAGTAGTGGAAGCGCTCCCGCGCTGCGGGGACGCGGTGATGGATCACCGCGCGGTCGTCGATGAGCAGGATCGCGTCCGGCCTTGCCCGGGTGAGACGGATACACAGCTCCGTCTCCTCGCAGCCAAGGGGGCGCTTGTCGCCGTCGCGGCCGATGCCGGTCGCGAAGCCGCCCGCCGCCTCGAACGCGCTGCGACGGAACGAGGCGTTCCCGCCCAGGACGTTGCGCACCCGCACGCGTCCCTGGGGCAGCCCCTTGTACGTACAGCCGACGACCCAGTCGAACTCCTCGGGGAACCAGGCGGGCCTGCGCCTGGACTCCCAGATGGGCATGGTGCGCCCGCCGACCGCGAAGACCGCCGGGTCGGCGTACCCCTCGGCGAAGTGGCGCAGCCAGTGCCGCTCCGCGACGGCGTCGTCGTCGAGGAACGCGATGATCTCGCCGCCGGACGCGGCGATCCCGGTGTTGCGGCCGGCGGAGAGGCCGCGGGGGCCCGCGTTCGCCAGCACGCGCACCCCTTCGGCCTCCTTGTACTCCTTGGTGAGCCGCTCCAGGAGCGAGGCGTTGTGATCCACCACGAGAAGCGTCTCCAGTGCCGCCAGGGACTGCGTCCGCACCGAGGTGACCGCCGCGAGGATGTCCTCCCAGCGGTCCTCGGTGTAGACGCAGATGACGACGGAGATGCCCGCGTCCGTGTCTCCCCCGTGGTGGTGGGGAGCGCTCAAGACACCTCTCCCTGGCGGGTGCGGAAATCGACAGCGCGGGAGCGGCGGCGCTGCTGCCCACGGCGGTTCGAGCGCTCGGTGAGGATCACCTTCAGGACGCGCAGTCCGTCGCGTACGGCTCTGAGGTTGCTGGCGCCGTGGATGCGCAGATACTCGTGGCTGGGTATCTCCTGCACCTTGAGCCCGGCCTTGACGACCCGGATGTTCATCAGGGTCTCCACCTCGAAGCCCGTGCAGTCGAGTTCGATCTTGTCGAGGCAGTGCTTCCAGAAGGCGTTGTAGCCGTAGCACAAGTCGGTGTAGCGGGCGCCGAACTTGGCGTTCACGACGGAGCACAGGACGTGGTTGCCGAGCTTGCGGATCGGCGTCATGTCGTCCGTGGCACCGCCGTTGGCGAACCGTGAGCCCTTGGCGAAGTCCGCGCCCGAGACGAGGGCGGAGACATAGCTGACGATCTCGTGCCCGTCGGCCGAGCCGTCCGCGTCGACCATCACGATGATGTCGCCGGAGCACGCCGCGAATCCGGTGATCAGGGCGTCGCCCTTGCCCTTGCCGAGCTGCCGGACGACCTTCACGTCCGGCCACAGTTCCCGGGCCACGGCCACCGTGTCATCGGTGGAATTTCCGTCCACGAGCACGACTTCGTGTATCCAGTCGGGCAGCGTCTTGAAGACGTAGGGAAGATTCTCCGCTTCGTTCATCGCGGGAATCACGACGCTCACCGGCGGTCTGATCGCCAAGTGATTCGAAATCGGCCGGTAGTTACCGGTCGGCGTAGGCTCGGGCTTCTCTAACGGATCTTGGCCCGGCTCTGCCGGGCGCACAAAAGAACTCATTGAGTCTGGTCCCTCTCGTCCGGTGGACCGCCCGCCCCCGGGCAGTCCGGATATGTATCCGGTTCGAAAGGGGGGTTCTCACTTGCGCATGTGCGCATGACGAAATGGATCTCCATGCATGCCGAGTGAGCTGGCATTGCGCGGGTCGTGACACGGCACAGATGCAGTCGCCGAGCACGGCACCCCCCTACCGCGCCCCGCGCCGGAGCCACCGCGATCTTGAGCCCTCCCCCAGATCGCATTGCGTGATGGACCGATGCGGGTGGATGTAAGACGGTATTGATGATTGAGACCGTATGGCAAGACCTGGGACATGGCCTCACGTTTTTGATGATTTGGCCAGTCTTGGCGGACACATGTGGAGTGCCCTACTCCTTTCTTCCTATTCTTTGTTTCTTGATCGGACTTTCCCCATCCGTTTGAGCAGCCTGTCGGCCGGTTCGAAGAATTCCGGCCTGGACAGGACGGTGTTGCGCAGCGCTCTGACCGGGGCGATCCGCGCCCGGTGGCCGATGGCTGCCGGGTGGCGGAGCGCCACCCACCCCTCGGACACGGTGAGTTCGCGTGTCTTCAGGGAGTCCTTGTACTCCTTCTGGCCGCGCCCCAGGTCGAGATACGCGATGCCGTCGGCGGCGGCCGCCTCGGCCATGCGCAGATGCAGGATCAGGCCGGGCGAGTACTTCGCGAACGCGGGGTCGTACGCCGGGAACCAGCAGGCGAAGACCCGCTCGGAGCGCAGCCCGAAGTGTGCGGCGATCGGCACGTCACCGGCGTAGAGCACGGAGAGCAAGCCGGCGAACTGATCGGACCTGGTGTGGAAGAGCTGCCGGACGAGCTGGCCGATCCAGCCGTGCGCGAAGCGGTCGCTGCGGCCGGTCCTGCGGTACTGGGCCGACTTCCACCCCATGAGGGTGCGCAGGACTTCGGGGTCGCGCTCGTCGTGCACATAGCGCACGGTGCCGTGCTCGCGCCCGAGTTTGCGCTCTTTCGCGAGTGTCGTGCGGGTGAACTTCGGTGATTGCGCGCGGAGGTGGGCGAGATAGGCCTCGTACCCCTCGTCGATGTCCATGACGGGTGACGCGAAGGAGTCGGAGGCGCTCGCCTCGAACGGCTGCTGGCCGCCCGCCAGATGGTCGAACTCGTACATCGCGAGCCCACAGGCCCGCAGCAGCTCCCGTGCGTCCCAGGTGAAGCCGGGCCGGTGGACCAGACCCTGGCAGTCGGAGACGCCGAGGCCGACGGCCCGGCCGACGCCGGTGATGGATCTCTGGAACGGGAAGAACGCCGCGGGCTCCCCGCCTTCGCGGACGACCGCGATCCGCACCCCGCGCCGCCAGTGGCCCACCGAGAGCGTGAACTCCGGGGAGAGGAACGGATTGGCGAGCTCGGGCGAGCCGTTGAGATGGGCCTTGGACTGGAGTGCTGTCCAGGCCACCCGGTCCGCTGCGGTGAGTTCCCCGGGTCGGTGCACGGTGATGTCCACGTCAGGAGGTCCGCCTCGTCGGGGTGCGGCGTCGTATGCGCCGCGCCATTACCAGCAGATAGATGAGCAAACCGATCACGGTGACGGCGGCGACCCCGCCGCGAACCGACCACATGTGCAGGGCAAGCATCGCCTGGGCCACCAACAGATTGACCGCGACGGCACCGGAAACGGAAGCCACGATCCGGCCCCATGATTCAAGTCCCCGCAGGGCGGCGGCGATTGCCCCGCCCGGAGCGGCCAGCAGGAAGAAGAGGGTGAGGGGTCCGCGCAGCGGCGAATCGATGTCCGTGAGCGCGAGCACCGCGCCTGCCGCGCCGACTGCCACCGCCACGCCCGCGAGCAGCGGCAGCGCGTCCGCGTGCCGGTCCGGCCGGTCTTTTGGGCCGATCCCGGTGTCTGATGACGGTGACTTGATCCTGATGGTCTGCATTGGCGACTTTGCCCCCCGAAGCGCCGGATGCCGGGCTTCAATGTCGCGCAGTCCACGGCGGCGCGTCAAGATGCGGAGGGAGTGTGGAGATGTTCGACGTCGTGGCCTTGAACCGGAAGGGAACTCCCTCCGTGGGCAAGGGAATTAGAGGCGAACTAATTGACATGAACACTATCGATGCCTTGAGGGGAGTGGTACCACAGTCGTGGCAGAAATCCTGCTAAGGGAGGTTCCATGAGATTGTCCCGAATCACGGCATACGCTTCCTCACTCCTCCTCGCTACCGCCTTCGCCCTCACCGGGGCCACAGCGGCTCAAGCGGACCAGCAATCCGACCAACAGGCCGCGGCCACCGGCTATGTGGCGCTCGGCGACTCCTATTCGTCCGGCGTCGGAGCCGGTGCCTACGACAGCGGAAGCGGCAACTGCAAGCGCACCCCGCGCGCGTACCCCGCGCTCTGGGCGGCCGCCCATTCACCCTCCAGCTTCTCCTTCACGGCTTGCTCCGGTGCCCGTACGGGTGACGTTCTCGCCAACCAGATGGGCCCGCTCGGCTCCGGCACGGGCCTCGTCAGCCTCTCTGTGGGAGGCAATGACGCCGGGTTCTCCGACGTCATGACGACCTGCGTGCTCCAGTCCGAAAGCAGCTGTCTCGCACGGATCGCGCAGGCGCGCTCCTACGTCGAGACGACGCTGCCCGGCAACCTCGACAAGGTCTACACGGCGATCAGCGCGAAGGCACCGGCCGCCCAGGTCGTCGTGCTCGGCTACCCCCGCTTCTACAAGCTCGGCGGCGGCTGTGTCGCAGGGCTCTCGGAGAAGGAGCGCGGTGCGATCAACAGCGCCGCCGACTTCCTCAACTCCACGACGGCCAAGCGCGCCGCCGACCACGGCTTCGCCTTCGGCGATGTGACCTCCACCTTCACCGGGCACGAGATCTGCTCGGGCAGCCCGTGGCTGCACAGCGTGAACTGGACCAACATCGGCGAGTCCTACCACCCCACGGCCGCGGGCCAGTCCGGCGGCTACCTCCCCGTGTTCAGCGCCGCTGCATCCTGACCGATTCTGTCCGGCGCTAGTCCGGCGCTAGTTCGGCGCTGGTTCGACGCTAGTCCGGCATTAGTCCGGCGCGTAGGAGGAGGCCCCGTCCGTCGGGGTCTCCTTCTCACATGTCCAGGTGTACGCAACGGAGTTGGAGGTGGCCTTCACCGGGCTGCGCACCTCCACACTGATCGCGTTCTGATACGTCGAGCCCGGCTCCGTACCGCCCGGCTCGGTGTGCTGCACCTGCTTGGTCCTGCCCCCTCCCGAGGCGAAGCTGAACGTCTTCCAGCCGGGGTCGCTCGGCGCACCCGACTTGGTCACCCAGCGGTAGTCGACGGTGACCGGAACCCGCCCCACGGTGAACGTCGCGGTGAACGAGGGGGCTTGCCCGGCGGCCGGCGGGCAGACGCCGCTGTACTCCGTGTTCGTGCCGGACACCGAGACCTTGACGGTCTGGACCGGGGGAGTGGTCTTGCCGCCGCCGTTGCCACCCCCGCCGCCGGTCGTGGAACCACCACCGGTGGAACCCTCTTCGCTGCTGCTGCTCGAGCCTCCTCCTCCGCTGCCTCCGCTGCCGCCGGTATTGCTGCCGCCGCTCTTGCCCCCGCCGGAGCCGCCGCCGCTCCCGCCGCTGCCGCTGCCTTGTCCGGAGGTGCCGCCGCTGCCGCCGCCGTTGTCGCGATTGATCAGGGCGTACGTGAGTCCGGCGAGGGCCAACGCGAGGGCGACGAAGCCCGCGGTGAGGACGAGGACCGTGCGGCGCGAACGCGTCGGGGGGACGGTGGTGGTCGTCGTGACGAGGGGCTGCTGCGGCATCGGGGCAGGCGGCGGCAGAGGAGACACCTGTTGTTGCTGCTGTGACGTGACCGTCGGCATATAGGGAACGCCCGGCGACTCCGTCCGAGGCGTGCCGCCCGCGGCCACGAGCCGCAGCTGGTCCTCGGCATCGGCGGCGGAAATCCGCGCCGCGGGGTCCTTCCGCAGCAGCCCGTCGATGACCGGGGCCAGCGGCCCCGCGTTCCGGGGCGGCGGCAGCTCCTCGTCGACCACGGCACGCAACGTACTGAGAGGCGTGTCCTGCCGGAACGGCGAACTGCCCTCGACGGCCGCGTAGAGCAGCACCCCGAGGGACCACAGATCGGACTCCGGTCCCGGCCGCCGCCCCAACGCCCGCTCAGGGGCGAGGAATTCAGGGGACCCGACCACCTCACCCGTCATGGTGAGGGCCGAACTTCCCTCCACCATGGCGATCCCGAAGTCGGTGAGCACGATGCGCCCGTCATTGGCGACGAGTACGTTGCCGGGCTTGACGTCACGGTGCAGGACGCCCGCCTCGTGGGCGGCACGGAGGGCGCCGAGCACCTCGGCACCGATGTGCGCGGCACGCTGCGGTGCCAACGGCCCCTCCACGTCGAGGACATCGGAGAGCGAGAGCCCGCGCACGATCTCCATGACGATCCAGGGGCGCCCGTCCTGGCTCGCCACGTCATAGACCGTCACCACATTGCGGTGCGGGATACGGGCGGCGGCCCAGGCCTCGCGCTCCAGGCGGGCGTAGAGCCGGTCGACCTCACTCGCCGGGAGCCCGGCGGGGGCGCGCACTTCCTTGACCGCGACCTCGCGGCCGAGGACTTCGTCGCGGGCCCGCCAGACCGTGCCCATACCGCCCTCGCCCAAGGGGGCGAGCAGGCGGTAGCGCCCCGCGATCACGCGCTCGTCGTCGCTCACGGGCGTCCCCCATCCGCAGTGCGATTCTCCACAAAACTACCTCAACCGAGCGCCGTTGCCGCCCCCTTGAACACCAATCCACACCCAAGGGCGAACACGACGCAGGCGGAACCGAGCGGCAGGAACCGGTGCGTGGCCCGGTGCGGCCACCGGGGCTTGTGGACCCGTCGCCCGGCAGCGGCCCCGACCCGCACCACGAGGAACCCGGCCGCCGTGAGCGTGAGGGCGAGCCCCACTCCGTACGCGCACACGAGCAGAAGCCCGAACCAGGCCTTGCCGAGGGCGGCGGCGCCGACCGGCCGTGAACTGCGCCGCTTCGAACGGCATCTGGCCCGCTGCACACGCTGTCGGGCGGAGACGAGAGGCCTGGCCGAGGACGCCGTACGCCTGGCAGCGGCCACAGCGGCCGCTCCTCCGCCCGCCCTGCGGGAACGGATCCTGACCGCCGTACGCACGACGGAGCAGGAGCCGCTCCCGCAGGCGCCCGTCACGTCGAGTGCGCCCCCACGCGCCCGCGTGCTCCTTGTCGCCGTCACTGTTCCCGCCGCGGCCCTCGCGCTCGCCGCATCCGCGATCCTCGCTGTCCAGCTCATCCGCACCGACGACCGCCTCGACCAGGAGCGTGCGAACGCACGTGAGATGACCCACGTCCTGGCCGCCCCGGACGCCCGCGCGACCGGGGACAGGGACGCGAGGGGGCGCGGCATCAACATCGTCGCCTCCGAGTCCAGGCGGCGCGCCGTGGTGACCGTCACAGGGCTCGGCGGGCCGCCTCAGGGTCGCGTGCACCAACTGTGGCTGCTGCGCCCCGCGTCCGGGCCCCGCTCCCTGGGCCTGCTCAAGGGTGAAACGCCGGTGATCGTCGCAGGTCTGAGCGCGTCCGCGAGCTCACTGGCCGTGACGACGGAGCCCGGTGGAGGCTCGAAGAGGCCCACTTCTGCCCCTCTTGTCCAACTCGCCCTGGAATCAGTTGTATTCGGAGAGTAATCGTCAACCTCCTTATGGGGAAGGTGAATCCTGCGACCGGGATACACGAGTGTCACTGGGGAGCGATAGGGTTAACCTGCCCTGGGCCGGGTGCCCTCGTACGGGTGGGGAGTGACATGGAACAGATAACGGTGCGCAGCAGGGCGCGTGTCCCTGCGATCACCTGCGGGAGCAGCGCGACCAGCTCGCGTCTCGACCGCCATCTCTCAGTGCTGGGCGGTCCCGCCGTCCCGCAGCGTGAGGCGGCGGAGGCGACGCTGCTGATGCGTGAGCTCACGTCACGTGGCGCCGCGCACAACCGCAGCGCGCGCGGTGCGCGTGTGCGGCGAGTTTCGCTTTTCGCGCCGCTGCGAAGGCTGCGGCGCACGCTTTTCGGGGGTCGTCGCTGACCACGGGTGGTCGGGGGTTGGGCCGCCGTTCGCGGCGGATCGCTCCCATCCACCCACCCGTTCCGCTTCCCGTACGCACCTGACGTCCCCTGGCAGTACCACCGCGGCGAAGGCCTTCGTGGAACTCCTGCACGCGAACACGCGGGAGATAGGCCCGCCCCAATTCTCCTCCGATGCCCATGAGTTGGCCAAGGAGCTCCAGGAGTGTCCCTCGGTCTGCCCCAGAAGGGCACGTACGGCAAGATCGGTGAACTGACCCCACCCAACCCGGTGTTCATGGGCGGTGGCTCGATGGGCGCCGCGCTAGCCCCAGCATACGAAGGCACTCCCCAGCTGATCGGCCGGCTCGGTCAGATCGCGGCCTCGATGTGGGCGAGCTGGGCGGCGAGGATCTCTTCGAACGCGGCGCGGCGATCCACCCCGAGGGGGCGGACGTCGCGGGCGAAGTGGGCCAGAGCCGGGAAGCGTTCGGGGTCGGCGCCCAGAACCGCCACGCGAAACAGCTCCATGCCCTGATCGTGCTCTTCCGGGGTGATCGCGCTGACCCCGGCCTCGGAGGCGATCAGCGCGGCAAGGAGGACCGCGATCCGGTGGTAGCGCGCCGGGATCTCCTCGTCGGGCAGCCCCGATGTGCGCAGCGCCCCCAGTACCTCTTCCATGACCAGCCGGGAACCGGTGCCGCTCGATGCGTAGCGCCCCCAGACCGCGGCGAGCTGGGGCTGCTGTCCGAAGGCCTCTCTCACGCGCAGGGCCAGGGCCGTGATGCGCTGCTTCCAGTCGCCCTCGGGGCGATAGCCCTCCATCGCGGCCAGGAGAATCCGGTCGGCGACCGCGCGCAGCAGTTCGGTCTTGCTGCGGAAGTGCCGGTAGAGGCTGGAGGAATCGGTCCCGAGGGCCGCGGCCAGCTTGCGCACGCTGAACGAATCCGCGTCGCTCGTGCGCAGCAGCTCCGCCGCCGCATCCAGGATCTCTTCGGTCGACCAACGCCTTCGGCCTGCCATCTTGCTCCTCTCACCGGATCTCATCCTACCTGTGCACTTGGTGTTGCACGCACCGCGTGCATAATGAGGACATGAGCAATGAGGGCATGAGTATGGATTCCGCGGCGCTGAACGCCGCCATCGAAAACGTCCACCGCGCGGGGATGCCGGGCCTGTTCGCCGAGGTGCGAGACGGTGACCAGGTCTGGCGCGGCGCCGCCGGGGTCGCCGATGTCGCCACCGGCCGTCCCGTCACCGCCGACATGCGGCACCGCGTCGGCAGCATCACCAAGACCTTCACCGCCGCCGCGGTCCTGCAGCAGGTAGAGAGCGGTCAGATCGGTCTCGACACACCGATCAGCCGGTACCTCCCGAAGCTGGTTCCCGGCGAGCGCGGTGCTGCGATCACGGTCCGGATGCTGATCAACCACACCAGCGGCCTCGCCGAGTACCTCCCGTACGCCTACCCCTCCCTCAAGGCGTTCCCCTCTCCCGCGGATACCCGGCCCGAGAGCCTGGACGACCACAGGTTCACGCGGTTCGACCCCACTGAACTGATCGAGATGGGCGTCACCGCACCTGCCGTCGGCGCCCCTGGTGGCGCTCCGGGGGTGTACTCCAACACCAACTACCTGCTCCTCGTCCAACTCCTGGAACAGGTGACCGGCACTACGGCCGAGCGGTACATCACCCGGAACGTCATCGAGCGCGCCGGGCTCCGGGACACCGAACTCCCCGCCGGGCCGCACATCGACGGGCCGCACTCGCGGCTCTACGAGGCATGGTTCGGCAAGGTCGACCCGCCGCGCGACTACAGCGTCTACGACATGTCCTTCGTGGGTCCTTCGGCCTCGCTGATATCGACCGTCGCGGACCTCAACCGCTTCTTCGGGATGCTGCTGGCCGGGGACATCGTCAGCCCCTCGTCGCTGGCGCAGATGCAACGCACCGTCCCGGTCGTCTCCCAGGAGGGAAAGGTGGTCGACTACGGCCTCGGCCTGTACCCGACCAAGGCTCCCGGCCAGGACACCTTCTGGGGGCATGGCGGCACGGTCTGGGGCGGTGGAGCGCTGGCCGTGATCCGTGCCGACGGCAAGCGGCAGATGGCGGTCGCGGTGAACCTGCAGAGGTGGAACACGCTCGACTCCTCGGGCAAGCCGCAGCCCCATCCCATCGACGACGCGATCGCGACTCTGTACCGCGTGGCGATGTACGGCTGACCCCGCTCACCGTCCCCCGCGTGCGTACCGGCGGACGGCGAGCGGCACGCACACGGCGAGCAGCACGAGCGACCAGAGGATCGACCCGGCAACAGGGTGCGCCACCGGCCACGCGGCGTCCGTCGGTACGGGCGCGTTGCCGAACAGATCGCGCACCGCCGTCGCCACCGCGCTGATCGGGTTCCACTCGGCGACGGTACGCAGCCAGCCGGGGAGCCCGTCGGCGGGGATGTACGCGTTCGAGAGCAGCGGCAGCATGAACGTCGCACCGCCCAGCTGCCCCGCCGCCTCCTCGCTCTGTGAGGCGAGGCCGAGCAGGATGCCGATCCAGGTCGTCGTGAACCGGAAGAGCAGCAACAGGCCGAAGGCGCCCAGGGCTTGGGGGACCCCTCCCTCGATCCGCCACCCCATCGCGAGCCCGACGAGCATCAGCGGCAGGAGCCCCACGGCGGTGGTCAGCAGATCGGCGACGGCCTGCCCGAGCGGCACCGCCGAGCGGCTCATGGGCATCGTACGGAACCGGTCCATGACGCCCCGGTGGGAATCCTGGGCGGCGGTGAACATGCCGGTCATGATGCCGTTCGCGGCGGTCGCGACGAGCATCCCCGGAACGAGGAAGGCGCGGTAGTCGGCGCCGGGCATGGCGAGGGCGCTGCCGAACACATAACCGAAGAAGAGCAGGAAGACGATGGGCATCGTCTGTGTCATGACGAGGATGGCGGGCGCGTGCTTGATGCGCTGCAGATGCCGGCCGAGGACGGCGGTGCCGTCGTAGAGGATGGTGCTCAAGGGGGATCTCCGTGGGTAGTTGCCCACCCACCCCTCCTGCGGGGCAATCGGGTGGGTGGGCGGGAAAAATCCGTCGCGAAGCGGCGGTCTAGGAAGCGCGGGAGACGAGCCGCAGAAAGACCTCATCCAGCGTCGGCGCCCGCAGACTCGCGTCCACGACAGGCACCCCGGCAGCATCCAGCTCACGAACAATGCGCGGCAGCGTGAGAGCCGTGTCGAGGGCAACGGCCCCGGCGGTGCGCCGATCGGCGTCCAGGACCGGCTCGGCCCCGGTCAGCTGATCCAGGACGACCGCCGCAGCGTGCAACACCTGCTCCGCCGCATCCCGCGGAAGGACGACCTCGACGTAACTCCCGATCTGCGCCTTCAGAGCGGCGGGCGTCCCGCGATGCGCCGCACGCCCCCCGTCGATCAGGACGACCTCATCGGCAAGCTGGTCAGCCTCCTCCAGATACTGCGTGGTCAGCAGCACGGTCGTCCCCTCGGCGGCCAACTCCCGCACGGCGCCCCAGATGCCGTTACGGCTGTGCGGGTCGAGCCCGGTGGTGGGCTCGTCAAGGAAGAGGACGCGTGGCCGCACGAGCAGGCTGGCCGCGAGGTCGAGCCGCCGCCGCATCCCCCCGGAGTAGGTGCGAGCGGGCCGATCTGCGGCCTCTGCCAGGCCGAACCGTTCAAGCATCTCGTCCCCCCGGACCCGAGGCGCGGGCACCCGCAGCAGCCGGGCGAAGAGCCGCAGATTCTCCCGCCCGGTCAGATCCCCGTCGACGGAGGCGTACTGCCCGGTCACGCCGATGAGCCGCCGCACGGTGGCAGCCTCCCGCACCACGTCGTGCCCCGCGACGAGAGCCGTCCCGGCATCCGGTGTCTGAAGGGTGGTGAGCAGCCGCACCGCCGTCGTCTTGCCCGCTCCGTTGGGGCCGAGCAGCCCGCAGACGGTGCCTTCGGGGACGGCGAGATCGAGCCCCCGCAGGGCGTGGACGTCCCCGAAGCGCTTCTCCAGACCTTCACTAAGTACAGCGTACGTAGAAGTCATGTCGATACGCTACCGCACTACGTACGCTGTACGTAACTAACATGGGTGGCGAGGTGATGATCAATGGCGGGCCGAGCGGCCGAACCGGAAGTGATCTGGGCGCGTCCCGAGCGGGCGGGCCGAGGCCCGAAGCCCGCGTACAGCAGGGCGGACATCGCGGCGGCGGCCGTCCGCATCGCCGACGCGGACGGCATCGACGCGGTCTCCATGCGGAGGGTCGCGGGCGAGCTCGGCTGCGGCACCATGTCCCTCTACAACTACGTACCGCGCAAAGAAGACCTGTACGAGCTGATGGTCGACGCGGTGAGCGGTGAGTACGAACTGCCCGCGGGGCCGCCGGGCGGCGACTGGCGCGCGGAGATGCTGGCGCTCGGCCGCCAGATCCGCCAGATCATGCGGCGCCACCCGTGGCTCCCGCGGATCATGTCGTCGCTCCACGGCTTCAGCCCGAACGCCCTGCGGTATCTGGAGCACTGCCTCGGCGCCCTGGAAGGGCTCGACGCGCCCTACGGCACCAAGATCGAACTCATCGGGATGATCAACGGCTCGGTCATGACGTACGTCGCCAACGAGTTCGCCGTGGCGGAGCGTGCGCGGGCACTGCCGTGGTCGGAGGAGCGGGAGCAGCAGGTGCGGCTCGCGTATCTCGCCGGGCAGGTGGCCGGTGGGGCGTATCCGCGGCTCGCGGCGGCGCTCGCGCAGGCGCCTGCGCCGGGGGACGCGGAGGAGCTCTTCGAGCGGATGCTGAACAGGCTCCTGGACTCATACGCCTGAGTGACCTCAGGCAGTGACCTCGGACAGTCACCTCGGACAGTCACCTCAGATGAGGGCGAACTGGCCGCCGGGCCCCTCCTCGTGGTGGTCCAGGACGGACGCGGGGCGCCGGGCCGTGGCGGCCACCGGCAGCACTCCCGCCCCGCGCAGCTCGGCCGCCGTGCCGGCGGGGACGAGCGCCTCCGTCAACTCGGCCTGGAGCGGCTCCAGTTCCGCGAGCAGCGTGAGCACCGTGATCAGTTCGAGCAGCTCCGAGGTCCAGGCCTGCGGCCACTTTCCGGGACGTATCGCTTCGAGGGACCCCGCGTCGCCCACCGTCATGCGCCGCGCGAACCACAGTTCAAGCACCCGCACCCCGCTCACCTCGAAGTCCCACGCCTCCCGAGGCACCGGCGAGATGCGCCCCTCGTCCACACACAGGGCCTCCTCGTCGGCGTCGTACGCGAGCTCGACCGGACGGGCGGGCAGCGGCGCCCGTACGTAGGGCCGCCGCCCACCGGGAAGCTTCGGCCGCGCACCGTCACCGCGCGCCTGGAGCCCCAGGATGCGGCCCCCGAGCTCCGTCCCCCGCGCCCAGACCTCGGCGTCGGACGTCAGCGGCACCCGGCATCCCGCCGACGACCCCTTCGCGACGGCCAGCGTCCACGCGAGCAGGTCAACAGCGCCGACGTCCTGACCGAGCACCCCGGAGAGATGGGCGAGAAGCCCCGGCGCCACATTGGGCTCAAGGCCACCGGGGCGGCGGAACAGCGGGCGGATCCGCCCCGGCCGGCCGGCGGGGGAGCGGCCGTCCGGCAGCACGGCGGATGCGAGAACCGCGGGTCCCGAGGAGCCGGTGACGTAACCCTGCTCGACGAGGAACAGCTGCCCCGCTCCCGCGACCCGCCACAGCTCAGGCCGTGCGGCGTCGATGAGCCGGTGGTCGGGGATCAGCCACTGCTCGTCGAAGGGGCCGTGCAGGACGCGTACGGGATCGGGGCAGGGGCCCGACGCGGCGGCCAGCGGGACCGTCTCGCCCTGGTGGCCGGGGAGTTGGGCGACCGCGGTGTGCAGGGTGCGCGAGCGCGAGGGGGAGAGGAGCTCCTCGCGTCCCGCGGTGTCCGCGCGCACGAACGCGGCCCAACGGGCTCTGAGGGATGCGGCGTCCGGGCCCATCGGCCACCCACGGCCCGGCCGGAGCGGTGCGACGGACCACGGCATCAGGTCGGCGAGCAGCGCCGCTTCGTCGTGCGTCACGCCCGGCATCGTACGTCGAGACCCTTACGTCGCGTCGAGGGTGACCGTGAAGGAGAAGCGGTCGCCGCGGTAGTGGATGCGGGCGACGTCCAGGGCTTGCCCGTCCTCGTCGTATGTGATGCCCGTGTAGTGGAGTATCGGGCTGAGCAGCGGCACTTCGAGCAGGCGGGCCGTCTCCGGGTCGGCGAGCGTGGCCTCGACGGTGTCGGTGATGCGGCTGATGCGGACGCCCACGACATCGCGCAGGACCTTCGTCATCGGCCAGCGCGCCAGATCGTCGGGGTCGACGCGCTCCGCGAGCTCGGGGCGGATGAAATTGTGGGCGTGATTGGTCGGTTCGCCCGTCTTCTCGTCGCTGCGCAGGCGGTGGTACGTCGCCACCTCGGCCAGATCCGGGAAGTGCTCGACGAGTTCGCCGGGTACCGGAACCGTGCCGTGCGCGAGGAGCTGGCTCCTCATGCCCGACTGCTGGGCCACGATCGCGTCGACGGAGCCGAGCAGCCGGACAGGGGAGCCGCGCTGGACGCTCGGCTCGATGAACGTGCCGCGCCGCCGGTGCCGGGTGATCAGGCCCTCGTCCTCGAGCTCCTTGAGCGCCTGCCGCATGGTCAGGACGCTCACTCCGTAGTGCCCCGCCAGCTGCTCCTCGGTGGGGAGGCGGAGCGGGGCGTCGGGGGAGCGGCCGAGTATCGAGGCGCGCAGGGACTGCGACACCTGATACCACAGCGGCAGTTTGCGATTCAGGACGATCGAGTCCGGGGCGAAAGCGGTCACGGTCTCTCCGAATCAGTCCGGGTCGGTCCGGGTCGGTGTCGGTCCGGGGCAGTCCTCGTCAGTGGTCAGTGCCGCGTCCGAAGCCGTTCCGTAGCCGGATCAGATTCGAAAATGGCGCTCCAGACCCTCCCACACATCGTCGTACCCGCGCTGCAGGTGGGACGCCTGAGCTGCCTGTTCGGTCGCCGTAACGGGCCAGCGCGTCTCGAACATGAACGCAAGCCCGTCGTCGATCTTCTGCGGCTTGAGCTCGGCGGCCGATGCCTTGTCGAAGGTGTCGCGGTCGGGGCCGTGCGCCGACATCATGTTGTGCAGGGAGCCGCCGCCGGGCACGAAGCCCTCCGCTTTCGCGTCGTACGCGCCCTCGATCAGGCCCATGTACTCGCTCATCACGTTCCGGTGGAAGTACGGCGGCCGGAAGGTGTCCTCGCCGACCAGCCAGCGCGGCGCGAACACGACGAAGTCGACGCCCGCGAGGCCCGGCGTATCGGACGGCGAGGTGAGCACCGTGAAGATCGACGGGTCCGGGTGGTCGTAGCTGATGGTGCCGAGGACGTTGAAACGGTGCAGGTCGTAGACGTACGGGACGTGATTGCCGTGCCAGGCGACGACATCGAGCGGCGAGTGGTCGTAGGTCGCCTGCCACAGGTTCCCGCAGAACTTGTTCACCACCTCCACCGGCCGCTCGCCCGCGGCGCTGTCCTCGTACGCGGCGACAGGAGCCCTGAAGTCCCGTGCGTTCGCCAGGCCGTTGGCGCCGATCGGGCCCAGGTCGGGGAGCTGGAAGACGGCGCCGTAGTTCTCGCACACGTACCCGCGGGCGCTCGCGTCGAGCAGTTCCACCCGGAAGCGCACCCCGCGCGGGATCAGCGCCACCTCGCCGGGCTCCGCGCGAAGGAGCCCGAACTCGGTGCGCAGCAGAAGGCCGCCCTGCTCGGGGACGATGAGGAGTTCGCCGTCCGCGTCGCTGAACACCCGCTCTCTCATGGACGAGTTGGCGTGGTAGAGGTGCACGGCCATGCCGGTGCGCTGGGTGGCGTCCCCATTGCCGCCCACCGTCCACAGGCCCGCGAGGAAGTCCGTGCCGGGTGCCGGCTCGGGGAGCGGGTTCCAGCGCAGGCGGTTGGGGTCGGCGGTCTCGGCGAACGGCGCCGTCCGGATGGCGCCGTTGTCCACCCGGGTGAACGCCGGGTGCGCGGCCGACGGGCGGATGCGGTACAGCCACGAACGCCGGTTGTGCGCGCGGGGCTCGGTGAAGGCGGTGCCGCTCAGCTGCTCGGCGTAGAGCCCGAGCGGGGCGCGCTGGGGGGAGTTGCGGCCGTGCGGCAGGGCGCCGGGCACTGCCTCGGAGCTGTGTTCGTTACCGAAACCGGAGAGGTACGTCAGTGCCTCGGCCGTCTTGCGTGCGTCGCCCGTGTCCCCACGCCCGGCGTCGCTCGTGTGTTCCCCGCTCATCATCGCTCCCTCGTCAACGATTCCTATGTGACACCGTAGGATTCAGGTTTTCCTTCCGCAAGGGGGATCCATGGATGTGAACAATGCTCTACTCTCCCGGAGATGCCCCACCGTGATCAGTCGAAGCCTCCGCCGCCCCCGAAAACCCTGCGCCGCGTGCCCGTGCAGGAGCGCAGCGCCGAGCGCCTGGCCCGCATCCTCGACGCCTGCGCCGAGCTCCTGGACGAGGTCGGCTACGAAGACCTCAGCACCCGTGCCGTGGCTGCCCGCGCGGGCGTCCCGATCGGCTCGGTGTATCGCTTCTTCGGCAACAAACGGGCCATGGCGGACGCCCTCGCCCATCGCAACCTCGACGCGTACGGGGAGCGCGTGGCGGCACGTATGACCGGAGTGGAGCCCGGCGACTGGCGCGGTGCCGTCGACGCGGCCTTCGACGAGTATCTCGGCATGAAGCGCACCGTCCCGGGCTTCGGCCTGGTCGACTTCGGCATCCCCTCGGCCCCGGACGCGATGCCCGACGCCAACTCGGACGTCGCCGACCGGGTGGCGGGGCTGCTCGCCGCCCACCTCGGCCGGCCGCTTGACGCCAAGCTTCGCCGCACCGTGCTCGTCGGTGTCGAGGCGGTGGACGCCGTGCTCCAACTCGCCTTCCGCGCACACCCGTCGGGTGACCCGGACCTGATCGACGAGACGCGGACCCTGCTGCACTCCTACTTCGCGGGCTCGATGGACTGAACCGGGGGCCGGGGCGGGGCTCGCGGGTTTGCGACGTCACCCCCGCAAGGGGCCTGACGCCATGCATACCGGTCGGTATGGTGAGAGCGCACGTGCGCCGTCGCCGCCGCCCCGGAGGGTCCTCCATGCCAAGCACCGCCCGCATCGCCCTGCGTATCTGCCCCCTCTGCGAAGCCACCTGCGGACTTACGCTCACCATCGAAGGGACCGCCGACGGCGCACGCGTGACCGGTGCGCGCGGAGACCGGGACGATGTGTTCAGCCACGGCTTCATCTGCCCCAAAGGTGCCTCCTTCGGCGAGGCCGACTCCGACCCCGACCGCCTGAAGGGCCCCCTCGTACGCAAGGACGGCATACTCCAAGAGGCAAGCTGGGCAGAGGCGTTCGACGCCGTCGCCGCCGGGCTGCGGCCGCTCATCGAGCAGCAGGGGCCGCAGTCGGTCGGTGTGGTCCTCGGCAACCCGAACGTGCACACCGTGGCGGGCGGCCTCTATCCGCCCGTCCTGCTGAGCTCCATCGGCACCCGCAACGTCTTCACCGCGAGCACCGTCGACCAGATGCCCAAGCACGTGTCCAGCGGGCTGCTCTTCGGCGACGCCCTCGCCATTCCCGTGCCCGACCTGGACCACACCGACCATCTGCTCCTGCTCGGCGCCAACCCCCTGGACTCCAACGGCAGCCTGTGCACCGCGCCCGACTTCCCGGGCAAGCTGAAGGCGCTGCGCGCGCGGGGCGGCACGCTCACCGTCGTCGACCCGCGCCGCACCCGCACCGCGAAGCTCGCCGACCGGCACCTCGCGATCCGGCCCGGCACGGACGCCCTGCTGCTCGCGGCGATGGTCCAGGTCCTCTTCGAGGAGAAGCTCACCGACCTGGGCGCGCTCGAAGGCCAGGTGGAGGGCGTCGATGAGGTGCGCGACGCCGTACGTCACTTCACCCCCGACGCCGTGGCGGCGGCCTGCGACATCCCCGCCGGCACCATCCGCGCCCTCGCCCGCGACCTGGCGGCGGCGCCCACCGCAGCCGTGTACGGCCGGGTCGGCGCCAGCACCGTCGCGTACGGCACGCTCACGAACTGGCTCGTCGACGTCCTGAACGTCCTGACCGGCAACCTCGACCGGCCGGGCGGCGCCCTGTTCCCGCTCTCCGCCACCGACCGCGAACCCCGCCCGGCAGGACCCGGCAAGGGCTTCGCGCTCGGCCGCTGGCACAGCCGTGTGAGCGGGCACCCGGAGGCCAAGGGCGAACTGCCGATCGCTGTGCTCGCCGAGGAGATCGACACCCCGGGGGACGGCGCGATCCGCGCGGTCGTCGTCATCGGGGCCAACCCGGTCCTCTCGGCGCCCGATGGCGACCGTCTCGACAAGGCCCTGGAATCACTCGACTTCATGGTGAGCGTCGACCCGTATCTGAACGAGACCTCGCGCCACGCCCACGTGATCCTGCCGCCGCCCCCGCCCGCCCAGAGCACCCACTTCGACTTCGCCTTCAACGCGCTCGCCGTACGCAACCAGGTCCGCTACAGCCGCGCCGCGCTTCCCCTGGAGGAGGGGAGGATGGCCGAGACCGAGATCCTTTCCCGGCTGGTCCTGGCGGCTGGGGGCACCTCCCGGACGGAGTCTGGGGGAGGTATGCACGGCGCCGATCCGGCCGCCGTCGACACCATGGTCATCGAGCGGACCCTGGGCAAGGCCGTCACCCAGCCGCACTCGGTGGCGTACGGCCGTGATCCCAAGGAACTCGCGGCCGAGCTGACCGGCGAAAGCGGCCCCGAGCGGCGGCTCGACCTGATGCTGCGGCTCGGCGCCTACGGAGACGGCTTCGGCGCACGCGAGGACGGCCTCACTCTCGACCGGATCCTCGCTCACCCGCACGGCATCGACCTCGGCCCCCTCGGCTCACGCCTCCCGCAGGTCCTCAAGACCCGCAGCGGCCGCGTGGAGCTCCTTCCGGGGCCCATCGCGGACGACCTGCCGCGCCTCACGCGCGCGCTGCGTGCCACCCCGGACGAGTTCGTCCTCGTAGGCCGCCGTCATCTGCGCTCCAACAACAGCTGGATGCACAACGTCCGCACCCTCGTCGGCGGCTCCAACCGCTGCACCCTGCACGTCCACCCCGATGACGCGGCCCGCGTCGGCCTCGAGAACGGCGGCCACGCGCGCGTGGAGGCCGCCGGAGGCCAGATCTCCGTGCCCGTGGAGGTGACGGACGCCGTGCGCCCCGGAGTGGTCAGCCTGCCGCACGGCTGGGGCCACGACCGCCCCGGCACCCGGCTTGCCGTCGCGGCCGAGGATCCGGGAGTCAATGTGAACCAGCTTCTGGACGGCACGCTCCTCGACCCGCTCTCCGGGACGGCCGTCCTCAACGGCTTCCCGGTGTCGCTCGCGCCCCTGCTTCCCGCAGCAACTCGTTGACCTGGAGTTTTGCGCTTATTGCTCGCACGTCAACATCTTGTTAACGGAACTGAACCGGTCCTAACGTCATCCGGACCGCCAGACCTGGTGGGAGTTCGATGGTGAACGTTAGGTAGCCCCCATGCTGACAATCCTCGGATTCGTCATGATCGCCACCTTCCTGGTGCTGATCATGATGAAGAAGATGTCGCCGATCGCGGCGCTGGTCCTGATCCCCGCACTCTTCTGCGTGTTCGTAGGGAAGGGGGCCCATCTAGGGGACTACGTCATCGAAGGCGTCGGGAACCTGGCGCCCACGGCGGCCATGCTCATGTTCGCCATCGTGTACTTCGGCGTCATGATCGACGTCGGCCTCTTCGACCCGATCGTCCGGGGCATCCTGCGCTTCTGCAAGGCGGACCCGGTGCGCATCGTGGTCGGCACCGCCGTACTCGCCGCGATCGTCTCGCTCGACGGCGACGGCTCCACCACCTTCATGATCACGGTCTCGGCGATGTATCCGCTGTACAAGCGCCTCAAGATGAGCCTCGTCGTGATGACGGGTGTCGCGGCCACCGCCAACGGCGTCATGAACACCCTGCCCTGGGGCGGCCCGACGGCTCGCGCCGCCACCGCGCTCAAGGTCGACGCGGCCGACATCTTCGTCCCGATGATCCCGGCGCTCGCCATGGGCCTCGTCGCCGTCTTCCTCCTCTCCTACGCACTGGGCCTGCGCGAGCGCAAGCGGCTCGGGACGCTCTCCCTCGACGACGTCCTGGAGAAGGAGACGGCGGGCGAGACGGTGCTGGTGGGTGCGGGTGGTGGTGCCGGCGACGACGGACGTACGTCGCTCACGAAGACGGCCACCGGGGGAGCGGGCTCGGGTACGGATGCCGAGGAGCCGGAAGAGGACGACGGCTTCCAGGGTCTCGACCCGAACCGCTCCACCCTGCGCCCCAAGCTCTACTGGTTCAACGCCGGTCTCACCGTGGTCCTGCTCACCGCCATGATCATGGAGTGGCTGCCGATCCCGGTCCTCTTCCTGCTCGGCGCCGCGCTCGCCCTCACGGTCAACTTCCCGCACATGCCCGACCAGAAGGCCCGCATCGGCGCCCACGCGGAGAACGTACTCAACGTCACCGGCATGGTCTTCGCCGCCGCGGTCTTCACCGGCGTACTCCAGGGCACCGGCATGGTCGACAGCATGGCCAAGTGGCTCGTCGACGCGATCCCGGAGGGCATGGGCCCGCAGATGGGCCTCGTGACCGGGCTCCTGTCCCTGCCGCTCACCTACTTCATGTCGAACGACGGCTTCTACTTCGGCGTCCTGCCGGTCCTCGCCGAGGCGGGCCAGGCGCACGGCGTCAGCACCCTCGAGATCGCCCGCGCCTCTATCGCGGGCCAGGCCCTGCACATGTCGAGCCCGCTGGTGCCCGCCGTGTACGTCCTGGTCGGCATGGCCAAGGTCGAGTTCGGCGACCACACCAAGTTCACCGTCAAATGGGCCGTGCTCACCTCGCTCGTGGTACTCGGCTCCGGAATTCTCTTCGGCATCATCTGATGCCATCGACACCGGGCCGTGCCTGGTTGCTGCGCCTCGTCATCGCCTTCAGCTTCGCGCAGGGGGCGGTGTCGATGGCGCGTCCGGCCGTCTCCTACCGGGCCCTCTCGCTGGGCGCGGACGAGCGGGCCATCGGCGTCATCGCGGGCGTCTACGCCCTGCTTCCGCTCTTCGCCGCCGTGCCGCTCGGGCGACGGACGGACCATGGGCGGTGCGCGCCGCTCCTGCCGGTCGGCGTCGTCCTGATCTCGGGTGGGTGCGCGCTCAGCGGCACGGCCGGGACGCTCGGCGCGCTCGCCGCCTGGAGCGGTGTGATGGGGCTCGGGCACCTCTGCTTCGTGATCGGCGCGCAGTCGATCGTCGCGCGGCAGTCCGCACCCGCCGAACAGGACCGTAATTTCGGGCACTTCACGATCGGCGCGTCGCTCGGCCAGCTGATCGGTCCTGTCGCCGCCGGGTACGTGATCTCGGAGCAGGACGGTGCGCTGGGCCGCACCTCCGCGCTCGCCCTGATCGTGTCGGCGGTGGTCGCCGCGGTCTCGTTCAGCTCGCTGTGGCGCATCGAGCAGGTGCGGTCGGTCGCAGGACCGTCGAAGCGGGGCGACAAGGTGCCGGTCATCGGCATCCTGCGCACCCGCGGTGTCCCCGCGGGCATCTTCATCAGCCTCGCGGTGCTCTCCGCGACCGACATCCTCACGGCCTACCTGCCGGTGGTCGGCGAGCACCGGGGTATCGCGCCCGCGACGGTCGGGGTGCTGCTCTCCCTGCGGGCCGCCGCGACGATCGCGTGCCGTCTGGTGATGACACCGCTGATCAATCTTCTCGGCCGTACGGTGCTCATCGTCGTCACGTGTCTGCTGGCCGCCGTGCTGTGCGCGGGGATCGCGCTGCCGGTGCCTGTGTGGGGACTCGGGGTGATTCTCGTCCTGCTGGGGTTCTGCCTCGGGGTGGGGCAGCCGTTGTCGATGACGACGGTTGTGCAGGCGGCGCCGGAGGGGGCGCGGTCCACGGCTCTTGCGCTGCGGCTCACGGGGAATCGGCTCGGGCAGGTGGCTGCTCCTGCGGGGGCGGGTCTTATCGCCGGGGTGGCGGGGGTGGCGGCCCCCTTCGTCATGCTCGGGGGACTCTTGCTGGTGGCGGCCGGGTTGGGACTGAGGCGGAGCCCTGTGGGGCCTTCCCCCATCCCGCCCCTTCCCGGCACGGGGGCTCCGCCCGAGACCCCGCTCCTCAAACGCCGGAGAGGCTGAAGATCAGCCCTCCGGCAGTCCTCGGCCCGGATGCCCCTGGTGCCCAAAAACTATCAGCGCTAGTTTGGGGTGCGCACGAGGTGCGGACGACTAACCGAGGAGTGCGATGAAGGCCCACGACGGCATGTACATTGGCGGCGCCTGGCGGCCCGCCGTCGGCACGGACACGATCACGGTCCTGAACCCGGCCGACGAGCAGCCCATCGGCCAGGTCCCCGCGGGTACGGCACAGGACGTCGACGCGGCGGTCCGCGCGGCCCGCGAGGCCTTCCCCGGCTGGGCCGCGACGCCGCCCGCCGAGCGTGGCGCGCTCATCGGGGCCCTCCGTGACCAACTGGTCGCCCGTAAGGACGAGATCGCCGAGACGGTGACGGCGGAGCTCGGCTCCCCGCTGCCGTTCTCCCAGATGGTGCACGCGGGCGTGCCGATCCTGGTCTCCGGTTCGTACGCCGAGCTCGCCGCGACGTACGCCTTCGAGGAGAAGATCGGTAACTCCACCGTCTACCTGGAGCCGGTCGGCGTGGTCGGCGCGATCACCCCCTGGAACTACCCCCTCCACCAGATCGTCAACAAGGTGGCACCCGCGCTCGCCGCGGGCTGCACGGTGGTCCTGAAGCCCGCCGAGGACACCCCGCTCACCGCCCAGCTCTTCGCCGAGGCCGCGCACGAAGCGGGCATCCCCGCGGGCGTCTTCAACCTGGTCACCGGGCTCGGCCCCGTCGCGGGGCAGGCGCTCGCCGAGCACGAGGGTGTCGACCTGGTCTCCTTCACCGGCTCCACGGCGGTGGGCAAGCAGATCGGCAGGGCCGCGGGCGCCGCGGTCAAGCGCGTCGCCCTGGAGCTCGGCGGCAAGTCCGCCAACGTCATCCTGCCCAGCGCCGACCTGGCCAAGGCGGTCAACGTCGGCGTCGCCAACGTCATGTCCAACTCGGGCCAGACGTGCAGCGCGTGGACCCGAATGCTGGTGGACTCCGCGCGGTACGACGAGGCGGTCTCGCTCGCCTCGGCCGCGGCGGTCAAGTACGGCTCCCGCATCGGCCCCGTCGTCAACGCCAAGCAGCAGGCACGTGTGCGTGGCTACATCGAGAAGGGCATCGAGGAGGGCGCCCGAGTGGTGTCCGGCGGCGCCGAAGTGCCGCGTGAGCAGGGCTACTACGTCCAGCCGACGGTCTTCGCCGACGTCACCCCCGAGATGACGATCGCCCAGGAGGAGATCTTCGGCCCGGTCGTCTCGATCATCCGGTACGAGGACGAGGACGACGCCCTGCGGATCGCCAACGGCACCGTGTACGGACTCGCGGGCGCGGTCTGGGCGGCTGACGACGCGGAGGCGGTCGCGTTCGCCCGCCGCATGGACACGGGGCAGGTCGACATCAACGGCGGCAGCTTCAACCCCCTTGCCCCGTTCGGCGGTTACAAGCAGTCGGGGGTGGGGCGTGAGCTGGGCCCGCACGGGCTCACGGAGTACCTCCAGACGAAGTCGCTCCAGTTCTGAACCCCTGCAGTTCTGAACCCCCGCAGTTCTGAACCCCCGCAGTTCTGAACCCCCGCCGTTCGCCCCGAAGGAGTACGTCACCGTGGTCCGCGCCGCTGTTCTGCCCGCCGTCGGCTCTCCCCTGGAGATCACCGAGATCGACCTGCCCGAGCCCGGCCCCGGCCAGGTGCGGGTGCGCCTGGCCGCCGCCGGGGTCTGCCACTCCGACCTGTCCCTGACCAACGGCACGATGCGGGTGCCGGTGCCTGCCGTGCTCGGGCACGAGGGCGCGGGGACGGTGGTGTCCGTGGGTGAGGGCGTCACGCATGTCGCGCCGGGCGACGGCGTTGTCCTCAACTGGGCTCCGTCCTGCGGCAGTTGTCACGCCTGCTCGCTCGGCGAGGTGTGGCTGTGCGTGAACGCGCTTGCCGGTGCGGCCGATGTCTACGCCCACCGTGCATCGGACGGCGCCGACCTCCACCCCGGTCTGAACGTCGCCGCGTTCGCCGAGGAGACGGTGGTCGCGGGCAACTGCGTCCTGCCGGCGCCGGACGGCATCCCGCTGACGGACGCGGCACTTCTCGGCTGCGCCGTGCTGACCGGCTACGGCGCCGTGCACCACTCGGCGAAGGTCCGCGAGGGCGAGACGGTCGCGGTGTTCGGGGCCGGGGGAGTGGGCCTCGCGACGCTCCAGGCGGCGCGGATCGCGGGCGCCTCGCGGATCATCGCGGTCGACGTATCCCCCGAGAAGGAGGAGCTGGCGCGGTCGGCGGGAGCGACGGAGTACGTGGTCGCCTCCGAGAAGACAGCGAAGGACATCCGCAAGCTGACGGGCGGCCAGGGCGTCGACGTGGCCGTCGAGTGCGTGGGCCGCGCGGTGACGATCCGCACGGCGTGGGAGTCCACGAGGCGCGGCGGTCGTACGACGGTGGTCGGCATCGGCGGGAAGGACCAGCAGGTCACGTTCAACGCCCTGGAGATCTTCCACTGGGGCCGGACACTTTCGGGGTGCGTGTACGGGAACTCCGACCCTGCGGTGGACCTGCCGGTCCTCGCCGATCACATCCGGGCGGGGCGCTTCGACCTGGGCGCCCTGGTGACGGACCGGATCGCGCTCGACGGGATCCCGGCGGCCTTCGAGAACATGGTCGCGGGCAAGGGGGGCCGGGCGCTGGTGGTGTTCTAGACGAATGCTTCGGTCAGCCGCGTGCTTCGGCAGCCGCGCGCTTCGGTCAGTCTCGGCGCGATCCCGGCCGTATTCGTCCGTGTCCGCTCAGCAGGGCCAGCGCCACCAACAGAACGCACCCCGCCGCTTCGACGGCGAGGGTCGGCTTGACCAGATTCGCGTCGAGAGTCTCCGTGAACCCGAAGAGACCGGAGGTGAGGCTGACGATCAGGGCCACCAGCGTGCCGGCCACGAAGAGCGTTCCCAGCGCCGCGAGGACGGGCAGCAGGCGAGCGGGGGTGATCAGCAGCGACAACGCGAGCAGCCCGGCTCCGATCGCGTTGAGCAGGAACAGCGTGCCGATCGTGTCGAGATCCCGGTAGCCGTCGTACCAGAGGTGAAGGTGGATCGCGCCCATGGCCGCGGCCGTTCCCGCCGCGGCGACGCGGAGGGCGATGAGCGCGACCGTGCGCTCAGTAGCCATTGCCGTTGTTCGTGTCGGTGTTGCTGTCCGTCGGTGCGCTGCCACCCACGGTGAGCTCGGTCTTCATGCCCATGTCCTTGTGCCCGTCGACGGGGCAGTAGACCTTGTACGTGCCGTCCTTCAGCTTGATGGTGAGGTTCGCCGACTCTCCGGGTTCCAGCGTCCGTGTCTTCTGCTCCGTGCCGGAGCCCTCGATCTCCAGGGCGTGCTCGTGATGGCCGTCGTTCTTGGCGACGAAGGTGTAAGAACCCGCCTTCAACGTCTTCTGGGACAGCTGCATCTTGAAGTCGGTCATCTTCACGTCGACCTGGGTGGTTCCCGGCTTGCCACTCTTTTCCGGGGGTGTCGATGACGAGCCGCCACCGTCGCCGTTTCCGCCGCCGCACGCCACGAGGGCGCCCGCAAGTGCCCCGGCGGCCAGACCCGGCCCTACGGTTCTGTGCACGAACGTCATGAGCGTCGTCGTCATGTCTCGGCCCTCCGCGAGAAATCGTGAGAAACCATTCCTGACCAGAGATACGGACGGACCGCGCCAGGGGATTTCCGGGCCAGGGGATTTCCGGCGAGCGGATGCAAGCGGGAGAATGGGTGCGTGATCCCGCGTGGAACCGGGGGAATCCGTTCGGCGAGGTTCTCCGTATCCAGTGGTATGCGGAGATTGGGCCTACCGATCGGGCGGCTCTCGGACGAGGCGCTGCTGGCGGGAATGGCGACGGGCGATCCGGAGGTCGCTCTCGCGTTCGTCCGCCGGTTCCAGCGCATGGTCTTCGGCATCGCCGTCGCTGTCGTCGACGACCCTCAGCTGGCCGAGGACATCGCCCAGCAGACCTTCGAACGGGCCTGGCGTCATGCGCAGGTCTACGACTCGCGGCGCGGATCGGTGAAGACCTGGCTGGGGGTCATCGCGCACAACCTGGCGATCGACGTGGTCCGCGCCCGCAAGGCGACCCCGGTCGCCCCCGAGGACCTCGACGCCCTGCTCGGCGTCGTGTCCCGTACGCCCGAGCAGTGGGCGCTGGCCGACGAGGCGGCGTCCCGGATGCGGGCCGCGGTGGCGGGCCTGCCCCGTGAACAGGGGCGTGCCGTGGTCATGGCCGGGATCTACGGGATGACCGCACGGCAGATCTCCGAGTTCGAAGGGATACCCCTGGGCACGGCGAAGACCCGGATCAGGGCGGCGATGGGGAAACTGCGGACGGTTCTGGAACCCGAGCGAGCCGATCATGACTGACAGGGACTGCGTGTGGCTGAGGTCCATCGCCGAGGAGCTGGCGCTGGGTATCCTCCCCGGCCAGGAACGCGCCGAGGCCATCGCTCACCTGGACCGCTGCTCCACCTGCCGGGAGCACGTGGAGCGGCTGACGCTGGTCGGCGACGGACTGCTCTCCCTCCTGCCGGGCAGCGAGCCGCCTGCCGGCTTTGAGACACGAGTGACGGACAGGCTGGGCCTGAAGCGGCCCACGCGCCGACGCCCACGGGCCGGCGTGGCGGTCGCGGCGGCAGCCGCGGTCGCCCTCGGGTTCGGCTTCGGCGGCTGGGCCGTCGGTACGGCCGTCGAGGGAGCGCCGGCTCCGCCCTCGCGGAGTTCGGAGCCCGCCGGCTCGGAGCACGGCCTGCTCGAAGCGTCTTTGCAGGCCCCCGGCCACCACCGCCCGGTGGGCCGGATCTTCGCCTATACCGGATCTCCGGGCTGGGTCTACATGTCGGTCGACCTCGGCCGGGGCGGGCCAGTCAGCTGCCGACTGGATCGTACGGACGGCACGTCGGTCCGCATCGGGGAGTTCTCCCTCGACGCCGGCCGGGGTTACTGGGGAGCCCCCATGCACGTCGACCCGGACACGGTGTCCGGCGCACGCCTGCTGGCGGCGGACGGCTCCGTCCTGGCCACGGCCCACTTCGACGCCCGGCAGTACCGGTGATCGACCAGCTAGGCGCGGTTCACGCTACCGGCCACTGCGCCCGCGGGCTCCGGCTCCGGATCCGGCTCCGGCGTACGCAGCCGCGAGAAGGACTTCGCCGCCGCCAGGAACGCCAGCGTCGTCAGCACGAACGGCCACGTGAACGTGTGCCCGCCGGACGGCGCGAGGAGCGCCGACATCGCCGCGCTCACGGCCGTCGCGCTGGCCGCGCCCACTACTGCGTACGCGAGTGTCGCCGCGCGCACGGGCAGGAAGACGCCGCACAACGCGAGCGCGACGAGCACCGAGTTGTATCCCATCGTGCCGTCCGCGATCTGCGCGGCGGGCGCCCCGAGTGCCCACGCCGAACCGATCCCGACAGCGCTGCCCAGGCACGCCACGAACCCCGCGCGACGGCTTGCGACGAAGAGGCCGACGAGCAGCACCGCACCTACGTACCACTGCGGCATGAAGAAGATCTCGGCGAAGTCGGCGAAGAACGCCCGCGCCAGATCGGCGAGTTGGAGCGTGGTCGGGCCGGTCGCCGCGTGCGTCAGTGAGGCAAGGGCCTCCCCGTGGTGCCAGACCCGTTCGAAGCCGGGGGCCGCGATCGTCATCGCGCTCGCGAGAACGCAGTACGGGAGGGTGAGTGAGGGAAGGTCCCAGACGGCCAGGAGGTTGACCGCGGCAGCCGTCACGACCGTGACCACCACGCAGCCCGCGAGGGCGAGCACTGCCGTGGACAGGTGCCCGGCACCGAGGAACACCGCGAAACACAGCGCGGTGAGGCAGGCGTTGAAGCCTTCGAGGCCCGTCGTCACGCGATCGGGCGCCGCCCCGAGGAGCCTCGCCGTGGCCGTGCCGACGGCGGTACCGACCAAGCCGTAGAGCCCGTAGTCCCAGCCCGCCGCGAAGAGCGCCACGCAGAAGACGGCGCCCGCCGCCGCGCTCGGCAGGAAGGTGACCTGCGCCTGGCCGCGCAGGACTTGAGCAGCGAAGGGCAGGGCGCCAAGTGGCCGCCCCCTGACATCCGTTGAGTGCCGCACGGCTCACTCCCGTGTTACGTCCATGTTTCGCCCGGCAAGACGGATGTACCTTACATCTACGCCTGGAGGTCCACGACGCCGAGGTGGGACTCGAGCGCCCGCGCCCCGGACGGCGTGACCTTCACCGCCCGCTCCGTCCCGATCCGCACACACCACCCCGCGTCGAGCGCGTGACGGCACAGCGCCGCGCCAGCGACCCCCGCAAGATGCGGCTTGCGCTCCGTCCAGTCGAGGCAGGCGCGGGCCAGCGGTCGCCTTCCGGTGTGTTCGAGGCCGATGCCCAACTCCCCGAACCAGCCGATCCCTTCGTCGGTCAGGGCGAACCCCGCGTCCTGCCGAAGGAGCCCAAGCTCCGTCATCGCCTCGGTGATCGTGATCCCCAGGTGCCCCGCCAGGTGGTCGTAACAGGTCCGTCCGCGCGCCATCGCCCCGCTCGCGCTCGACTCCCGCAGTGTGCGCGGCGGCCCGGCCGCCGTCCCGCCCGGCGTCACATACGCGGTCAGGTCCTCGACCAGCTGCGCCGCCCGCGCGTCGGCGAGACGGACGTAGCGGTGCCGCCCCTGGCGCTCCTCGGTGAGCAGCCCGCCCGCGACCAGCTTCCCGAGGTGCTCGCTCAGGGTGGACGCGGCGACTCCCGCGTGCCGTGCCAGCTCGCCCGCGGTCCACGCCCTGCCGTCGAGCAGGGCCAGCAGGCAGGCGGCGCGCGTCTCGTCGGCGATGAGTCCGGCGAGGGCGGCCAGGCGTGGGGTGGCGGGATCCGTCATGGGTCCAGGATGCGCCGGGAACCGTTCGGTGTGCGCCGAACTGTCATCCGCGGTGTGTGCCGAACCGCCCTCAGTCGGTGGGCGCCGAACCACCCTCACCCGGTGGGCGCCGCCACCTGCTCGTACTGGAGCGTGAGGCCGTCGAGCAGTGCTCGCAGTCCCGCCTCGAAAGCCCGCTCGTCGACCTCTTGCTGGCGCTCGGCCAGGAGGTGGGCCTGGCCCAGGTGCGGATAGTCGGCCGGGTCGTACGCGGTCTCGTCGTCCACGAAGCCGCCGGCGAAGGAGCCGAGCGCCGAGCCCATGATGAAGTACCGCATCAGCGCGCCGATCGAGGTGGCCTGCGCGGCGGGCCAGCCCGCGTCGACCATCGCCCCGAACATGGCGTCCGCGAGCCGCAGTCCGGCCGGGCGGCGGCCGGGTCCCGAGGCGAGTACCGGGACGATGTTGGGGTGCAGGGTGAGTGCCGCGCGATACGACACCGCCCAGTCGTGCAGCGCCGTACGCCAGTCGCGCCCGTCGGCGGCCTCGAACATCGACAGGTCGACCTGCGCGCTCACCGAGTCCGCGACCGCCTCCAGGATCTGGTCCTTCGTGCGGAAGTGGTTGTAGAGCGAAGGTCCGCTGACCCCGAGTTCGGCCGCGAGGCGCCGCGTCGAGACGGCGGTGAGGCCCTCGGCGTCCACGAGCGCGCGCGCCGTCTCGACGATGCGGTCTCTGCTGAGGAGGGGCTTGCGCGGTCGGGCCATGCGGCACATAGTAGGGCTGCCGTAAGAAACTAGCAGTGCTAATTTAAATCTGCTCCGAAGAAGATCCGAAGAAGATCCGAAGAAGAGGTGCCCCCGATGAACCTGGAGCTCAGCGAGGAGCAGTCCGCCGTCCGGGAGCTGGCCAAGGACTTCGTGGCCCGCGAGATCGCCCCGCATGTCATCGAGTGGGACCGCGCCGAGAGCGTGGACCGTTCGATCGTGAAGAAGCTCGGCGATGTCGGCTTCCTCGGGCTCACCGTCGACGAGGAGTACGGCGGCTCCGGCGGCGACCACCTCGCGTACTGCCTGGTGACCGAGGAGCTGGGGCGCGGCGACTCGTCGGTGCGCGGCATCGTCTCGGTCTCCCTCGGCCTCGTCGCCAAGACCATCGCGTACTGGGGGAGCGAGGAGCAGAAGCGGCAGTGGCTGCCGGGGCTCACGTCCGGCGAACTCGTCGGGTGCTTCGGGCTCACCGAGCCGGGCACGGGATCCGATGCGGGGAACCTCTCGACGAAGGCCGTGCGTGACGGCGACGACTACGTCATCAACGGCTCCAAGACGTTCATCACGAACGGCACCTGGGCCGATGTCGTACTCCTCTTCGCACGCACGAACGACACCCCCGGCCACAAGGGCGTCTCCGCCTTCCTCGTGCCGACCGACACCCCGGGCCTGAGCCGCCGCACCATCCACGGCAAGCTCGGCCTGCGCGGCCAGGCCACCGCCGAGCTGGCCCTTCAGGACGTCCGCGTCCCGGCCTCGGCCATGATGGCGCCCGAGGGCAAGGGCTTCTCCGTCGCCATGTCGGCGCTCGCCAAGGGGCGGATGTCGGTCGCCGCCGGATGTGTGGGCATCGCCCAGGCCGCCCTCGACGCGGCGGTGACGTACGCGACCGAGCGCGAGCAGTTCGGCAAGACCATCGCCCACCACCAGCTGGTGCAGGAGCTGATCACCGACATCGCGGTGGACGTGGACGCGGCACGCCTGCTGACCTGGCGGGTCGCCGACCTCATCGACCGCGGGCAGCCCTTCACCACGGAGTCGTCCAAGGCCAAGCTGTTCGCATCGGAGGCCGCGGTGCGCGCCGCCAACAACGCACTCCAGGTCTTCGGTGGATACGGCTACATCGACGAGTACCCGGCGGGCAAGCTGCTGCGTGACGCGCGCGTGATGACGCTCTACGAAGGCACCAGCCAGATCCAGAAGCTGGTCATCGGGCGGGCGCTGACGGGGGTCTCGGCGTTCTGAACGCCCTTTCTGAACGCCCTTTCTGAACGCGCGTTCTGAGTACGGGAGCTGAGTACGGCAGCGGATGTGGCGGGGCCGCTCCCGGGAGAGGCTCTGGTCATGAGTGAGAATCCGGTCAAGCAGCAGAGCACCACGGCCTACTACGGTCAGGCGGTCGCGTCGTTCGCCGTGGCGCTCGGCGCGACGGCGGTCGGCATCTACAGCCTCGAGGTCAGCGGCTGGATCCGCGCCTTCCTCGCCATTTCCGTCCTGTATCTGACGACGTCCGCGTTCACCCTCGCCAAGGTGATCCGGGACCGGCAGGAGGCGGACCAGATCGTCAGCCGCGTCGACCAGGCCCGCCTGGAGAAGATCCTCGCCGACCACGACCCGTTCAAGCCGGTGGCCTGACCGGCGCCCTAAGCGCTTGCTCACCGTCAGGGGTATGGTGTCCCTCCGAACGGCGAAGGAGTGTGCGATGAGCGCGGCGCAGGAGACCGAGGGCGGGGACCAGCCATGGGGCGAGGTCACGCCTGATGCGGCACGGCGGCTGCTGATCGCCGCTGTCGAGGCCTTCGCCGAGCGTGGTTACCACGCGACGACGACCCGGGACATCGCGGGCCGCGCCGGCATGAGCCCGGCAGCGCTCTACATCCACTACAAGACCAAGGAAGAGCTGCTCCACCGCATCAGCAGGATCGGCCACGACAAGGCGCTGGCCATCCTGCGCACCGCGGCCGACGCTCCCGGCAGCGCGGCGGAGCGGCTCTCCGCGGCCGTACGGTCCTTCGTGCGCTGGCACGCCGTCCAGCACACCACCGCACGCGTGGTCCAGTACGAGCTGGACGCGCTCGGCCCCGAGCACCGCACGGAGATCGTCGCGCTGCGCCGGCAGTCGGACGCCGCGGTGCGGGACATGATCAACGACGGGGTGCGGGCGGGGGAGTTCGACGTCCCCGACGTACCGGGCACCACGCTCGCCGTGCTCTCGCTCTGCATCGACGTCGCACGCTGGTTCAACGTCGCGGGCGACCGGACGCCCGACGAGGTCGGCGCATTGTACGCCGACCTCGTGCTGCGGATGGTGGGAGCTCACAACCGGAGCTCAGGACCGGCTCAGAAGTAGTAGCGGGAGACCGACTCCGCGACGCACGCGGGCTTGTCGCCGCCCTCGCGCTCGACCGTGACCGAGGCCGTCACCTGCACGCCGCCGTCCTTCGTGTCCGTGACGTCCGTGAGGACGGCGGTCGCCCGCAGGCGCGAGCCGACCGGCACGGTCGAGGGGAAGCGGACCTTGTTGGTGCCGTAGTTGATGCCCATCTTCATGCCCTCGACGCGCATGATCTGCGGTACGAGGCTTGGGAGCAGCGACAGCGTCAGATAGCCGTGCGCGATGGTCGTCCCGAAGGGCCCGGCAGCCGCCTTCTCCGCGTCCACGTGGATCCACTGGTGGTCGCCCGTGGCGTCCGCGAACAGGTCGATCCGCTTCTGGTCGACCTCAAGCCATTCGCTGTGTCCGAGCTGCTCGCCGACTCCGGCACGCAGGTCGTCGGCCGACGCGAAGATCCTCGGCTCTGCCATGTCCCTGGCCTCCTCAAAGTATTAGAACTAAGCGCTTGCTCAGCATGGGGCGTGCGCCGACGTGTGTCAACGGACCCACCACTGGGGTCAACGGACCAGCCGCTAGGGTTGGAGGGGTGCCCCAGATCCCAGAGAAGATCCACGAGCTCACGGTCGGCCAGCTGTCGGCCCGTAGTGGCGCCGCCGTGTCCGCCCTGCACTTCTACGAGTCCAAGGGTCTGATCACCAGCCGCCGCACGTCGGGGAACCAACGCCGCTACCACCGTGACGCGCTGCGCCGCGTCGCCTTCGTCCGCGCCTCGCAGCGCGTCGGCATTCCGCTCGCCACGATCCGTGAGGCGCTCGACTCGCTCCCCGAGGAGCGCACCCCCAACCGCGAGGACTGGGCGCGCCTCTCGGAGGCCTGGCGCTCGGAACTGGACGAGCGGATCAAGCAGTTGGGCCGGCTTCGCGATCACCTCACGGACTGCATCGGCTGCGGCTGTCTCTCCCTGGAGACGTGCGTGCTCTCCAACCCGGACGACGTCTTCGGCGAACGCCTCACCGGCTCCCGCCTGTTGGTGGAACGCCGCCCCGGGGCCTGCTAGGGCTGACATCGCCTTCGGCGACCGGTGGGCCGCCCCCTACTGGGACAGCGTGGCGAGCGCGGCCCGCGCCGCCGAGACCAACTGAGCGTTCGAAGCCGCCCGTTCCCCGTCCGGCAGGACCAGCGTGTCCTCGAAGCCGATGCGGGTCGCGAGCATCAGGCGCCCCGCCAGGCGCAGCACCGGCCAGGTGCCGCCCTCCTCGCCGTGCAGCAGGACGGGGCGGCCGTGCGCCGTGCCGATCATGGTGAGGAGGGCGCGGGCGGAGTCGCGTGCCGTGGCGGGGTCGGGGTCGGTGACTTCGGCGAGCACCCGCAGGACGCGCGGGCCGAGCGGGGACGCCGCGAACCGCTCGGCGCTGTCCGTGCCGGACCAGATGCCCGCCTCGACACCGATTCCCCGGTCGATGAGCGCCTCCGCCACCGCATCCGCGCCCGGCTCGTGCCAGTTGACGGAGGCGTGGTCGGGCAGCACCGTCCATGCGCGGATGTGCGCGACCCGCTCGGCGGGGTCGGGTTCGGCCCACGCGCCCGTGGTCACCCCGACCGGTACGGAGACCGCGGAACGGATCGCTTCGAGCGTGGCCGCAACCGCACGCGGTGCCAACGTGTCTTGCCCACAAGGGGACTTGGGGTGTACATGAACATTCTGAGCACCGGCAGCGACGGCCTCCGCCACCGAATGGGCCATCGCCCCGGGCGACAACGGGATCAGCGCGCCATCGCCCGCGCCGCGGGCGCCGTTCACACATACCTGCATCACCACAGGACAGCACAGAGAGCCGGAGACACGACACCACGCAGCATCGCGACATCACGCAGCACCACGACATCACACAGGGGGAGGGCCGATGGGAATCGCCATCTGTTCGTTGAAGTGGGACGCGGCGCGCACCGGGCCGCAGAAGATCACGTACGACAGCGACGGCTACCACCTCGTGCGGTTTCCGTACGTGGACGCCGAGGAGTCGTACGACCCGTGGGCCATGCACGACCCCGCCAAGGGGGACACCACCCCGTCCCAGTTCCCCGACGCCCGCTCCGGGCTCATCTGGCCGAGCCATGACGGCTGGGGCACCCTGTCGGCGTTGATCTTCTGGGAGCCGGACGACCGGCCTACGGAGTACCGCGCGCGCTATGTCCGCGATCCGCTCGGCGGCTCCACGGGGTACGACTCGACGGCCACCACCGACTGGGTGCCCACCAGGGGCGGGCAGTACCGGACGCACACCTGGCAGATGTTCGTGCACCCGCAGACACCGGTCGGCCTGAAGATATCGGCACGCGGCGCGGGCGACGTGAAGATCGCCGCGCCGCTCATGCTCGCCGAGTTCAAGCTGGCCATCCAGTGGGACGTCGCTACGCCCTGACGGCAGGCCCTGGCCGCCACGGCGACCGGACGTCAGGCCGAGACCAGCGGCCGTTCCCGTCGTGCGCGCGCCCGTGCCATCGCCGCGGGCGTGAGCACCGGGTCCGGCACCACGATTCCGCAGCCCGTACAGACGGCGCCCGAAGAAGGCTCGTGCGCCAGGCCGTGCATCCAGATGAGGTCGGACCTCGCGCACACCGGGCAGAGCGCGCCCGGCTCCCGCTCGAGTGCCGCGATCAGCCGGCGCAGCACCTCGGCGAGTGGTTCTGCGGGGTGGACGCCGGGGTCGTCGCACCAGGCAACCCCGCACCCGCCCCAAGTGCAGCGGTGCCAGTCGTCCACGGTGCCGGGCCGCCGGAGCCCGTCGTGCTTCTCCTTGCGGCGGCGCTCCGCGAAGCCCTCCTCGTACACGAGCCAGACCGCACGCGCCGCTTCCAGTTCATCGAGCGCGGCCACGAGCCGCGCCGGGTCGGGCGACCGGTCCTCGGGGCCGAACCCCGCACGGGAGCACAAATGGTCCCAGGTCGCCCGGTGGCCGTAGGGAGCGAACCGCTCCAGGCACTTGCGCAGTGAATACCGCCGCAGCGCCAAATCACTCAGCGGATCACGCACCTGTCTCGCGAGACTCCGGAATCCGGCCATCGCCCTGCACCTCCGTCGCACGTTCTCGGACGTTGCCGAGTAGACGTATCGACACGCGATTCGGCTCCCTCGACTTCCATCCGATTTTCGTTGGCGGACATAAGGCGGCGGTGAGCTGGAGCTATGTGGTGTTGTTGAAAAGGCGACGCATGTTCATCTTCCGGGTTCGGCAACTCGCCAGTAACCTCCGATCCAACTCCCGCCCACAGGAGCACAAGCGGAGCCCAGAGGAGCACACATGCGACGACGCATCGCCCGGCTCAGAACCCTCACCGCCAGCGCGGCACTCGCGCTCGCCGCATCCCTCATCGCGCCACAGCCGGGGTCGGCCGCGGACGAGCCACCACCGGCCGCGGACTACTGCGAAGGGCAGTGCGCGGACGTCCTGCCGCCCGGCGCGAACGGCAACGCCACCCTCGCCGAGATCCTCAGCCATCGCGTCTTCGGCACTCAACCCGCACACGCGGACGACCAGTTGGGCCCGTACGACAAGCTCTCATCCGGCTATCCGTCCCTCACCGACGACAAGCTGACGGAGTTCTTCAACGACGCGTCCTTCGGCGTCCGTGACGGCCAGGCCGCCTCCGTCACCAAGCCGCGCGACGATGTGACGATCACCCGCGACAAGAAGTACGGCATCCCGCACATCAAGGGCAGCACGCGCTACGGCACCGAGTTCGGCGCGGGCTTCGCCGCCGGGCAGGACCGGCTCTGGCTCATCGACCTGTTCCGGCACATCGGCCGCGGCGAGCTGACCTCGTTCGCGGGCGGCGCGCTCGCCAACCAGGGCCTTGAGCAGCAGTTCTGGCCGCAGGCCCCGTACAAGGAAGAGGACCTGGAGAAGCAGGTCGAGTACATCAAGTCGACCCAGGGCGAGCGCGGCAGGCAGGCCATGGAGGACGCCCAGGCCTATATCGACGGGCTCAACGCCTACCGCGTGAAGTCCAAGGACGGCCGCTACTTCCCGGGCGAGTACGTCCTCACCGGCAAGATCGACGCGATCACCAACGCCGGTGAGATCCAGCCCTTCAAGGTCACCGACATGATCGCGCTCGCGTCCGTCGTCGGCGGGCTCTTCGGCAACGGCGGCGGGGGAGAGGTCGACTCGGCCATCTCCCTCCTCAAGTCCCAGCAGAAGTACGGCGTCGAGAAGGGCACGAAGGTCTGGGAGTCCTTCCGCGCCCGCAACGACCCCGAGTCCGTCCAGACCATCCACGACGGCACGAGCTTCCCGTACGCGGGCAAGCCCGAGAAGGCGCGCGGCACCGCGATGCCCGACCCGGGGTCGGTCGAACGCGAACAGCTCGTGTACGACAGGGAGGGCGGGGCCAGGACAGCGGCGAAGGACCCGGTGAAGGCCCCCAAGAAGCTCAAGCCGCTCCAGGGCATGTACGACAAGGGAGTGCTGCCCGCCGATCTGTTCAAGCAGGACGGCAGCAAGAAGGGCATGTCGAACGCCCTGGTCGTCTCCGCGAAGCACACCGCCAGCGGCAACCCCGTAGCCGTCTTCGGCCCGCAGACCGGCTACTTCGCCCCGCAGCTCCTGATGCAGCAGGAACTGCAAGGCCCCGGCATCAGCGCGCGCGGCGTCTCCTTCGCGGGCGTCGGGATGTACGTCCAGCTGGGGCGCGGCCAGGACTACGCCTGGTCGGCGACCTCCGCCGGGCAGGACATCACCGACACGTACGCCGTCGAGCTGTGCGAGCCGGGCGGCGGCACGCCCACCAAGCAGTCCACCCACTACGTCCACCACGGCACGTGCACCCCCATGGAGAAACTGGAGCGCAAGAACGCCTGGAAGCCGACGCTCGCCGACTCCACGGCGGCGGGCTCCTACCGGATGCAGGTGTTCCGCACGAAGTACGGCGTCGTGACGCACCGGGCGAGCGTCGAGGGCAAACCCGTCGCGTACGTCTCGCTGCGCTCCACCTACCGCCACGAGGCCGACTCGATCATCGGCTTCCAGATGCTCAACGACCCCTCGTACGTGAAGGACGCGTCGACCTTCAAGAAGGCCGCCCAGCACATCAGCTACGCCTTCAACTGGTTCTACGCCGACTCCCGCGACACCGCGTACTACAACAGCGGCGCCAACCCGGAGCGCGCGAAGGACATCGACCCCGCCCTGCCGGTGAAGGCCGAACAGGCCAATGAATGGCAGGACTTCGACCCGGCGGACAACACATCGACGCAGACACCGCCCGCCGAGCACCCGCAGTCCGTCAACCAGGACTACTACATCTCCTGGAACAACAAGCAGGCCAAGGACTTCAGCACCGCGGGCTTCGGCGTGAGCGCCGTGCACCGCGGGGACCTGCTCGACGGACGGGTGAAGAAGCTGACCGAGAAGGGCGGCGTCACGCGCGCCGCGCTCACCCAGGCCATGTCCGAGGCGGCCGTCACCGACCTGCGCGGTGAACAGCTCCTTCCCGAATTGCTCAAGGTGGTGCGGAGCAAGCCCGTCACCGATCCCCAACAGGCCAAGGCCATACAGCAGTTGGAGGCCTGGCAGCAGGCCGGGTCGCAGCGCAATCAGACGGCGGCGGGCTCCAAGACGTACGCCCATCCCGATGCCGTACGCATCATGGACGCCTGGTGGCCGCTGCTCGTCGAGGCCGAGTTCAAGCCGGGTCTCGGCAAGGACCTGTACGACGCGCTGACGGCGCAGCTCAGCACGGACGAATCACCGTCCGCCGGGCACGGACCCACCGGGGCGCACGCCGGGTCGGCCTTCCAGTACGGCTGGTGGGGCTTCGCGGACAAGGATCTGCGGGCGGTGCTCGGGCAGCCCGTGGAGGGGAAGCTCGGCGACGCGTACTGCGGCGCGGGAAAGCTGGACGCCTGCCGTGACGCGCTCCTCGCCACCCTCACACAGGCCGTCGCCAAGCCCGCGACCGAGGTCTACCCCGGCGACGCGAGCTGTGCGGCGGGCGACCAGTGGTGCTCGGACTCGGTCATCCACCGGGCGCTCGGCGGCATCACGCACGGGCCGATCCAGTGGCAGAACCGGCCCACGTACCAGCAGGTCGTCGAATTCCCGTCCCACCGCTAGAGGTTGAGAGTCACGAGGTAGCGATCCGCCCTGCGGCGAACACGACACGCGCCAGTTCCTCATGGCAGATGTCACTGTGCGCGCCGGAGGGCGGACCGCCTCGCCGCACCACCGCCGACGCGTCCACGCTCACGCACCCCTCGGCGGGGATCGCCCGGCCCAGCTTGACGCGCTTGGCGCCGTTCACCGCCCGGATCCCGTTGTACCCGATGGCGCCCCAGCGCTCCCAGAGGCCGAGGAAGGTCGAGGAGTCCCCGGCGATCTTCGACGCCAGGGGATAGATCTTGCCCAGGGCGTCGTCGTGGTGGGAGTAGCAGGACACCAGGGGGCCGTCGATGCGCCGCTGCACCCCGTGCAGGGCGCCGCCGCGCGAGGGGGCGTGCGGCAGGCGTTCGGAGAACGCGTAGTGCGAGAAGGCCCCTTCGAGCAGCGTCGTGGACTTCACCCCCCGCACCGACTCGGGCATCCCGCGCAGCGCGTACGACACGAGCCGCGCGCCGAAGCTGTGCCCGATGAGGTGCACGCGTACGTCCCGTGCCTCACGGGCGAGCAGTCCGATGGCCGGGCCGAGACCCAGCTGGCCCACCGAGCCCGCCCGGCGCTTCATGGCGTAGTAGCTGGCCTGGCGCAGGAGTTCGTGCGCCCCGTTCCAGAGCCGTTTGCGCAGGCTGCCGAAGAGTTCCTGCTGCCCTGTCTCCTGCATCACCGCGGCGAACACCTGGCAGACCTCGACCGCGTCGTCGGTCAGCATCGCGGGCTCGCCCGTCCAGATGTCGTCGGCGAAGAGGTGGGCGGCGCTGTCCTGGTGCACGGAGACCAGATTGCGTACGAGGCGTCCGTACTCGTAGAGGCGCGAGGGGACCTCGGAGCGCTCGGCCAACAGGGCGCCGATCCTGCGGAGTTCGGCGTCATGACCGGGGAAGGTCATGGACAGGAGGAGCCGGGTCGGCTCGTCGAGCTGGGGTCCGACGCCCGGTGCGGGCCCCGGTCCGGTGGCCGTGGCCGCGGGTTCGAAGTCGGGGATCGGTTCGTCGGGGAAGCGGATGGCGGGCCAGATCACGCCCACGTACCCCAGGCGCACACGAGGGCCCGCGAGGCTCTGGCAGGGAGCGAAGAACCTTTGGTAGAGGTTGGTCGCCATGGTTCGGTCGTTGTTCCAGCCGTGCGCGAGGACGAGGAGATCGGTGACGCGCTCGTGGGCCACCCCGGCGAGGAGGCGGTCGCGCTGCGTGGTGTCGACATCCCCGTCGGCGTCGAAGGTCAGTTCCCAGTAGGGCTCCACGCGGCCATCGTCCTGCGGCCCGTGGAGGCTGACCAGATGTCCCGCACAACACGTCGGGGCGAGTGCCCACCCCCGGCGGCACCTGCCCCGACGCGGTCTGTGCGCCGTCGGCTAGCCGACGGCCTTCCGCTCCCGCGCGAAGCGGTTGACGGGCGGCAGCCAGCACAGCACGATCGCCGCGATGGCCGTGAAGAGTGACACGAGGCTCAGGACGAAGACCGAGTCCGGTTCGTAGTCACTGAGGATCAGGAAGTGCGGGAACAGCGCCACGACGGCCGAGATCGTGATGAGCACCCGGGCCCACACCGCGGCGCTCTTGCGGGCGGCGAGGGCGAATATCAGCAGGCAGAGCGCGGTGAAGATGGCGAACCCGGCCCGCGCGGAGAGCGTGCCCGCACGGTCGCTGATCATCTCGTCCCACATGGGCCCCGAGAGGGCCTTGAGGTCGGCCGCCGACGTCCCCGACGGCAGTCCGACGACGTCCGGGTGGTCCTGGATGACGTCGTTGATGTTGTCCTCCGCCATGCCGTCGCCGCCGGCGAAGACGAGGACAGCGCCGACGATCGCGGCGACCGAGGAGAGGACCGAGGTCCACACCAGAGCGGCGAGGGTGCCGGGTCGCCTGGCCGCGCGCCGCGTGTGACCCGTGGGGTGGGGGCCGGGGTGCGGGGGTGCGGCCTGGTATTGGCTCACGAGCGTAAGTCTCCTTGCAGAGATGGAGGGTTGATCGGGATTGGCTCGACCATTCCATGGGTACCGGGAAGTCATCCAGCTTTTTCTGGAAGAAATCGCCAGATAATTTTCGCTGCACTCCGGATCAGTTTCTGCGGCAGTTTCCGCGGCGGCTATGCTCCATTGCCGTTAAAGCAAAGGGAGTCGGAGAGCGAGTAGCCGAACATGGCCTTATCCGGTCCGCAGCAGTACCCCACGGAGCTGCTGGACACCACGATGGATCAATTACGTACGCTGCTCTCGGTGCACGAGACGGGCACGGCGCTCGCCGCTGCCCGCCAGCTCGGGCGCGAACAGTCCAGCGTGCAGAAACAGCTGGACACGATGAACCGCACCTTCGGCGCACTGTGCGGAGAAGCGCTCGTCCTCAAGCGGGGGCGCGGCAAGGACGTCCTGTTCACCCCCACGGGCGAGGCCATCGTCGACCTCGCCCGTCGCACGCTCGGCCAGTGGAAGGACGGTCTGCACGACGCGCGCCGCCGCCTCGGGCGCACCCTGTCCGTCGGCTCGACCCGCTACACGCTGGGGTTTCTCCTGGACGCCGTGGAGCGCGTGAGCGATGCCTACGAACGCCGGGGGGTCGATCTCAAGGTCACCCACGTCCGCACCGGTGACCTCTTCACCAAGCTCCGGTCCAAGGAACTCGACCTGGTCTGCGGCAGTGTCGTGGTCACCGAGGGGGAGGAGGCGGAGCTCGACCCGTACGACGTCATCGAGTGGCGCCGCAGCGGACTCTCCCTGCTCACGAACCTCTCCGACGGCCGGCTCCCCGGGCCTTCCGTGGGCGCGAGCGAGCTGCCCGAGCTGCCCCTCGTGGTGTCGGCGGGCGGCCTCATCGGCCGCTTCCTGACCTCCTGGTACGGCCCCGACTACCGCCAACAGCTGTCCATCGCCGCCGAGATAGAGGCCGCGCACTACGGCTTCGAGCTGCTGCGCTCGGGCGTGGTGAGCGGGGCGATGCTCGTCACCAGGGGCATCGCGGAGGCCGCCGAGAGCGGCAGCCTCCCGGAGGCCGGGGGGCTGCGGCGGCTCGATGTCGTCGGCGATGTCGGACCGCGGACCGAGGTGCTCGTCGGGGTCTTCACACGGCGGGGCGACCGCGATTCCTGTGATTCTGGGCACCCATTGAACCTGCTCTGGGACGCGTTGGCCAAGGACAATGAACGGTGGTGGCTCAGCCGCTGAATTGACCGTTCCGGATATGGCCGGAGTATGTGGTCTAGACGTGTGAAGAATTCACTTCCCGCGCGTACCGCATTACGTTTATTGAGTTCACGTCAGTTCCCGCTCGCGAGTTTCCGGCAGCGCGAGAACACACACCAGGGACACGATCGCCATCGCGCTCACGTACCAGCCGACCGACGACGAGCCGAACGCGGACTGCAACCGGGTCGCGACCAGAGGGGAGACCGCGCCGCCGAGCACACCGCCCAGGTTGTAGGCGAGCGAAGCGCCCGAATAGCGCACGTTCGTACCGAACAACTCCGGCAGATACGCGCCCATCGGCCCGTACACCACCCCCATGCAGAACAGCGCGCCGCCGAGCGCCAGGGCGATGAGTACCGGCTGCTCGGTGTCCAGGAGCGGGAAGAGCACCAGACCCCACACCGCCGCGAGCCCGGCGCCCACGAGGATCAGCTTGCGGCGTCCCGCACCGTCCGAGCGGGTCGCGGCGAGCCACGTACCGGCCGCGAGGAAGAGGCAGGCGACCATCGAGAGGCCGAGCATGGTGTTGCGGGAGATGCCGAGGGAGCCGGTGGAGTAGGCCAGGCAGTACGTCGTCGCCGTATAGAAGAGGCCGTACGCGACGATCATTCCGCCCGCGCCGAGCAGCAGTTCACGCGGATAGCGGCGCAGCACGTCGAGCGTGGGGACCTTGCTGGCCTCCTGCGCGTCCATGACCTTCGTGAAGACCGGCGTCTCGCTGATGCGCAGGCGTACGAAGAGTCCGACGCCCACCAGGAGGAAGGAGAGCAGGAACGGCACGCGCCAGCCCCAGGCCCTGAACGCGTCGTCGGAGAGGGTGGAGGACAGCAGCCAGAAGACACCGGTCGCCGCGAAGAACCCTACAGACGGGCCGAGTTGAGGGAAGGCGGCATACAGTCCGCGCTTCTTCTTCGGCGCGTGCTCGACCGCGAGCAGCGCGGCGCCGCCCCACTCGCCGCCGAGCCCGATGCCCTGGAGGAAGCGCAGCAGGATCAGCAGGACCGGCGCCCAGATGCCCAATGTGCCGTAGCCGGGCAGGAGTCCGACGAGGGCTGTCGAAAGGCCCATGAGCAGCAGCGAGGCCACGAGTACGGACTTGCGCCCGACCCGGTCACCGAAGTGCCCGAAGATCACCGACCCGATGGGCCGCGCCGCGAACGCCACCGCGTAGGTGGAGAAGGACGCGAGGGTGGCGTTGACCGGGTCCAGGGTCGGGAAGAACGCCTGGTTCAGGACGAGGGCGGCCGCCGTGCCGTAGATGTAGAAGTCGTAGAACTCGATGGCCGTCCCGATGAACGACGCCACGGCTACGCGGCGCATACTCTCGGGGCTGCCGTCCACGGCCTGGGCCTGTTGATTCTCTGCTGCTGTCGTTTCGCTTGCTGTCGTTTCGCTCCGCACGACCGGCACTGTCGCGTTGGATGTAGGGGCCAGTCAATACCTGGAGCGGCTTGTCTCGGTCATTGAGACTGGCGTTGAGCTGCGGTGACGCGGTGCAGATGGATGAGGATGTCGTGAGAGGAAGCCAGCCGGATCTTGTACGGTCCGTCAGGCCAACCGGAGCCGATGCTGCGGGTCACCCGGGCCTTGCTCAGCCACGCGCGGGCCGGGTCCGGCAGGGAGCGCATGTCCACGAAATAGTCGTCGAGGCGCACCTTGTCGAGTGTGTTCTCGTTCATGCCGCGCGCCGCCGGGCCCACCCGGACGGACTTCCACTTGCCGTTGTCGCGACCCTGCGCCATGAACGAGCCCTGGTCGAAGGTGAACCCGATGCTGACGTACCGCTTGCCGAGCCGGTCCCGCAGGAAGGCGCCCTGCATCTTCGGATAGCGGGGGTCGTAACTCTCGTACGAAACATGGGCGTTGTGGGCCGACAGGAGCACCTTGTCGCCGGTGTGCCGCTGCCACCAGGCGGTGTTCTGTGCCATGAGCCGGTCGCGGTGCAGCATGGCGTCCCGCTGGCCATCGGCGGTGTCCAGGGGGAAGGCGTAGACCGTGGCGGTCTGCGACAGGGACCGGGCGTGCTGCAACGCCCAGGTGAACTTCCCGCCGCCCGCCGAGGGCTGGCGCTCCTTCAGCAGATCCAGCGCCTCCCGCGCCTGCCCGGCCAGCTTCTTCCGCTCCGCCAAGGGTCTGCCCATGTACGTGTCCCCGTCCGAGAGGCGGCGGATCGGCGCGTACAGCTCGGTGATCCTGGGGAGCAGATCGGGGTCGTGCGCACGGACGTAGTCCTCCACGCCGTCGAACAACTCGTGGCCGAGTTCGGGGTAGTTCAGGTCATCGCCCAGGAATCGCACCTGGCGGTCCGGGTGCTTGTCGTTGTATGTGCGCATCCATGTGAGGAGCTCTACGTACTCCTGCGTGTCCCAGGGCGTCTTCGCCAGCTCCTTGTGGACGAGCTCGCGCACGTCCCCCTCGCCCCCGTGCACGTACGCGTCGAAACGCAGGCCCGTCGTCCAGCTGACCTCCTGGGCGAAGGTGGTGAACCCCTTTTCCTCGACGAGATAGCGGAACACCCGGTCCTTCATGGTGAAGAACTCGTGCGAACCGTGTGTGGCCTCGCCCAGGCCCACGACCTTGGCGTCGCCCACCATTTCGCCCATCGGGCGCAGGTCCCTCGTGTCGCCGCCGGGGGCGGTCGAGCGGAGGGGGTGCGCGGCGCGCTCGATCGCTGGGACCGGGTCCGGGGTGCCAGTCCTGGCCTGGACCGCGTGGGGGGCGAGTGCCCCCAGGGTGAGTGCGCCTACCAGTGCGAGTGGCGCTGTGCGGCGTGCTGCGCGGGCCATGCGGGGTCTCCTCAACTCGGGTGTACAGAGGTGAAGATCACGATCCCGGTCCGTCAGGGGTGCCTGCCATCCGGGAGGCACCCCGTTCGCTGGTGGGGTCTTCCCTACCCGCGCGTGCGTCGTGGCTGGGCGCGCAGTTCCCCGCGCCCCTTCGGGGCGCCTACCGGTAGTGCAGGTACCGCCTCCGCACCGCACGGAACCGCGCAAGATCGTCCTGCCAGGCGGCCACCACCTCGTCCGTGTTCGCGCCCGCGTCGATCATGGTGCGGACCCGCGTGGAGCCCGTCAGCTTGTCGATCCAGTTGTCGGAGCGCCAGGCGAAGCCGCTCCAGACCTTCTTGGCGGTCACCAGGAGTGCGATGCCCGTGCGCACCGGGTCGTACGACTCGCGGTCGTGCACGTGGAGCTGGACGCCGCCGATCGTCCTGCCCTGGAACTTGGAGAACGTCGGCGCGAAGTAGGCCTCCCTGAAGTGCACGCCGGGCAGGCCGAGTTCGTTCGCCGCCGACGCCCACTTCCGGTCGATGCCCTCCGCGCCGAGCAGTTCGAACGGGCGGGTCGTGCCGCGTCCCTCGGAGAGGTTCGTGCCCTCGAAGAGGCAGGTGCCGCTGTAGACGAGGGCGGTGTCCGGGGTCGGCATGTTCGGGCTCGGCGGGACCCAGGGCAGTTCGGAGGCGTCGTAGAAGTCCGAGCGCTTCCACCCCGTCATCCGTACGTTCTCCAGGGCGACGGGGCGCTCCAGGAACTCGCCGTTGAACAGCAGCGCCAGCTCCGTCACCGTCATCCCGTGCGCCTGCGCGATCGGCTGCCGCCCGACGAACGTCGCGAACTCCTTGTGCAGGACGGGACCGTACGCGCCGCGCCCCGTCACCGGGTTCGGCCGGTCGAGGACGACGAATCGCTTGCCCGCGAGCTCGGCCGACTCCATGCAGTCGAAGAGCGTCCAGATGTACGTGTAGAAGCGGGCGCCGGCGTCCTGGATGTCGAAGACGATCGTGTCGACGCGGGCGGCCGTGAAGATGTCGGCAAGGGCCTTGCCGCTCTTCTGGTACGTGTCGTAGACGGGAAGCCCGGTCGCCGGATCGTCGTAGCGCCCCTCGGAGCCGCCCGCCTGCGCCGTCCCCCGGAAGCCGTGCTCGGGCCCGAAGACCGCGACCAGGTTCACGCGCTCGTCCGTGTGCATGACGTCGACGATGTGGCGTACGTCCCTGGTGACGCCGGTGGGGTTGGTGACCACGCCGACCCGCTCACCGTCCAGGAGCGTGTAGCCGTCGGCGGCGAGGCGCTCGAAGCCGGTGCGCAGCCGCCGCCCCGCGCCGGATCCGCCGCCGCCTGCCGCGGCGGCAGCGGGGGCCGCCGAGGTGAGGGCCGTGGCGCTGGTGACGGCGAGCAGGCCCCGTCTGGACAGGCTGCCTCGGGACAGATTCATGCATCGACCTCCGTGAGCGCGGTGGCTGTCATGGCCACGCACGCTAGCGCGCGGACCCGCGCCGGGGAACGAACCCGGCGGCCCGACCCCCTTCCGTCCGTACATACCGACTGGTTAGTCTGCGATCACAGAGGAGCCGCAGTCGAAGGAGACTGATCGTGGAGACCCTGCATGACAAGGGAGTTGTCGTCACCGGTGCCGGAGGCGGAATCGGGGCCGCGCTGGCCCGCCGGTTCGCCGCCGCCGGGGCGCGCGTCGTGGTCAACGACCTGGACGCCGCCAAGGCCGAGGCGGTCGCCGAGGAGATCGGCGCCGTCGCCGTGCCGGGGGACGCGTCCACGGTCGTGCCGGCGGCGAGAGATGCCCTGAGCGGCACCATCGACGTGTACTGCGCCAATGCGGGCCTCGGCTCCGGCGGCTCGGAGGCGGCTCCCGCAGAGGTCTGGGCCACGGCCTGGGACGTCAACGTCATGGCGCACGTCCGCGCGGCCCACGCGCTGCTCCCCGACTGGCTGGAGCGCGGCAGCGGCCGTTTCGTCTCCACCGTCTCGGCGGCAGGCCTGCTCACCATGATCGGCGCCGCGCCCTACAGCGTCACCAAGCACGGCGCGTACGCCTTCGCCGAGTGGCTCTCGCTCACGTACCGCCACCGTGGGATCAATGTCCACGCGATCTGCCCCCAGGGCGTGCGCACCGACATGCTCGCCGCCACCGGCACCGCGGGCGACCTCGTGCTCACGCCCACCGCGATCGAGCCCGAGGACGTCGCGGAGGCGCTCTTCGCCGGGATCGAGGAGAACCGCTTCCTGATCCTGCCGCACCCCGAGGTCGCCGAGTACTACCGTATCCGCGCCGCCGAGCCCGACAAATGGCTCACCGGCATGAACCACATCCAGCAGAAGTGGGAGGGGACCGAGCGGTGAGCGACGCGACGCCGACGGCATCCATATATGCCGCCAAGCCCTGGCTCGCCCGGCTCAACGAGGCCCAGCGCGGCCCGGTCGAGCCCGCCGCCTCCGTCGTGCACGCCTTCCGCGCCTCGGTGCTCAGAGCCCCCGAGCACACGGCCCTCGCCTACTTCGACGGGCGTCTGAGCTACCGAGAGGTGGACGCCCTCACCGACTCCGTCGCCGGACACCTGGCCGCGCGCGGGCTCGCCAAGGGCGACCGGGTCGCGATCCTCCTCCAGAACACCCCGCACTTCGTGATCGCGCTGCTCGGCGCGTGGAAGGCGGGCGCCACGGTCGTGCCGGTGAACCCCATGTACAAGTCGGCGGAGGTCGGGCACGTCCTCGCGGACGCCGACGTGACCGCGCTGATCTGCTCGGACCGCGCATGGGAGACGTATCTGCGCGAGACGGCAGCCGCCTCTCCCGTACGCATCGTGCTCACGGCCTGTCAGCTGGATCTCCAGACCCGGAACGACACCCGCGTCCTCGACTTCGAACGCGTCCCGCAGGCCGCCGACGCCGATGACCTGGTGACGGTCGCCCGGCAGGAGCTCCCGGCGCCCGGAGACCGGCAGCTCGGTCCCTCCGACGTCGCGCTGATCAGCTATACGTCGGGTACGAGCGGCACCCCCAAGGGCGCCATGAACACCCACGGCAACATCACCTACAACGCCGAGCGGCAGCGCACAGGATCCGGCATCCCCGAAGGCTCCTGCTACTTCGCGATGGCGCCGCTCTTCCACATCACCGGCATGGTCGCGCAGGTCGCGGGCGCGCTGACCAACGCGGGCACCCTCGCTCTCGCGTACCGCTTCGAGGCCGGGGTCGTCCTTGACGCCTTCGCCGAGCACCGGCCCGCGTACACCGTGGGCCCTTCCACGGCCTTCATGGCCCTGGCCGCCCACCCCTCCGCCACGCGGGAGCACTTCGACTCCTTCACGATGATCTCCTCGGGCGGTGCGCCGCTGCCGCCGGCCCTGGTGGAGAAGTTCCGCGCGGGCTTCGGCCCCTACCTCCACAACGGCTACGGCCTCACCGAGTGCACCGCGCCGTGCGCCTCCGTGCCGCCCGGCGAGGAGGCTCCGGTCGACCCGGTATCGGGCACGCTCGCCGTCGGTGTACCCGGCCCGGAGACGGTCGTCAGGATCGTCGACGACCATGGAGCGGACGTCCCCTTCGGGGAGCAGGGCGAGATCACCGTGCGCGGCCCGCAGGTCGTCCCCGGCTACTGGAAGCGCCCCGACGCCACGGACGAGGCCTTCCCCGGCGGCGAGCTGCGCACCGGCGACATCGGGTTCATGGACGCCCAGGGCTGGCTCTATGTGGTCGACCGCAAGAAGGACATGATCAACGCGTCCGGCTTCAAGGTCTGGCCGCGCGAGGTGGAGGACGTCCTCTACACCCACCCCGCGGTCCGCGAGGCGGCCGTGATCGGCGTCCCGGACAGCTACCGGGGCGAGACGGTCAAGGCGTACGTCAGCCTGCGACCGGGGGCGGAGGCGGAATCGGCACCGGAGGAGCTGGCCGCGTACTGCAAGGAACGGCTCGCGGCGTACAAATACCCGCGCGAGGTCGAGATCCTGCCGGAACTTCCGAAGACGACAAGTGGGAAGATCCTCCGGCGGGAACTGCGTTCCCGTACGACCAGTTCCCGTACGACCAACAGCTAGCGATATCCGAAAGGCAGGTGGCGGCAGTGGCCAGGACGACGGACGGTGACGGCACACCCGTCCCGCAGCGGCTGCTCGCCGCCGCCACACGGCTCTTCGCCGACCGCGGCTACGACCGCACGTCGGTGCAGGAGATCGTGGAGTCGGCAGGCGTCACCAAGGGTGCGCTCTACCACTACTTCGGCTCCAAGGACGATCTCCTGCACGAGATCTACGCGCGTGTGCTCCGTGTCCAGCAGGAGCGTCTCGACGCGTTCGCGGACGCCGAGGCTCCCGTCGAGCAGCGGGTGCGGGACGCGGCGGCCGATGTGGTCGTCACGACGATCGACAATCTCGACGACGCCTCGATCTTCTTCCGCTCCATGCACCACCTCAGCCCGGAGAAGAACAAGCAGGTAAGGGCCGAGCGCCGCCGCTACCACGAGCGGTTCCGCGCGCTGATCGAGGAGGGCCAGGAGGCAGGCGTCTTCTCCAAGGAGACCCCGGCGGACCTGGTGGTGGACTACCACTTCGGCTCGGTCCACCACCTGTCCACCTGGTACCGCCCGAACGGCCCGCTCACCCCGCAGCAGGTCGCGGACCACCTGGCGGACCTGCTGCTGAGGGCGCTGCGACCGTAAGGTGAGCGCCCCGAAGGGGCGCGGGGAACTGCGCGATCAGCCACAGCGAACCCGCAGCGACACGCAGTCCCCCGGAAGGGCGCTACAGGTACTTCTTGAGCTCCCGCCGAGCCAGCGACCGCTGGTGGACTTCATCGGGCCCATCGGCCAAGCGCAGCGTCCGCGCAGCCGCCCACAGCTCGGCCAGCGGGAAGTCCTGACTCACACCGCCCGCCCCGTGCAACTGGACCGCCTGGTCGAGGATGCCGACGACCGTGCGCGGGGTGGCGATCTTGATTGACTGGATCTCCGTGTGCGCCCCCTTGTTGCCCACGGTATCCATCAGCCACGCCGTCTTCAGGACGAGCAGCCGCAGCTGCTCCACCGCGACCCTGGCGTCCGCGATCCACTCCTGGACGACGCCCTGCTGGGCGAGCGGCTTGCCGAAGGCCGTACGCGCCACCGCCCGCTGACACATCAGCTCGACGGCCCGCTCGGCCATGCCGATGAGCCTCATGCAGTGGTGGATGCGACCGGGGCCGAGCCGCGCCTGGGCGATGGCGAAGCCGCCGCCCTCCTCACCGACCAGATTGCTCACGGGGACCCGGACCCGGTCGAAGACGACCTCCGCGTGCCCCCCGTGGGAGTGGTCCTCGTACCCGTACACCTGCATCGCGCGCCGTACTTCGAGGCCGGGGGTGTCGCGCGGCACGAGCACCATGGACTGCTGGCGGCGCGGGTCGGCGCCTTCGGGGTCCGTCTTGCCCATCACGATGAAGATCTGGCAGTCCGGGTTCATCGCCCCGGAGATGTACCACTTGCGCCCGGTGATGACATAGTCGTCGCCGTCGCGCTCGATGAGCGTCGTGATGTTCGTGGCGTCGGACGAGGCCACTTCCGGCTCGGTCATCGCGAACGCCGAGCGGATCTCACCGGCGAGCAGGGGCTTGAGCCACTGCTTCTGCTGCTGCTCGTTGCCGAACTGGGCGAGCACCTCCATGTTGCCGGTGTCAGGGGCCGCGCAGTTCAGTGCCGTGGGCGCCAAGTGCGGTGAGCGGCCGGTGATCTCGGCGAGCGGGGCGTACTGGAGGTTGGTGAGCCCTGCGCCGTGCTCGGCATCAGGAAGGAAGAGGTTCCACAGGCCCTGCTTGCGGGCCTCGGCCTTCAGCTCGCCGACGATCGCCGGGGTGTCCCACGGCGACGCGAGCTGCTCGCGCTGCTCGTCGGCGGTCTTCTCCGCCGGGTAGACGTGCTCGTCCATGAAGGCGAGGAGCTTGGCGCGCAGCTCTTCGGTGCGGGCGTCGAATGCGAAGTCCATGGCTGTCTCAGCCTTCCTGTCGTCCTTGGAGGGTGGTGAGGCCGTGCTCGATGAAGACGGGGACCAGCTCGCCGATCCGGTCGAAGCCCGCGCCGACCGTCTGGCCGAGCGTGTAGCGGTAGTGGATGCCCTCCAGGATCACGGCGAGCTTGAACCAGGCGAACGCCGTGTACCAGGAGACCGCGGAGACGTCGCGCCCCGAGCGCGCGGCGTACCGCTCGATCAGCTCGGCGGCATCCGGGTGCCCGGCCGCGCCCGCCGTGGTGCTGATGGGGGAGTCGGGCAGCTGGAGCTTCGTGCTGTACATGGCGAGCAGCCCCAGGTCGGTGAGCGGATCGCCGAGCGTGGACATCTCCCAGTCGAGGATCGCCTTGATCTGGTCGTCGGCGCCGATCAGGACGTTGTCGAGGCGGTAGTCGCCGTGGACGACGGTGGCCGCGGGAGAGGCGGGCAGCTGCCGCCCCAGGGCCGCGTGCAGCTCGTCGATGCCCGCGAGGTCGCGGTTCCGCGAGGCGTCCAGCTGCTTGCCCCAGCGGCGCAGCTGCCGGTCGAGGAAGCCGTCCGGCCGCCCGAAGTCGCCGAGGCCGACCGCTTCGGGGTCCACGGAGTGCAGGTCGACGAGGGTGTCTACGAGCCCGAGGAGGGCGGCACGGGTGCGCTCGGCGCCCAGCGGGGCAAGCTCCTCGGCGGTGCGATAGGGCGTGCCGTCCACGAATTCCATGACGTAGAAGGGCGCACCGATCACGGCGTCGTCCTCGCAGAGCAGCAGTGGCGCCGGTACCGGCACGGCGGTCCCGTGCAGCGCGCTGATCACCCGGTGCTCGCGCTTCATGTCGTGCGCGGTCGCGAGCACGTGCCCGAGCGGGGGCCGCCGCACGACCCAGCGGGTCGCGCCGTCCGTCACGGCGTACGTGAGGTTCGACCTGCCGCCCTCGATCAGCCGGGCGGTGAGCGGTCCGCCCACGAGGCCGGGCCGCTCGCGGTCCAGGTGGCCGCGCAGCCGGTCGAGATCGAGGCCTGGCGGGTGGTCTGAGCTCATCTTCGCTCCTGATCGGACGGTCGTCGTCGAAATGCCGCGGTACGTCGCGCTGACGTTCATGATGCCGACCAGTCGGTATGTAGTCCAGAGCGCGGCGCGAACGTGATCAGGATCGCTGCCGCGCGGAAGCCCCCGAACACACCGATCCCCCGCCACAGACTGCCAGTTGGCGCCCGCGCGGGGGAAGTCGGCCGAGCCGGTGGGCCTATGCGGGCCTCCGTCGCCCTCTGTCACCCTCAGTGATCGTCCCAGTGCCCGTCGTGCGCCGCGTGCCGGTGGCCGTCGTGCACGTAGTCCACGTGGTCGCCGTGCAGGACCGAGGAGTGCCCGCAGCCGTCGCCGTGCCGGTGGTCGTGCCCCTCGTGGACCTGGTGGCTGCCGGGCTCGCACTCGTCGTAGTGCTCGGAGTGCAGGCGGTGCATGTGCCCGTCGTGCGCGTAGTCGACGTGGTCGCCGTGCGGCACCTCCGCGTGTCCGCAGGCCGGGCCGTGGACGTGCTCGTGTACGGGGTGTTCGTGGTGGAGCGTGGTCATGGCGCGTGCACCTTCTGTGGGAGGGGGGTGACCCTCTCAGGCTAGTACTCGATGCCCCTTTGATGGGGATATGGAAGCCTTGTTGATGTTTCCACCATGTACGACGGCCCCACAAGGGCGATCACACGAAGGCGATCCCAAGAAGGCGCTCCCATGAAGTCGACCCCATGAAGGCGATCAGCTACCGCCAGTACGGCGGACCCGAAGTCCTAGAGTTCGGCGATGTGCGCGACCCCAAGGTCGGACCCGACTCCGTCCTGGTGAAGGTCCGCGCCGCGTCGGTGAACCCCGTCGACCGGAAGTGCATGGGAGGCCACCTCGACGGCATCCTCGACCCCGTCTTCCCGGTGATCCCCGGCTGGGACGTCGCCGGCGTGGTGGTGCAGCCCGGCGCGTCCGTGCCCGAGTTCGCGGTGGGCGACGAGGTCATCGGCTACGTACGCGAGGACTTCCTCTCCCGCGGCACCTTCGCCGAGTACGTCGCGGCTCCCGTGCGCACCCTCGCCCGCAAGCCGCGCAACCTCACCTTCGCGGAGGCGTCCGGCCTGCCGCTGGCCGGGCTCACGGCCTACCAGGTGATCAACAAGACGCTCGCGGTGACGGAAGGCGATGTCGTCCTCGTGCACGCGGCGGCAGGCGGCGTCGGCTCGATCGCCGTCCAGCTGGCCCGGCACGCGGGAGCCCGTGTCATCGGCACGGCGAGCGAGCGCAACCACGACTTCCTGCGCGAGCTGGGAGCGGAACCGGTCACCTACGGGGACGGTCTCGCCGAGCGCGTACGGGCGCTGGCCCCGGAGGGCGTGGACGCGGCCTTCGACACAGTGGGCGGAGACACTCTCAAGGTGTCCGCCGAACTCCTCGCGCCCGGCGGCCGTCTCGCGTCGATCGCGGACGGCGCGGTGATCGGTCTGGGCGGCCACTACTGCTTCGTACGACCCGACGCCGACGACCTCAAGGAGCTGACGCGGCTCGCGGAGCAGGACGTCGTCACGGTCCACGTCTCCGAGACGTTCCCGCTGGAACGGGCCGCTGACGCCTACCGCCTGAACGCGGAGGGCCGCACGCGGGGCAAGATCGCGGTCACGGTGGACTGGACGGACTGAGCCCTCCGCGCGCCGGGCTCCGAGGGAGGCCGCTCAGAACACCATGGCCGCCGCGCACGCCGCGAGCGCCATCGTGCACAGCGCGGCCGTCGCCGCCGCCCGCACCGGAAGCGGGCGCGGCCTTCCGGTGGCGGCGAGAGCGGTCATCCTGCGGTGCGCCACGCCGAGGAAGCCGAGCCACAGGAACAGGCAGAGGGCGCAGGCGACGACGGTCAGCGCGCTCGTTCCCTCGTGCAGGGCCGCGCGTGCGGCGAGGACCGCGGCGACGGTGCAGGACAGGGTCGTACGCCGCCACGCGAGCCTCGTACGCTCCGGTTGCAGCCCGGGATCGCGGGCCGGGCTCTCGCCCTGGTCATGGTCCCGGTCCGTCACCCCTCCCACCCGAACAGCACGACGACGACCATGGCGAGCGCCACGACCGCGACGGCCACGCTCAGGAGCGTCGGGAAGCGCGACACGGGAAGATCCTCACCCCGCCGCATGGCCCGCTCGCAGCGCACCCAGTGGTTCACCGCCCGCAGCGAGCTCAGCACTCCCGCGGCCAGCAGCGCGAGCGCGAGCCCGATGCGCCACCCCCAGCGCAGGTCCGGCAGGAACTGGTCCACGGCGAAACCGCCGCCGATGAGGGCGAGCGCGGTGCGCAGCCAGGCGAGGAAGGTGCGCTCATTGGCGAGCGAGAAACGGTAGTCGGGGGTGTCGCCCTCCTCGCGGATCCGCTCGGGCGCGAACCACAGGCGCAGGCTCTGTACGAAATTGCTCACTCGGCGCACGCTACCTCGCGCGGAACTCCCGCAGCCGCTCGAAGGCGGCGAGCCCGTCCGGCACCCACTCCCACTCGCCGAGCCGGTCGTCCAGCTCGGCGTCGGTGAGGAAGGTGTGCCAGGCGACCTCCTCGACCTGCGGGTTCACGGGCAGGTCGCAGCGCACCTCGTAGAGGTACGACCACCAGCTGTGCCCCGCGCCGTCCTCGTACAGGAACTTGAACAGCGGTGTGGGGCGCGGGAGTTCCTCGACCCCGAGCTCCTCCTGGGCCTCGCGCAGGGCGGCATCGTCGTACGACTCACCGGCCCCCACCACACCTCCGACGAACATGTCGTACAGCGAGGGGAAGACCAGTTTGACCGGGGTGCGGCGGTGTACGAAGACGCGGCCCTCGGCGTCCCGCGCCAGAATGAACACGCAGCGGTGGCGCAGGCCCCGCGCGTACACCTCACCGCGCGGGGCTTCTCCGATGACCTCGTCGTGCTCGTCGACGATGGCCAGGATCTCTTCGCTGGGGTCGGGCACGGGCCGGCTGTTCGTCGTCATGCCGGCCATCCAACCGCACGGCCGAACTCACTGCCCCCTCACGTACTTCACTGCCCCATGACGTACTTCACGGTGGGTCCCGCGGTCCAGCCGCCGTCCACGGCGAGCTCGGCGCCCGTCACGTACGAGGCGGCGTCCGAGAGCAGGAAGACCATGGCGCCCGCGATCTCGTGCGGCTCGCCGACCCGGCCCATCGGGGTGTTGGGGTACTTGCCCTCGCCCTTCTCGATGCCGACCTGCGCGGTCATCGGGGTGTACGTCATGCCCGGGTGGACGGAGTTGACGCGGATGCGGGCGGTGCCGAGCTCCACGGCGCCGATCTTGGTGAGGCCGCGGACGCCCCACTTGGACGCGCCGTAACCGGCGGTGAGGGCGAGGCCCATGAGACCGGCGGCGGACGAGATGTTCACGATGGACCCGCCGCCGACCTCCTTCATCGCCGGGGTGACGGTCTTGATGCCGATGAAGACGCCGATGAGGTTGATGTCGAGCACCTTGCGGAAGTGCTCGACCGACTCCGACTCCAGGAACTGTCCGGTGGAGATACCGGCGTTGTTGACCAGGCCGTGGACCCCGCCGAATTCGGTGACCGCGAGCTCCACGACGCGCTGCCAGTCCTCCTCCGACGTCACGTCGTGGTGCGCGAAGCGGGCACGCTCGCCGAGCTCGGCGGCGGTGGCCTCACCCTCCTTGTCGAGCACGTCGGTGAGGACGACGTTCGCACCGGCGGCGACCGCCTGGCGCGCGGCCTCGGCGCCCAGGCCGCGGGCGGCGCCGGTGATGATCACGGTCTTGCCGGTGAGGTCGTGCGGGTTCGTGTCGGTCATGACGTGTCTCCAAGTGCGGGTAGAGGGGCGTGCAGGAAGGCCGCGGTGGTCTCCACCAGGTCGGCGGGGAAGAGGACCTCGTCGGTCAGGGGGGTGGTGCCCGCCAGGTACTGGCCGGCGCGGTCGGCCATGGCGGCGCCGACCAGGGTGAGGGCCAGGTCGAGGCGTTCGAGCCTGACCGGTTCGGGAAGCGCGGCGAGGCAGTCCTCCACGCGGCCGATGAGCTCCCAGTAGACGGTGCCGTCGATGGTGGGGTGCGGGGTGCGCGTGCGGACGCCGCTCTCGTGGCTCAGCTGGGCGGAGATACGCAGGCAGCGGCGGCCCCGCTCGGTGCGCAGTTCGCTGGCCTCGGCGGCCAGCAGGGCGGCGAGGAGTCCGCGGAGCCGATCCGCGGTCTCCGCGGTCTCCGCGGCCTCCGCGAGCTCGGCGGTGAGCACCTTCTCCGTGCGGGTCTGGCGCTCGGCCATCACCGTGTCCAGGAGGCCTGCGCGGCTGCCGAAGTGGTACTGCACGGCGGACGGGTTGCTCTGCCCCGCGAGCCGGACGATGTCCCGCAGCTGCGCGCCGTGCACGCCCTGCGCCGCGAAGATCTCCTCGGCGGCGCGGATCAGTTTCTCCCGGGTCTCCGGGCCTGAGGTCCTGGCCATGACGCCATAGTAATGCTGGCCATTATTAAAAGCGAGGCGCTGTTCCCCAGCCGGACGGTTGACGTCGTCCACTCCGCTGCCCAGGATCTGACTCACCAGTAACCCCCTGTCTAGGAGGAACCCCCGATGGCCTACGACGCAGACGTCATCGTGATCGGCGCTGGCCTCGCAGGCCTCGCGGCAACCGCCGAACTCGTGGACGCGGGCCGCCGCGTCATCCTCCTGGACCAGGAACCCGAGCAGTCCATCGGAGGCCAGGCCCACTGGTCCTTCGGCGGCCTCTTCTTCGTCGACTCCCCCGAGCAGCGCAGGCTCCGCATCAAGGACTCCCACGCCCTCGCCCTCCAGGACTGGATGGGCACGGCAGCCTTCGACCGCCCCGAGGACCACTGGCCGCGCAAATGGGCCGAGGCGTACGTCGACTTCGCAGCGGGCGAGAAGCGGTCCTGGCTACATGCGCAGGGGGTGCGGTTCTTCCCCGTGGTGGGGTGGGCCGAGCGTGGCGGCTATGACGCGCAGGGGCACGGCAACTCCGTGCCGCGCTTCCACATCACCTGGGGGACGGGCCCCGGCCTCGTCGAGCCCTTCGAGCGACGCGTCCGCGAAGGCGTCGCACGCGGCCTCGTCCAGCTCAAGTTCCGCCACCGCGTGTCCGGCCTCTCCCGCAGCGCGGGCAGCGTCGACACCGTCACCGGCGAAGTGCTCGAACCGTCCGACGCCGAGCGAGGCACGGCCAGCAGCCGCGAGGTCACGGGGTCCTTCGAGTACCGGGCGCAGGCCGTGATCGTCACCTCCGGCGGCATCGGCGGCAACCACGACCTCGTACGCGCCAACTGGCCCCAGCGGCTCGGCACTCCGCCCGAGCGGATGGTCTCGGGTGTGCCCGCGCACGTCGACGGGCGGATGCTCGGCATCACCGAGGACGCGGGCGCCCGCCTCATCAACCGCGACCGCATGTGGCACTACACCGAGGGCATCCAGAACTGGAACCCCATCTGGGACAACCACGGCATCCGCATCCTGCCGGGCCCGTCCTCGCTCTGGCTCGACGCGCGCGGCGACCGCCTGCCCGTGCCGCTCTTCCCGGGCTTCGACACCCTCGGCACGCTCGAACACATCATGAAGTCCGGGTACGAGTACACGTGGTTCGTGCTCAACCAGCGCATCATCGGCAAGGAGTTCACGCTCAGCGGCTCCGAGCAGAACCCCGACCTGACCGGCAAGTCCGTGCGCGGCGTCATCGACAGGGCGCGCGCCGATGTGCCCGCCCCGGTGAAGGCGTTCATGGACAACGGAGCCGACTTCGTCGTCGAGAAGGACCTGTCCTCCCTCGTGCGCGGCATGAACGCCCTCACCAAGGAGCCCCTCATCGACGAGGTGGCCCTGCGCCGCACGCTCCAGGCGCGCGACCGCGAGATCAGCAACCCCTTCACCAAGGACCTCCAGATCACGGCGATCCGCGGCGCCCGCAAGTTCCTCGGCGACCGGCTCATCCGGGCCGTCGCCCCGCACCGCATCCTCGACCCCAAAGCGGGCCCGCTGGTCGCGGTGCGGCTCAACATCCTCACTCGCAAGACCCTGGGCGGCCTGGAGACCGACCTGTCGTCACGCGTTCTCACCGAGGGCGGCGAGCCACTTCCCGGTGTGTACGCGGCCGGAGAGGCCGCCGGTTTCGGCGGCGGGGGAGTGCACGGCTACCGCTCGCTCGAAGGCACCTTCCTCGGCGGCTGCCTCTTCTCGGGGCGCGCCGCGGGCCGGGCGGCGGCCAAATCGGTGGGCTGATAAGTCCGTTGCGGGCGTGTGTCCTACGATTCGTGGTGTGATCGGTTCCGCTTGTCCCATGTAATCGGTTTCACTTGTCCTAATCGTGTCCTGGCGGGTAACTCCGCAGGTGGGGAGTGAAGTCTGCGGATTCTGAAACGAGTTGGTGAAGGCTCTGGGCGTAGGCGGACCTTGACTGGAGCGCTGCCTACCGGTTTGCTGTGCGTGATCATCCGTACGCGAGCCGCGCCGGGGAGGAAGTCCCGCGGTGTCACCACCCCCACCCCCCTTGGGTCGTTCCCGCAAGCGAGCGGCGCACACCTTCGACTCCGCGCTCGACGACGCCGAACTCGCCACCGCGCGCACCGCGTTGTCCCAGGGCCGCTGGACCGAGGTCCGCGCCCTGCTCGCCGACACCGGCGACGACTGGGACCGCAGGGGCCACCGGTTCGACGTACTCGCGCAGGAGCACACCACCACTGCCTGGGCCCGTGACTGGCGGCTCGCCGAGCCGGAGAGCACCGACGCCGCCGTGCTGCTCGCCTATGCCGCGGTGCACCTCGCGCTGCGCGGCAAGGGGCGCTCGGAGAAGGCACGCGACGCCTGCCGCGAAGTGGCGGCGCTCCGCCCGGCCGACCCCACGCCGTGGCTAGCCCTGCTCACCCTGGAGCGCTCGCTCGGCCACGAGGAGGACGTCGTACGCCTCTTCGACGAGGTCCGCCACCGGCACCCCGGCCACCACCACGCCCACCACCTGATGGTGGCGAGGCTCGCCGAGCGGCGCCCCGCCGCGGGCCAGGACCCGCTGCACGAGGTGTACGACTTCGCCGCGTGGGCGGCCGAACAGGCGCCCGCGGACTCGCCGTTGGCGGTCCTTCCCGTCGTCGCGCACGCCGAGCGCTACCGCGTCCTCGCCACCGCGGGCAGCGAACCCGCCGACCCGACGGCCTCCGGACACTGGACGGGGCGCCGGGCCCGCCAGGTCATGAAGGCCGCCTTCGACTGGTGGCTGGAGTGGGAGATGCCCGAAAGCAGGGCCTACGCGCGCTGCCGGGTCGACCTCAACTTCCTCGCCCACGCCAAGTTCTGCGAGGGCAGGGCCGCAGAGGCGGCCGCGCTCTTCCACCGCATCGGGCGCCACGCGACCCGAGCACCCTGGTCGTACCCGGACCGGGACCCGTACCAGGCGTTCACCGCCGCGCGCGACGCCGCGCTCGGCACCGCCTGACCTTCCGCACCAATCGGCCCTATCGAAAGGACAATCGCGCCATGGCTTCGGGCAGTTCGAGCAGCACGAGCGACACCAGACCCGCGAGCAACGCTGCCAAGGGCGCCGCCGACGACAGCGGGATCAGTACGTACAAGGGTCAGGAGACGGCACTGCGCGCCGGCCGGCTCGGCACGGCGGGACTCCTTCTTTCCGTGCTCGCGGCCACCGGACCCCTCATGGTCGTCGCGGGCGTCATGCCCACCACGTTCGGCGTCATGGGCGTGGTCGGACAGCCGCTCCTCTTCCTGATCCTCGGCGTGGTCCTCGGCCTCTTCAGCTTCGGCTACGCCGAGATGAGCCGCCACGTCCACAACGCGGGCGCGTTCTACGCCTACATATCGAGGGGCCTCGGCGGCACCGCGGGCGCGGGCGCCTCGCTGGTCGCGCTCGTCGCCTACAGCGTCCTCCAGGCGGGCCTCTACGGCCTCCTCGGCTTCGAGGTCTCCGGTCTGCTCAACACCTACTTCGACGTCGAAGTCGCCTGGTGGATCCCGGCCCTCGTCACCGTGGCGATCGTCGCCGTGCTCGCCTGGCTGAAGATCGACCTGAACGCGCGCGTGCTCGGAGTGCTGCTGCTCATCGAGGTGGCGCTCGTCGTCATCTTCGACATCGCGGCCATCGCGGACCCGGCCAAGGAAGGCCTGTCCCTGCACGCGTTCAACCCGGACACCCTCACGGGCGCGGGCGTCGCCACTTCGCTCTGCTTCTGCATCGCCGCCTTCACCGGCTTCGAACAGGCCCCCGTGTACGCGGAGGAGACCAGCCGCCCGCAGGTCGTCGTCGCTCGCGTGATGTTCTTCGCGGTCGGCTTCGTCGCGATCTTCTTCGCGATCAGCTCCTGGGCGCTCACGGTCGCCGCGGGCCCCTCCGGGATCGTCCCCGCGGCACAGGAACAGAGCGCGGGACTGCTCTTCGGGCTCACCGAGTCCCGGCTCGGCGGCACGTTCACCGACGTACTCCATGTCCTGTTCGTGACGGGCATGTTCGCGGCGATCCTGTCCTTCCACAACGTGGTCGCGCGGTACGCCTTCGCCATGGGCCGCGAGAGCCTGCTGCCCGCCGCGTTCGGCAGGACCAACACCTCGACGGGCGCCCCCGGCACCGGCTCCCTGCTCCAGACGGCGATCTCCGTCCTGATCGTGGTGGCCTTCGCGGTGACCGACGACGGCAAGTTCGGCGACCCCACCGCCCCGGTCCTGCACCTGTTCACCTGGGGCGGCAACATCGGCGCCCTCGGCGTCATCCTCCTGATGGCCACGGCGTCCGTCGCGGTCATCGTCTTCTTCGTACGCCGCGGTGCCGCGCGTGCCCAGGCCTGGCGCATCGCCGCGTCCGCCCTGGCCGCGGTCGGCCTGCTCGTCATCGCGGGCTACACCGTCAAGGACTTCGACGTCCTCGTCGGCGCGGGCCCCGACTCGGCGCTCAGCTGGGTGCTTCCCGGGATCATCCTGCTCGCCGCCGTGATCGGCGTGGTCTACGGCGTGGTCCTGCGCTCGGCCAGGCCGGAGGCACACGCACGGATCGGCCTGGGCAACGAGGCGTTCCAGCTGGAGAAGGCGGCCGAGGAGCCGGCCGGTCAGGTATGACGAAACGCTGACGGACAGTCGCGGCCCCTGTACCCCGGGGGCCGCGGGTGCTCGAATCGAAGGGTGACAACTCCCCTTCCGCGTCAGTCAGAAGAGGACGGCGGCGGTGCGCCGGTCGGCCGCCGCCTCGTCCTCGGCATGATCGGCCTCGGCGTCGTGGGCGTGGCCGCCGCGCCACCGCTCCAGCGGGGCCTGGAATCATTCCTGGGCGCCGCGTCCGACAAGGACCCCACGGGCCTGACGGACCTGCTCCCCAACGGCGGCGGCTTCCGCTACTACTCCGTGGCCGCGTCCGTCCCGCATCGGAGCGAGTCGACGTACCGCCTGAAGATCGACGGCCTGGTGGACCGCCCGAGCACCTACACGCTGGCCGAACTGCGTGCCCTGCCGCAGACGCGGCTGGTGCGGGACGTCCAGTGCGTGACGGGCTGGCGAGTGCCTCAGACACCCTTCGAAGGCGTGCGTCTCTCCCGCATCCTGGACGCGTCAGGGGTACGCTCCACCGCCCGCGCGGTCCGCTTCACGTGCTTCGACGGGACGTACAGCGAGAGCCTGACGCTGCGTCAGGCGCGGCGGGCGGATGTCCTCGTGGCCCTGCGGATGCAGGACAAGGACCTGGGCCACAGCCACGGCGGCCCGGCCCGCCTCTACGCCGCCCCGATGTACTTCTACAAGTCGGCGAAGTGGCTCTCCGGGATCACGCTCACGGACGAGGTGGAGCCGGGCTACTGGGAACGGCGGGGATACGACGTCGACGCGTGGGTGGGTGATTCGAATGGCAGGGACGACGAGCCCACGACCTGAGGTCGCGCGTTTCACCCTCACCCAGCGGTGGGTGCATCGCCTGACGGCGCTTCTGATGGGTGTGTGCGTGGCGACGGCGGGGTGCCTGTACCTCCCGTTCCTGGCCGAACTGGTCGGACGCCGCGAGCTGGTGGTCAGGGTTCACGAGTGGTCGGGCCTGCTGCTCCCGGCCCCTTTCCTGGCGGGCCTCGCCTCCCGCGCGTTCCGCGGCGACCTGCGGCTCCTGAACCGCTTCGGCCCGTACGACAAGGCCTGGCTGCGGCGCCGCACCCGGCGGGCGGGAAAGTTCAACGCGGGCCAGAAGCTGTACGCCGGCTGGATCGGCGGGGCGGTCCTGGTGATGCTGGGCACGGGCCTGCTGATGTGGTTCACGCACCTGGCCCCACTGGCATGGCGCACGGGAAGCACGTTCGTCCACGACTGGCTGGCCCTGGCACTCGGCGTGGTGCTCGCCGGACACGTGGGGATGGCGTGGGCGGATCCAGAGGCGAGGCGGGGAATGCGGACCGGGTCGGTGGACCCGGGGTGGGCGGAACGGGAGCATCCGCTGTGGCTTTCAGCCCGTCCGGCGATTGAGGACGAACTCGGCGGAGCCGGTGATCTGCCGAACCAGGAGCCCGGCGGAGCCGGAAGGTTGGGGAAGGGGCGGGATCGGGGAAATGGATCCCGCCCTGACCCCGGCTAAATCACCAGCGAGAGCAGCAGGACAAGCCCACCCGCGACCACAGAGATGATCGTCTCCATGACCGACCAGGTCTTGATCGTCTGCCCCACGCTCAGCCCGAAGTACTCCTTCACCAGCCAGAACCCCGCATCGTTCACATGCGAGAAGAAGAGCGACCCCGCCCCGATGGCCAGCACGAGCAGCGCGGTGTGCGTGTCGGTCATCCCCGCGGCCAGTGGAGCCACAAGCCCCGCGGCCGAGATGGTGGCCACCGTCGCGGACCCCGTGGCGAGGCGGATCACCACGGCGATCAGCCACGCCAGAAGCAGCGCCGGGATCGACCAGTCCTTGGAAATGTCCAGGACCATCTGACCGACACCCGAGTCGATGAGGGTCTGCTTGAAGCCGCCACCCGCACCGACGATCATCAGCACACCGGCGATCGGCGCGAGCGACTTCTCGACGGTGGTCGAAAGACGGTCCTTGGTGAAGCCGGCCGCACGGCCAAGGGTGAACATGCCCACGATGACCGCCGCGAGCAGCGCGATCAGCGGCGACCCGATGACGTCGAAGACCCGCTGGACCGTGTGCTCGGGGTTGTCGACGATGATGTCGACCAGGGCCTTGGCCAGCATCATCACCACGGGAAGCAGCACGGTCGCGATCGTCACGCCGAAGCCGGGACGCTTCTCCAGGTCCTCCGAAGGACGCTGCGGCATCATCTTCTCGGGGGCGGGGACATCCACCCACCGCGCCGCGTACTTCGAGAAGACGGGACCGGCGATGATCACCGTCGGGATGGCGACGAGCACGCCGAGGGCGAGGGTGATGCCCAGGTTGGCGTCCACCGCGTCGATCGCGACCAGCGGACCGGGGTGCGGCGGAATCAGACCGTGCATCACGGACAGACCGGCGAGCGCCGGGATGCCGATCCGCATCAGCGAGTAGTTGCCGCGCTTGGCGACCATCAGGACGACCGGGATCAGCAGCACGATGCCGACCTCGAAGAAGAGCGGGAGCCCGATCACCGAGGCGATGAGGACCATCGCCCAGGGCATCCCGCGCCCGCCCGCCTTGGCCAGGATCGTGTCGACGATCTGGTCCGCGCCGCCGGAGTCGGCGAGCAGTTTGCCGAGGATCGCGCCGAGGGCGATCAGCACACCCACGCCCGCGACCGTGGAGCCGAGGCCCATGGTGAAGCTGGCGATCGCCTTGTCGAGCGGAGCACCCGCGAAGGCGCCGAGGGCGAGTGACCCGATGGTCAGGGCCAGGAACGCGTGCAGCTTGAACTTCGTGATGAGCAGGACGATGACGGCGATGCCCGCGAGGACGGCGATACCCAGCTGGGCATGGCCAGCGGAGGTGATCGGCTCGACGGCGTCCGCTGCCAGCATCTCAACGCTGAGACTGGTCACGGTGTCTTCCTTGTACGTCAGGGGAGGGGGGTGCGGGGGACGGGGTGAACGGTGCTACTTGCCGAGCGCGCCCAATGCCTTGAAGGCCCGCTCGCTGATCTCTTCCGGACCGCCGGTGACGTCGACCGCCACGCCCGCCTCGTCCGCGCCGAGCGGCTGAAGCGTGGCGAACTGCGAGTCGAGCAGGGCCGTCGGCATGAAGTGGCCCTCCCGGTGGGACATCCGGTCCTCGATGAGGGCCCGGTCTCCGGTGAGGTGTACGAAGACGAGGCCGGGGGCCTCGGCCCGCAGCCGGTCGCGATAGCTGCGCTTCAGCGCCGAGCTGCTGACCACACCGCCGACCCCGGCCCTGCCGTGGGCCCAGGAGCCGATGGCATCGAGCCACGGCCAGCGGTCTTCGTCGGTCAGCGGGGTCCCGGCCGACATCTTGGCGATGTTCGCCGGGGGGTGGAAGTCGTCGCCCTCGGCGTAGGGAACGCCGAGCTGTGCCGCGAGCAGGGGACCGATCGTTGTCTTGCCGGTTCCTGCCACGCCCATCACTACGACGACGTGGGGGGTGCTCATCGCTGTCCTGCCTTGCTGTCTTCATCGACATCGGTCCGAAACGAGCCACGGGCCGGGGGAGACCCATGGCTCGTTCACGTCACTGAAACCCATTAGGTCAGACAAATTCAAGAGTCTGTGACACAAAAGTCTGACTTTTTGTTCCCGAGGGTCCCCACATACCCTGACGTCATGACCGCACAGGCCCGTGGGCTGCACGCTCGCGTACTGGAAAGCCTCGGGCCCGCCATCACCGGAGGCGAGTACCCGCCGGGCAGCGTGTTGCGCACCGACGAGCTGGCCCAGCGCTTCGAGGTGTCACGCTCCGTCGTACGGGAAGCGGTGCGGGTCCTCGAGTCGATGCACCTCGTCGAGTCCCGGCGCCGGGTCGGCGTGACCGTACTGCCCACCGAACAGTGGAACGTCTACGATCCGCAGGTCATCCGGTGGCGTCTCGCAGGCGCCGACCGGCCGCGCCAGCTGCGCTCCCTCACGGTCCTGCGCTCGGCGATCGAACCGGCCGCCGCGGGGCTCGCCGCCCAGCACGCCACGCCCGAGCAGTGCGCGGCCCTCACCGAGTGCGCCCTCGGCATGGTCGCCACCTCGCGGGGGCAGCAGCTGGAGGGCTACCTCTTCCACGACATCAACTTCCACCGCATCGTCCTGAACGCGTCGGGCAACGAGATGTTCGCCCGCCTCGGCGACGTCGTGGCCGAGGTTCTCTCGGGCCGCACCCATCACCAGGTGATGTTCGAGGACCCGGATCCGGCGGCGGTCACGTTGCACGTGCGGCTTGCGGAGGCGGTGCGCGAAGGGGACGCTGTCCGCGCGGAGGCGCTTACGCGGGAGATCGCCGTGGGGGCGCTGCACGAGCTGGACATTCTTGCCCCGTAGCGGATTCCTCCCTTCCGGGGCTTCGGTGTCTGTCCGCGGGTGCGTCGTGGCTGGTCGCGCCGTTCCCCGCGCCCCTTCGGGGCGCTCCCTTCCGCGTCCGCTCGTCAGGGACAATGGTCCGCATGTCCCGACGTGCCACCCGCCCCCAGACCAGCTGCCCCTGCGGGCACCCCGAGCCGTACGAGAAGTGCTGCGGCCGACTGCACCGGGGTGAGGCCGTGGCCGTTGCGCCCGAGGAGTTGATGCGCTCCCGCTACTGCGCCTTCGCCGTCAAGGACGAGGCCTACCTCCTGCGCACCTGGCACCCCGGGACCCGGCCGCCCCGCGTCGAGTTCGACCCGGGCCTGCGGTGGACCGGCCTGGAGATCCTCGACACGGCGGACGGCACCGCGTTCCACACCACCGGCACGGTCGAGTTCCGGGCCCGCTACACCGATGGGGGCCGCAAGGAGGCCCTGCACGAGCGGAGCCGTTTCGAGCGGCTCGACGGGGCCTGGGTGTACGTCGACGGAGCCTTCATCGACTGACCGCGGTCCGGGATCGGCCATCCGCACGCCCCGCTCCTGGGGTTGCTGTGCGAGGAGACCCCCAGAGGGACGACCGGACGATCACCCGCGCCGCGCCCCACGGCCACCTCAGGCCGCCGACGGGCCCAAATGCCGCCGCCCGCCCGCCAGTTCGATGCTCAGGCCGCGCCCCATACATAGGCGGGAACCCGCGCTGCGGCTGTCCCGTGCCGCCAGTAGCGTCCTAGGCCCTGTCGTCAGACAGGCCCTAGGCCCTGTCGTCACACAGGGGCCAGCCCCCCGCCCCGTACGCCTGCGTGCGAAGGAAGCGCCTGATGGCCGACACCGGACAGGACGAGCAGACCTACGAGCGATACATGGGCGGCAGCCCCGAGGCTGAGCGGCGCCTCTTCGAGCGCCTGGCCCGCGAAATAATGAAGGTCCAGGACAAGAACCGGCGCAGCAGCGGCGCCGGTTCCCTCGCGCGCACCCAGCACGCGAAATCCGCGCTCGGGGTGGAGAACGCCCGCCTCGCCTTCCACGACGACATTCCCGAGGCCCTGCGGAGTGGGTTCGCTCAGCCCGGCGCCGAGTATCCGGCGACCGTGCGGCTCTCGAATGCGAGCGGCACCCGGCAGCCCGACGCCGTGGCCGATCTGCGCGGCGTGGCCGTGCGCGTGACCGTGTCGGCCGAGGAGAGCCACGACCTGCTGGCCACCAACTTCCCGGTGTCGCACGCCCGTGACGCCCGTGAGTTCGTCGCCTTCGCCAAGGCCATGGCGGGCGCGAACAGCCCGGTACAGAAGGCCTTCGGCCTCCTGGTGAAGCTGCCGCTCGCCGTCGGGCTCTCCACCGCGACCCGGATGCGGCGCAACATCCAGGCGGCGACCCGGCACACGGTCAACAGCCTTGCCAGGGAGACCTATTGGAGTCGTGGCGCCATCCTGTGGGGCGAGGCGGGCCCGGTCCGCTACCTTCTGCGCCCCGTCGTGGGCAGCGCCCCCGAGCCCAAGCCCGAGCGCCGCGACCCCGGCTTCCTGCACCGCGAACTCGCGCACCGTCTCGTGACGTCGGACGTCGCCTTCGACCTGTGCGTCCAGCGGTACGTGGACGAGAAGCGCACGCCCATCGAGGACGGCTCCGTGGAGTGGAAGGACGCCATCACGCCCGCGGTGCCCATCGCACGTCTCACCGTGCCACGCCAGGACCTGGCCACCGTAGAGGCGCAGGCAGCCGCCGGGCGGGTCGAGGAGCTCGCCTTCAACCCCTGGTACACGACCGACGACTTCCGCCCCCTCGGCAATCTCAACCGCGCCCGCAAGTCCGCGTACGAGGCGAGCGCCGCCCACCGCCAGGGGCTGCGCTTCACCACCGAGGAGCCACTGCGCAACCGGGTGCTCGGCATCCCCGTGGGCGGGTTCTTCCGCGCGCTCAACCGCTATGTGCCGTGGTACAGGCTGCCGATGGAGGCGAGCCTGCTGAACCTGGTCTTCCTGCGCAAGGCCCTGCGGCGCCTCAACCTCATCGACACCGATGTCCACGAGGCACCGCCGAAGGCCGCCCCCGTGCCGGCCCCGGCCGACGAGCGGCTGCGCACGTCCCGGTCGTACGACGGCACGTACAACGACCTCTCCGCGCCGTCCATGGGAGCCGTCGGCGCGGCCTTCGGCCGCAACCTGAAGCCGGACTACCGGCCCGACCTCTTCGACACCCCGAACCCGGTCACCGTCAGCCGTACGCTCCTCCAGCGCGACACCTTCGTACCGGCGACCTCGCTCAACATCCTGGCCGCCGCCTGGATCCAGTTCCAGGTCCACGACTGGGTCAACCACCGCCGCCACCCCCTCGGCGGCAAGTCCGTCGAGGTCCCGCTGCCGCCCGGCAGCAGCTGGCACAACACCCCCGGCGGGCCGCCCGAGAACGTGATGCGCTTCGCCGAGAACGAGGGCATCCAGCTGCCGGCCGACCAGCCCCCGATCCTCTTCGCCAACTCCGCCTCCCACTGGTGGGACGGCTCCGAGGTGTACGGCGCTGACGAGCGGACCGCGAAGTTCCTGCGCGAGCCCGACGGCAGCGCCAACCTCCGCCTGGAGGAGGGCTACCTGCCCGTCGGCCAGAACGGCATCCCGCTCACCGGCTTCAACGAGAGCTGGTGGCTCGGCCTCAGTGCGATGCACACCCTCTTCGCCCGCGAGCACAACGCGGTCTGCGCGGCACTGCGCTCCGAGTACCCCGCCATGAGCGAGGACAGCGTCTACCACACGGCACGACTGGTCGTCTCCGCCCTCATCGCCAAGATCCACACAGTGGAGTGGACCCCGGCGATCCTCGCCACCGAGGCGATCGACATCGGCCTGCACACCAACTGGGAGGGCCCGCCGGCCAACTGGCTCAACAAGCTGGGGCTGTGGCTCCTGGAGTCCCACTCGCTGACCGGCATCCCCAAGACCCTCCCCGACCACCACGCGGCGCCCTACTCCCTCACCGAGGACTTCGTCACCGTCTACCGGATGCACCCGCTGATCCCCGACGACTACGAGATGCGCGAACACCGCTTCGGGCAGCGCCTGGAGAGCCTCGGCTTCCTCGACATCCAGGGCGGCGCGGCGGAGGCCGCCATCCGCAAGACGGGACTTGCCGACACCCTCTACTCGTTCGGCATCGCCCACCCCGGCGCGATCACCCTGAACAACTTCCCGCGCGCGCTGCAGCGCTTCGAGCGCGACGGCGAGATCATCGACCTGTCGGTCGTCGACCTCGTCCGCACCCGCAGGCGGGGCGTGCCGCGCTACAACGACTTCCGCGCGGGCCTGCACAAGCCGCGCATCAGGCGCTTCGAGGACCTGAGTCAGGACCCCGAGACCGTCGCGCGCCTCAAGGACGTCTACGACTCGGTCGACGAGATCGACACGGTGGTCGGCCTGTTCGCCGAGAATCCGCCGACCGGCTTCGGCTTCAGCGACACCGCCTTCCGCATCTTCATCCTGATGGCCACGCGACGCCTGCAGAGCGACCGCTTCCTGACCGTCGACTACCGCCCCGAGATCTACACGCCGCTGGGCATCGAGTGGGTGGAGAAGAGCGGCATGAAGTCCGTGATCCAGCGGCACGCCCCGGACCTCGCGGGCCTGCTGCCGCGCGACGCGAGCGCCTTCGCGCCATGGCGGCAGGTGCCGCCGACGCGCGACGGAGGCAGCGATGCCGCCGAGTGAGGAAGGGCCCGACAGCCGGGCGAACGGCCACCACCCGGGCCTCGCCGACCTCTTCGTACGCCCTCTCCTGGAGACGGTCTGGCGCCGCCGCACCCACCGGGTGAGCCGCGGCGCCAACGTCCCGGCCGGTTCGATGAGTTACGTCTCCAAGGACACCCCACAGCCGCTGACCGACCTGGAGGAAGCGGTCCTGATCTCCCTCACCGGCTGCACCGGGCTCACGATGCCGGACCGCCCCTTCGAGGACCCGCGCGACGGCAAGCCGATCATGGCGAAGCCGAACCTGACGATGGCGGGGCGTACGGCAGGGAGTCCCGACAACGCGCAGGGCACGCACTTCTTCCTGATCAACGACACGGGGACGTACTACCTGCGGAAACTGCCCCCGGCGCCGCGGGAACCCTTCGACGCCGTGACCCTGACCGCCCGTGCGGGGGAGGCCAAGGTCAAGGTCCTCGACCACCGCCTCGACGTGGCGGAGGGCCTGCGGGACTTCCCCGCCTACCTGGACTCGAACCGCTTCCTGTCCAACCTGCCGGGTACGACGGTCCTGTTCCCGGTGGTGGACCTGTCCCACCAGTACATCAACGCCCTGATGTACCTGCTCACCCAGCCGGACGGGGCGCGGCCGACCCTGGTGGACGACCGCAACTTCTACCGCCCGGCGGGCGTCAAGAAATGGATCAAGAACGGCTTCCTGAACGGGGACCTGAAGCTGCCGCTGGGGGCGCTCGGCCCCCTCCGCACCCAGATAGAAGCGGACCTGCTCCTCCAGAACCTGATGCTGGTGGCGGAGGCGATGGGCCTCGGCGCCTGGATCCACGCCTCCATCAACCCCCAGATAGCCCTGGGCGACCCCAAGTTCTCCCGCGTCTACGGAAAGATGCTCGGCTTCACCTTCGTCACGCCGCGCTGGCGCCTCGCCGACGTGTGGCGCTGGCACATCCCGCTCCCCAAGTACGCGACGGTCCGCTCGCACCCGGTGGGCCTCAGGGCGCCCGACGGCGAGCAGCTGATCTCCGCCACCTGTCCGCCCGCGTTCGCGTCGATGTCGGACGCGGTGGATGCGGTGATCCGCGACAAGTTCGGCCCCGGGGGCACGTACGGCGACAAGGACGTGTTCGCGCGCATCTACAAGGACGACTACGGACAGCGGTACCTGGCGGAGGCGAGCGAGTACGACGAGCGGGTCGTCGAGTGCGCCCGCGACATCTGCGCGTACATCCTCCGGACGCACCGCCGCTTCCCCGCGCACACGGACGCGATCCACGTCCCCGGAGTCTGGCTCCAGGCCCACCACGTGGAGACGCGTTACTACGAGAGGTTCTTCACGAACGGTCTGACGGGACCGCACCGGCGGCACGGCGGCTTGTGGGACAGCGACGTGAATCAGCCATGATCCAGTCGGTGCCGACGCGCCTGGCTGAAGATCACCTACTGCTCCCGGCCAGTGACCCACCGGGTTGATCAATGCCGTGCCGAACCAGATAAGCTCCGTTGCGGCGCCGTGAGTTGACGCGATCTCAGTTTGTCGCGCCGCACGGCGCTGTCGCGCTGTCGCACGGGGGATCACGCAGGTGATCGAGGGGGTGCCGCCGTCCCAGGGGGTACCGAGATGCGATGGGTGCGACCCCTTGGTTGGGTTGTCCACTCTTCGATCGCGTTGGTTTGAGGATGCAGATGGAACTTGCCACTCCGCCGTCGGCGGCAGCTCGGGCGCCGGCAGCCTGGTACAGCTGGTGGCTGTTGCCGATCGGCCTCGGCGTCGGCAGCGTCGCCGCCCTGGCCGTCGGCTCCGACCCGGCTCGAATACCCACCGCGATCGCGGGCCTCGCGGCAACCGCGGCCGCCGCCGTGTGCATACGCCTGCTGCTGCGCACGCGACAGGGACTGCGCCGCGCGGCCGACGACGCACGCACCGCCCAGCTCGACCACTCCCAGCAGTGGCAGCAGCACGTCGCCACCCTGGAGCGGCAGTACGAGGACGGGCGCGCCGCCTATGAGGCCCACCAGGCCGACGAGGCCAAGGTGTGGCAGTGGCGTCTCGACCAGCAGCAGGCCCTGGTCGCCCGCCTCGCGGAAGAGTTCCTGCCCGAGGCCATCGACGGCCTGCGCGGCGGCGAGGCGATCGACGACGTCCTGCCGCTCGCCCTGGATCAAGAGACCGAGATCACACCGGAGTTCAGGCTCGAACTGCGCAAGGTCCTGCGAACCGGCCTGATCGCCGTCGAGGAGGAGTTCAACCGCAGCACCTCCGCCGAGCAGGCCGTGATCAGCATCGGCAGCCGGATCCACGTACTCACCGGGAAGATCCGCGGCCGCCTGCACGAGATGCAGGGAGAGCACGGCAGGACTCCGGTCGTCGCCCAGGGCCTGATGGAGCTCGACCAGGCGATCGGCCCCGCCGACTGCCTGGCCGCGAGCATCGGCGTCCTCGGCGGCACGGACCGGCCGGGCCGCCAGTGGCAGGAGCCGCAGCGCCTGCTCAGTGTCGTACGCGGCGGCATCGGCCGCATCAAGGACTTCGACCGCGTGCAACTGCGCCAGCTGCCCGAACTCGGCGTCGACGGCGGTCTGGTGGACCACCTCACGCTGGTCTTCGCCCACCTCCTGGACAACGCGGCACGCTACTCGCCGCCCACCGAGCCGGTCGTCGTGTCCGGCAAGGAAGTGCCCAACGGCGTCGGCATCGAGATCCAGGACGCGGGCAAGGGCCTGACCGAGGAGAAGAAGCAGCAGGCGCTTCAGGCGCTCGAAGGCGTCGCCGCGGGCCCCGGTCTCGGCGGCCTCTCGGAGGACGCACACCTGGGCCTGCGCGTCGTGGGCACCCTCGCCCGCAAGTACGGCATCAGGGTCACCTTCGCCGACTCGCCCTGGCTCGGCACCTCGGTGGTCGTCGTCGTACCGCACAAGTACTTCAGCCCGCTGCCCGCCGTCTCCGTGACGGCACCGGCCCATCCGCAGGAACCCGCCCCGGAAGCGGCCCCGATGGACGAGTCCCTCGTCGTGCCCGAGCACCTGAGCCCGGCCGATTCCGCGGCCCTCGAGGCCACCGGGGACATCACCCCGGGCGGCCTGCCCAGGCGCAGGAGCAAGCGCACCGATTCCCCGAAGGGGGCCGACAAGCCGGACACCATGACGGCCACTCCCGCGCCGCCCGTAGTGCCGCCGGACGCGTCCTTCACCGGCATGGCGGCCTTCGCCACCGCCGGACGAGAGACCGACGAGGCTCGCACCCACGAGGCCCGCACCGAAGAGAGCGACTAGCCACATGACGCAACACGAAACCGACGTGAGCTGGGCGCTCCGCGATCTGACCGAGAGCATCCAGGAGATCCGCTTCGCGCTGGTGGCCTCGAGCGACGGCAAGGCCATCACGTCGTACGGAGCCGACGACCCGGACGACGTGGACCGCTTCGCCGCTGTGGTGGCGGGGCTGCAGGCGCTCGCACAGCCCGTGGCGGACCAGTTCCCCAAGTACGGCGGCCAGTTGCGCCTGGCGATGATCGAGGTCGACGGCGGGCACCTCTTCGTGGTGCGGGCCGGAGTGGAGACGTACCTCGGAGTCCTCGCCAAGGAAGGGCTCGACCAGGGGCTGCTCGGCCATCAGATGAGGGATCTGTCCCGCAGGATGGGTGAGCTCCTCGGCACCACTCCGCGCCAGGAGGAGCAGTCTGGATGAGCGGCCCCCACCGGTCCGGCCCCCCACGGTCCACGAACCCGTCCGGCCTCGAGCGCTACTACGTACTCACCGGCGGACGCAGTGGTCCCGGCGGGCCGGCCGCCGGCCTCGACGTGGCGACCCTCATCGTCTCCCGCTCCGCCCCCGCCCCCGGTATGCAGCACGAGCACGAGGAAATCGTGCGCTGGTGCCGCGATCCGCTGTCGGTGGCCGAGTTGGGCGCCCATCTCGGACTGCCGTTCAACATTCTCGCGGTGCTCGTGGCCGACCTGCTGGAAGCGGGCAAGGTGGACGCCCGTGATCCCATCCCGGCTTCCACACCCGGCCATGGGGCGGACCTCGCGCTCCTTGAGGAGGTACTCAGTGGACTTCAAAGGCTTTGACCGTCCGGACCAGCCGAGAGAAGCGGGCTCACTGCCCGCTGAAAGCCGCTCGGTCAAAGTGATGATCGCCGGAGGCTTCGGCACCGGCAAGACCACCATGGTCCGCTCCGTGAGCGACATCAGACCGCTCACCACCGAGGAGACTCTCACCCAGGCCAGCATCGACGTCGACAACCTCATCGGTGTCGCCGACAAGCACGAGACCACGGTCAGCCTCGACTTCGGACGGATCGGCCTCAACGAACAGCTCGTGCTCTATCTGTTCGGCACGCCCGGCCAGGAACGCTTCTGGTTCCTGTGGAACGGCCTGTTCAAGGGAGCCCTGGGGGCCGTCGTCCTGGTCGACACCCGGCGTCTGGCGTCCAGCTTCCGGGCGATAGAGGAGATGGAGCGGCAGGGCGTGCCCTTCGTCATCGCCCTCAATGTCTTCCCGGACTCCCAGAACCACCCCGTCGAAGAGATACGGGACGCCCTGGACATCCCCGAGCACACACCGGTCGTCGCCTGCGACGCCAGGGACCGGGAGTCGAGCCGCGATGTGCTCATCGCCCTGATCCGCCATCTCAAGGAACGCTCCACCGCCGCCCTGGAGGCCGCCCGATGAACTCCCCGACGCCGGCCTCCGGAGGCTGCCCGGTCCAGCACGGCGGACCGGGCGGGGTCGCCCGCCTGTACGGGGAGGCCGTGGCCGACGACCACCAGGGCAGCTACGAAAGGCTGCGCAAGCAGCACGGCACGGTGGCCCCCGTCCTGCTCGAGGGGGACGTACCCGCCTGGCTGGTCCTCGGCTACCGCGAGAACCGGCGGGTCCTGGAGAACCCCCGCCAGTTCACCCGTGACTCGCGGATCTGGCGGGACTGGAAGGAGGGCCGCGTCGAGAACACATCCCCGCTGATGCAGATGGTCGGCTGGCGTCCCGACTGCGTCTCCCAGGAGGGCGAGGCACACCGGCGCCTGCGCGGGGCGGTCACGGACAATCTGCAGGCCCTGGCGGACCGTGGCATCAAGCGGCACGTCACGCACTTCGCCAACAAGCAGATCGACGCGTTCGCCGACAAGGGGCACGCCGACCTCGTCACCCAGTACGCCGAGTACCTTCCGATGCTCGTACTGACCCGCCTCTTCGGTCTCGCCGAGCGCGAGGGGCGGCAACTCGCCGTCTCCTGCGCCCAGGTCATCAAGGGCGGCGAGGACGCCATCGCGCACAACGACCGCATCATGCAGATCCTGGCCGCGCTGGCCGAGCGCAAGCGTGCCGAGCCGGGCGCCGACTTCACCACCGGGCTCCTGCGCCACCAGGCCGATCTGGACGACGACGAGATCCTCGGCCATCTGCGCCTGGTCCTCATCACCGCCCACACCACCACCAGCAACCTCCTGGCCCGGGTCCTGCAGTCGGTGCTCACACACACCTCGCACATGGCGGGCCTGGTGAGCGGACAGCTGAACATCTCCGCCGTGGTGGAGGAGGTCATGTGGAACACGCCGCCGCTCGCTGTCTGCCCGGGGCGGTTCGCCACGGCCGACCTGGAGCTCGGCGGCCGGCAGATCCAGGCGGGAGACCTGCTCGTCCTCGGTCTCGCCGCGGGCAATCTGGACCCGGAGGTCCGGCCGGACGCCTCGGCGGATCTGCACGGCAACCAGGCCCATCTCGCGTTCAGCGGCGGCTCCCACGAGTGCCCGGGGCAGGGAGTGGGCCAGGCCATCATCGAGACGGCCGTCGACGTCCTGCTGCACCGGCTCTCCGGGCTGCAGGTGTCCGTCGCGCCCGGGGAACTGACCACCACCGCCTCGACGTGGGAGGCGCGCCTCGACCGGCTCCCGGTCGAGTTCGCCGCCCAGGCCGTCGGGGTCTGAGACGCCGTCGGCCGGACCGCGCGGTGCGGTCCGGCCGACTCAGGCTCGTGCCGGACGTTCCCAGGCTCGTGTCAGACGGTCAGCAGGTCGTCGAGCGACCCGCGCCCCTGCTCCTCGGCCACGCCCGCGGGGCTGTCCTTGACCGCCGCGTACCGGCCTGTGACCAGGGCCCATTCGTAGTTGCCGTTGATCCAGTGCTGCGTGGCCTCCACGCCCATCCGTACCTGGTCGCGCTCGTCGTCCGAGAGGCCGAGCTCGTCGCACATCGCGGGAACCTGCGCCTCGAGCAGCAGATAGTCCCGCAGCCGCTCCGTAGTCGTCCTGATCGCCTCGTCGGCGGCCTCCTCCCAGGAGCAGCCGCGTTCGTGGTGCAGCACGGTGATGAGGTTGTGGCCGTCTCCGCGGCGTTTCTCGCGCTCGAAGGAGTGGATGTCGTTCATGAACCCGATGGTGTCCGCGGCGGCGTCCCGCAGCCCGATCATGACCGGATGCGCCTGCACCTGGGCCGGCACCTCGAAACGGCGGCTGCGCTCACCGGCGTCGATGCTGTGATGGATGCCCACGGTGCGCCGCCGGAAGTCCGTGTACGCGTCGACTCCGAGGGCGGTACCCCGCGCGGCCAGGTCGACCTCCTCGGTGTGTGCGACCAGGAACCGTCCCCAGGACGCGGCGAACCGCGTCCGCCAGGCGAGCGACATACCGTCGGCCAGCTGCGCCCACACCTGCGCCCAGGCCACCGTGATCGGGCAGATGACGCGGGGCTCGCTGCCGGCGGGACGCAGCGGCGTGGCGATGAGCTCACGGGCGACCTCCGCGATGCGGTCGGCGCGGTCGGGGCGACCGGTGTCGAACTGGTCGTCGAAGAGGAAGGCCAGGGAGAACCAGTTCATCAGGACGACCATGTCGTCGGCAGAGGCGTGTGGATACGTGCGTATCGCGGCTTGGGGCAGGTCCCAACTCTCGTACTCCTCGAAACCGGCCTTACTTCGGACCAGGCCCATGTCCCTCACCCAGCGCAGGTGCTGCTCGCGCGCGTACTCGAGGTGCTCGCTGACGGGGGTGGTGAAGGGGAGGTCGAACCGGACGTCCTGCGGCATTCACGTCTCCTAGAAATGCGCATAGGGAGCCCCCCCTGCACTCCCCATGCGGGCGCGTGTTCGATTGATCGATCAACTGCGCTAGCAGACTGCCCCTGACGTAAACGATCTATGCTGTGACGCAGATCATCCTGCGTGTCAGAAGTGCTCTGTGGGGCGGGGGTTGCGTCTGGGGGAGGGGTGGGCATGGATGCGGCACCTGGATCACCCGAAGGAGCCACTGAGCCACCGTGACCACCGTTGCGCCGCCCCCCATACCGACCGCGGCGGGTTCGCTCCCGCTGCTCGGCCACGCGATCCCCCTCCTGCGTGACAACCTCGCCTTCATCGCGTCCCTGCGCGCCTACGGGCCGCTGGTCAGGATCCACCTCCAGCCGCAACAGCCGACGATCGTCGTCAACGAACCGGCGCTGATCCGCCAGATGCTGGTGGACCTGGCGCCCGGCCTGGACAAGGGACGCTTCTTCGAGAAGATGGGCCAAGTCCTCGGCGGCGACAGTGTGGTGACCGCCGCGGGTGCGGACCACGTACGCAAGAGGCGCCAGCTCCAGCCGGCCTTCCGGCAAACGGAGATCGCCCGGTATGTCGACCTCATGCGCGACGAGGTGACCCGGACGGTCGCCACCTGGAAGTCCGGCCAGGTCCTCGACGTACGCGAGGCGATGGTCAAGCTGTCCCTCGACATGCTCGCGGCGACGGTCTTCGCCTCCAGCCTCGACGAGCAGGCCTTCCAGCGGCTGCGACGCGACCTCTCCGTGGTCATGAACGGCGTCGGTACGCGCGTCATGCTCCCGGACTGGGTGGAGAAGCTGCCGCTGCCCGCCAACCGGCGCTTCAACGCCTCACGGGCCGCCGTGCGCGCCATCATCGGCAACGCGGTCGACGAACTGCGGGCCTCCGGGCACGACACCGGAGACATGCTCTCCATGCTCCTGAGCGCTCAGGACGAGGAGACCGGCCGGCCGATGACCGGACACCAGATCTGCTCCGAGGTCCTGACCCTCGCCGTCGCCGGCACGGAGACCACGGCGTCCGTCCTGTCCTGGGTCCTGTACGAGCTCGCCCGCAACCCCGAGGTCGACCAGCGCCTCCAGGCCGAGCTCGCCGAGGTGCTCGACGGCCGCCCCGTGGCCTTCGAGGACATCCCCAAGCTCACCTACCTGCGCAACGTCATCACCGAGGCGCTCCGCCTGCACCACACCGGCTGGCTGGTCACCCGCCGCACCCTGGACACGATCCAGCTGGGTGAGTTCGAGATCCCCGCGGGCACGGAACTGGCGTACTGCCAGCACGCGTTGCACCGCGATCCGGACTTCTTCCCGGACCCCTTGCGCTTCGACCCCGACCGCTGGCTGGACGAGAAACAGAAGGCGGCCCTGCCGGACGGGGCGTTCCTGCCCTTCGGTGCGGGCAAACACAAGTGCATCGGCGACCACTTCGCGCTGACCGAGCTGACGACGGCGATCGCGACGATGGCCGGAGCCTGGCGCCTGGCGCCGGTCCCCGACCAGAAGGTACGCCCCGTGGCGCGGGCCACGGTCCGGCCGAGCACGCTCATGATGACGCCGGGGCCGCGGGCCTGACGCGAAGGGCGGGCCACGGAATCAAGCCCGTTCGGCGGTACGCCGGACTGGTCCCGGACGGATTGCGGGTATGCGATCCGACATGCCCCCAGCATCTCGTACACCGGAGCACGACGGCGGCTCCGCGCGGCACGGACAGCGGTTCCCGCGCCTCCATCGCGGCCCGCTGGCCTCGGTTGTCGGCCTTGCCTGGAACCGTGGGCGCGAGATGGAGCTGATGCACCGTGCCATGGGCTTCGCGGCGCTCAGCTTCCTCACCCTCGTGCCCCTCCTGGTCGTGGTCGCCGCGGCCGACCTCGCGAGGGGAGAGGGCTTCGCCCGATGGCTGGTGCAGGGGCTCGGGGTGTCCGAGGTGCCGGAGGCGGACATCGAACGGCTGTTTGGCGTGCCGGGGAAGGCGTTGCAGCGGACCACGGCGCTGGGCCTCGCCGCGCTCGCCGCGTTCGGTGTGACCTTCGGATCCGCCGTACAGACCGGCTACGAACGCGTGTGGGGCTTGCCTCCGGCGCGCTGGCACACGATGTGGAGGCACGTCGTCTGGCTGGCCGTCCTCGTCTTCTTCCTGCTGCTCTTCGTCACCACGCTCGCGCCGAAGGAACCTTCCGGCGTCGGCACCGTCCTGGTCGCCGTGGGCGACACCATCGGAGTGTTCCTCTTCTTCTGGTGGTCGCAGCGCCTGCTCCTCTGCGGCCGGCTCCGCTGGCGGGCCCTGGCCCCCGGGGCCGCCGCGACCGCCTTCGGGCTACTCGGGCTGCGGATCTTCTCGCAGTTCGTCTTCTCGCCGCTGATCGCGTCGAACGCGGCGACGTACGGCCCGTTCGGGACCGTCCTGATCTTGCAGTCCTGGCTGGTGGGGGTGGGCTTCGTCGTCTACGGCGGAGCACTGGTGGGACGCCTCGCTCACGAGCAGCGGCTACGGCGCGGACTGACGGCCGACGAATCGAACTGATCAAGGAAGCGGTTCACCTCCGGTGGGGAGAAGGGGGCGCGGCGGCAGCCGGCCGGTCGACGGCGCCGTGGAGCACCACCGCCGCTTCTGGCGGACGGTGCCTCGATGTCCGGCTCGCCGCCGCGCATGGTCAGTGCCTCAGCGGAAAGCGCCGAGGTTGCGGGCGACCCAGCCGCTGAAGGGGTGCGGGGCGCGGCCCAGGACTTGTTCCACGTCCGGGCTGATCCGCAGTTCGGCCGGGATCGGGGCGGAGATGATGTCCAGGGTGTCGTCGGCGAGTTCCGCCGGTACGAACCGGGTCATCCCGGCCCTGGCCTCGTCGCGGGTGAGTTCGTGGAACCGTACGGGTGAGCCGAGCGCGGCGGCGATCGTCTCCGCCTGCTGACGCGGCGTGATCACCTCCGGCCCGGTCAACTCGTACATCCCGCCGTTGTGCTGGTCGTCCAGCAGGCAGGCCGCCGCGACCTCGGCGATGTCCGCCGGGTCGATGACCGGCACCCCCACGTCCCCGAAGGGTGCGGCGACCGTCCCTTGCGTGCGGACGGATTCCGCCCAGGCCATGGCGTTGGAGGCGAAGCCGCCCGGTCGCAGGACGGCCCAGTCCAGGCCTGACTCCCGCAACGTGTCCTCCACCGCGCGCATCGCGACCCGCGACGGGCCGAGCGGTCTGGTCGCCACGCCCTGCGAAGACAGCAGGACGACCCGGCGGACCCCGCTGGCGGCGGCCAGGCCGATGATGTCGGCCGGCCTGGCTTCGGGGGTGTGCAGGTCGCCGGAGAGCAGGAGGAACAGCGCCTTCGCCCCCTCCAGCGCGGGCCTGAGGCTTGCCGTCTCGGCCAGGTCGGCCGCCACATGCCGGACTCCGTCAGGCACCGCCACCGCGTGCCGCGACACCGCCGTCACCTGCTCGCCCGCTTCGGCCAGGGCCTGCGTCAAAGGCCGGCCCACGTTGCCGGTAGCTCCGGTCACCACAATCATGTTCAGCTCCTAGTCCGTTGTGCACTGCGGAAATTGACGCTAGGAGGCGGGCTTACTTTCCGTAAGAACATACCCAGAGGTAAGCTCCGGACATGAGGGAAGGCGCGCAGCTGACGCAGGGTGGGACGGGCACTCGGTATGAGGTGTTTCACACGGACTGCCCCGCGCGTGATGTGGTCGACCACGTCACCAGCAGGTGGGGTATCTGGGTGCTGATCTCCTTGCGGAGCAACACCCTTCGGTTCTACGAGCTGCGCGACAGCATCCAGGGCATCAGCGAGAAGATGCTCGCACAGACCCTGCGCGCGCTGGTCAAGGACGGCCTGATCTGGCGAGAGGTGGAGCCGACGACGCCGCCCCAGGTCACCTACGGGCTGACCGAGTTCGGTCAGGACGTCGGTGAACCGCTGACGGACTTGTTCGACCGGATCACACAGCGGCTGTCGCCGCGCAGCCCCGAATAGTGCGGTAGCGGCCGGCCTCGAAGTCTCCAGGGCGAGTATCCGAGTATCCGAGTATCGAAAGCGGATCTCTCGGGGCTGGTGTGTGCTCATCTCCGTCTGCTCCTCCTGCACGGTCGTGGTCGTGCCGACCGCTGCCGCGCCCGCGCCGACGAGGACCGCGACGGCCGTCGCCACGCCGACGACCGTGAGCCGCAAGCGCGCGTCGCCGTACGGGCTGCTCCGTGGCGGATGCGGCGGGTGTGGCGGGTAGCCGTGCGCCCATTGCGAGTTCGGCACGGGCGCCCGCAGGGGCGGCCGATGGACCATCCGTCGGCGCCCGACGGGCCGTACTGGAATCTGCGCGGCAACGGCGGGATGCTCTCCACCGCCCGGGACATGTTCCGCTGGCACCGCGCCCTCACCGGCGACAGCATCCTGTCCGCGGCAGCGAAGCGGAAGCTGTTCGCCCCGCGGGTGCGGGTGCCGGAGCTGGACGGGGCCTATGGCTACGACTGGGTCGTCGTCGACTCCGATGACGGCCGGGTCGCCTGGCACGACGGGGGCAACGACTGGTCGCTGGCGACGGTCGCGGAGTTCCGCCGCGACGGGATCATGGTGTTCTGGGTGAGCAATCACGCCTGCCAGAAAGGTCGGTGGAACCTTCAGGACGCTCAGCTGAAGCTGACCCAAGGCGTCGCTGAGCGGGTCTGACGCCCCCGGACAGGCAACGCAAAGCGCTGGTCGGGATCGCTCCCGACCAGCGCATTTGTGGTCAATCTCTGGTGTCCGAGGGGGGACTTGAACCCCCACGCCCGTTAAAGGGCACTAGCACCTCAAGCTAGCGCGTCTGCCATTCCGCCACCCGGACCAGGTGGTCTGTCGCGGTTTCCCGCGGCGACGTGGAAAACCATAGCAAACATTCGGGGCCCTCCGATCACACGGGCCACGTGCGTGAACGGCCTGTGACGGCGGGCGCCCGGCCTTGGGCGTCGGGGGGTCGGCGCGGGAGGATGAAGGGGACCACCAGCAGCGATAGCGGGAGGAACCATCGTGAGCGAGTCGAGCAGGGCCGACAGGGCGGGCAGGACGGACCGGTCGCGGCCCGGCACCGGTGTCACCGGCGAGGACGAGGTCGTCGATCTCTGCCGCGATCTGATCCGCATCGACACCAGCAACTACGGCGATCACTCGGGCCCGGGGGAGCGCAAGGCTGCCGAGTACGTCGCGGAGAAGCTCGCCGAGGTGGGGCTCGAGCCGCAGATCTTCGAATCGCACCCCGGACGGGCCTCCACGGTGGCGCGCATCGAGGGCGAGGACCGCTCCCGGCCCGCGCTGCTCATCCACGGCCACACCGATGTCGTACCGGCGAACGCCCAGGACTGGACGCACCACCCCTTCTCCGGTGAGATCGCGGACGGCTGTGTGTGGGGCCGGGGCGCCGTCGACATGAAGGACATGGACGCGATGACCCTCGCGGTCGTACGCGAGCGGATGCGCACCGGCCGTAAGCCCCCGCGCGACATCGTGCTGTCCTTCATGGCCGACGAGGAGGCGGGCGGCACGTACGGCGCGCGCTATCTCGTCGACAACCACCCGGAACTCTTCGAAGGCGTCACGGAGGCCATCAGCGAGGTCGGCGGCTTCTCCTTCACCGTCAACGAGCAGCTGCGCCTCTACCTCGTCGAGACGGCCCAGAAGGGCATGCACTGGATGAAGCTGACCGTGGACGGCACCGCAGGGCACGGTTCGATGATCCACAAGGACAACGCCATCACCGAACTGTCCGAGGCCGTCGGCCGCCTTGGCCGGCACAAGTTCCCGGTGCGGGTGACCAAGACGCTGCGGCACTTCCTCGACGAGCTCGGTGACGCCCTCGGCACCGAACTCGACCCCGAGAACATGGATGCCACGCTCGCCAAGCTCGGCGGCATCGCCAAGCTCATCGGCGCCTCGCTGCAGAACACGGCCAACCCGACCCAGCTGCAGTCGGGCTACAAGGTCAACGTCATCCCCGGCCAGGCGGTCGCGCACGTCGACGGCCGTTTCCTGCCGGGGTACGAGGACGAGTTCCTCGCAGACCTGGACCGGATCCTCGGCCCGAACGTCAAGCGCACGGACGTGCACGCGGACAAGGCCCTCGAGACCACCTTCGACGGTGCGCTCGTCGACGCCATGCAGACGGCGCTCCAGGCCGAGGACCCGATCGCCCGCGCCGTGCCGTACATGCTCTCCGCGGGCACCGACGCCAAGTCCTTCGACGACCTGGGCATCCGCGGCTTCGGCTTCGCACCGCTGAAGCTCCCGCCGGAGCTGGACTTCGCCGGCATGTTCCACGGTGTGGACGAGCGGGTGCCGGTGGACGGTCTCAAGTTCGGTGTGCGGGTGCTCGACCGGTTCATCGAGGCGTCCTGAACGCCGGTCTGACACTCCAATAATCGTCAGCGCGTACGTACTTGACTGAAAAGAGTGAAAGGGACCATACGCTCGTAGCTCCATTAGCTCCCCCTCGTTACAGGTGGTGCGGTCCGCGGCTGGGATCGCATTGCCAACGAGGAGGAACAATGATCAAGAAGGTCGTCGCTGCTGCGGCTGCCACTGGTGGTCTCGTGCTCGCGTGTGCGGGTATCGCTGCTGCTGACGCCGGTGCTCAGGGTGCCGCCGTGAAGTCCCCCGGTGTGCTCTCGGGCAACGTCGTTCAGGCGCCGGTGCACGTGCCGGTGAACGTCTGTGGCAACACGGTCTCCGTGATCGGGCTGCTGAACCCCGCCTTCGGCAACACCTGCGTCAACACCTGAGACGTTGCTGTGCCTCACCCCATGAGGGTCTGAGTCCGACGGCCCCGGAGTGCGCGCCATGCGCTCCGGGGCCTTCGGGCATTCCACGTACGTGCAGAGAAGCGCGTACGTATTCCTGAACGCCATAAGGCAGGGAAAAACTATGCGACAGGTCACGCGAAAAGGCCTGATCACGGTGGCAGCCGCGACGGGCGTACTCGCCATCAGCGGTGGATACGCGCACGCCGACTCGGGTGCCGCGGGGAGCGCGTCGAATTCGCCGGGCGTGGCGTCCGGCAATTCGGTCCAGCTTCCGGTGCACGTTCCGATCAACGCGTGCGGCAACAGCGTCAACGTCGTCGGGGTGCTCAACCCCGCGGCGGGCAACAGCTGCGCCAACGCCTCCCAGGGGAGTGGCAGCGGCTCGCACAAGCCCTCGGGCGGCGGGGCGTCGGCCGATGGGCACGCCAGCGACTCGCCGGGTGTCGCCTCGGGCAATGACGTACAGATGCCGGTCGACTTGCCGGTGAACGTCTGCGGCAACAGCGTCACCATCGGCGGTCTCGGCAACGCGACCACCGGCAACGAGTGCGCGAACGACTCGGGCCGTGTGACTCCGCCGGGCGGCGAGAAGCCGCCCACGAAGCCGAAGCCGCCGGGTGAGCCGCACCAGCCGGGTGAGCCGCAGCAGCCAGGTGAGCCGCACCAGCCGGGCACTCCGGAGAATCCGGACAAGCCGGGTACGCCGGGTGACAAGTCGCCCGGCGACCGCAGTGTGCCGAACCAGCCGGGGACGCAGACTGTCACGCAGCCCAAGGGCTCGGAGACGCTCGCTCAGACGGGCAACGAGCTGCCGATCGGCATCGTGCTTCCGGTGGGCGCGGGTGCGCTGCTCGCGGGGACGGTGCTGTATCGCAGGGCGCGGGCGGCTGCCTGATCAGGCTGTTTGATTCAGGTGTGTGCTGCCGCTTGATGCGGCGTGGTGAACGGAGCGGGCCCCGTGTGAGCGGGGCCCGCTCCGTTTGTCCCTCTTTGTCGCTTCTCTCAGGTCACCATGTAGCCCGCAGCTGGCGGATGATCCTCCGCTTCAGCCGCACTCTGCGGCTGCCGTCTGTGCGCAGGCTCAGGCGGTCCAACTCCCAGTGTCCGTACTCCGCGTGGTCGGTCAGCAGGCGTGTCGCTTCCTTGCGGGTGACCCCGCGTGGGACATACACGTCGACAAATTCGTATTCCGGCATCGCATCTATTGTGCAAGTACACGCCCGGTACGGATAGCGTCTGCACTATGTCTGATGCTGCGCAGCCCACCGCTGCCGAGGTACGCGCCGCCGCCGAGGCGGTCAAGACCGCGCTCGACCGTCACCTTGCCGCGGTCGAACGCAGGTCGGGGGAGGACGACCCGGCCGTCTACGAGGCGTTCAACGAGCTGGCCGCGGCGGCCGAGGAGTACGACGAGCTCCTCTACGACCGCTATGACGAGGTCACCCCCTTCGAGATCCCCGGCACGGACAGCGATGTGCTGCCGCCGTACCAAGGCCCGGAGGAGGCGAACGCACTCAGCGTGCTGATCCGCAGGGACTACGCCGTGGCGGAGCCGCAGCGGCTGCTTGCCCAGGCTCAGCGGGTCGCGGATCTCGACGCGGACTCTGTGGCGGGCGAGAGTTCCGCCGCCGCGGCCGGCAGCAGTGTGCACGCCGCACTCGGCGTCCTCTTCGGCGAGTTCGAACCGGACGAGATCGCCTCCCGGCACAAGGAATTCGGCCTGGAGGAGGGCGACTCCACGCTCTGGGTCACCGCGGCGGACGAGCCCGCCGAGCCGGGGGAGTGGCTCGACGCCCCCTTCGACCAGGCGGACCCGCACCGGGTCGTGTGCCGGTTCGACGTCAGTGCGGTCTTCGATGACGAGCGGGGTGAGGATGGGCTCGACGTCGAAGCCGATGTCGATGCCGATGGGGTGGCGGTGCTGGAGGAGGTCGACGAGGTGGATGTCGTCGATGCGGACCGGAGGGCGCTGGACGCGGATCGCTGACCGCGGATCGCTGACCGCGGCGGGGTGGGCGCATCGCGTGTCCCTGCCCCCACCCGACGCCTGCGGGGCGAACGGGCGGGGCGGGCAGGCCTGTTCCGTCGGGTGAGGGTGCGGGGTGGTTACGTCGTGGTGGGGACCTGGGGGCGTAGGAGGGTCTGGAGGCGTGTGGTGCGCGGCTTCGCTTGGATTTCTGCCACCGCCTTCGGCAGCGCCTGCTCCGCGCCCTGCACCACCGACAGGTGCCGCTCCGCGCGGCTGAACGCGGTGTAGATCCAGGGCCTCGTCAGCGCCGCGGTCGCGTCGCCCGGCAGGACCGCTACCACCGCGGGCCAGCTCAGGCCCACAGCCTGGTGCGCGGTCAGCGCCCACGCGTGCCGCACGGTCTGTTCCACCTCGTCTTTCGGTACGAGGGTGGGGGTGCCGTCACAATCCAGGTGCAGCCCCTCGGCGTCGGCCCGCAGGACCCGACCGAGTGTCGTGCGCCCCGGCGCCGGGACATGGGCGACTCGGTCGCCCGGGTCGAAACCGCCGAACCGGCCGGGGCCGGGATTCAGCCGCTCCTTGAGCGCCGCGTTCAACGCGCGCGTGCCCGCCGCGCCACCGTGCCCTGGTGTGATGACCTGCGTGTCCTGGGTGGCTACCCCGATCGCCCTCGGCACCGAGTCCGCCACGAGCTGCACCGTGCGGTGCACCGCCTCGCCCGCGTCGCGCACGGGGACGATCACGACCTCCTTGCCCGGCGCCTCGACCTGATTCAGCTCGCCGATGCCGATGCCGGAGACCAGCTCCCCGATGGGCCCGGGGTCCGGGGTGCGCGAGACGACCTGCGGGCAGCAGCGCGCCGAGAGCAGGTCGGCGAAGACCCGTCCGGGGCCCGCCGACCACAGCACTCCCGGGTCGCCGCTCAGAATCAGGCGGGCGCCGTCCGGCAGGGACTCCGCCAGCATCGCGGCGGTCTCCACGTCCAGCTGTGGTGCGTCGAGGACCACCAGGAGGTCGAGGTCGAGCGCTCCGTCCCTGTCACGCCCGGGGCCCTCCGTCCCGGAGAGCAGCCCCGCCAGGGTCACGGCGCCCTCGTCCGAGCCCGTGAGCCCGGCGATGCGCTGCTGCCCCGCGGAGCTGTGCGTGGCCGCCCATGCCCGCAGGCCGAGGCCCGCCGCGGTGGCGACCAGGGCGGCAGGCTCGGCGCGTGCCGCCTCGCCGCCGGTGTGCAGGACGAGGCCGTGTCCTGCCGCGGCGCGGATCAGCTCGGCGGTGGAACCGGGGGCCTCGGCCGCGGCGGACTCCCAGTCGGCTGCCTGCGGGCCCGAACCCTCTTCCTTGGGCAGTGAGTTGATCACCCGGGCGAGGCCGTCGGCGAGGCTCTCCTCGGCGAGGGCGTACCGCTCGAGGCCGACCAGGATGCGGACCGGTTGTTCTGTCTCCTCGCCCTCGTCGTTGTCGTCTTGTGCGGGGGTGGGGGTGGGGGCGGGGGCTCCCGGAGTCTCGATCGCGTCCTGGAAGACCAGGATCTCGCCCTCCGCGATAGCGCCCTGCACCGCCGCGTCCGGGTCCGGCACGGCACGCTGCCCGAGCGCCGCTGTGAGCGTTGCCGCGTCCAGGGCCGTGTGCCCCGCGACCGCTGCCTGCTCCAGGAGCCATACGGTGATCGCGCGCCCCCTGCGCTCGTCATCCGGGCCGCACTCCGCGCCGAGCAGCGCCCGCGCGAACCCGTCGGCCTGTTCCGTGCGCACGCCGCTGACACGCAGCAACTGCCAGGGATCGTCACGCAGTTGAGCGTCGGCGCCCTCGCCGAGCACTGCCGCAGTCCGTGCGGCGAGGGTGGCGGGCGCCCCGCCATCGGCGAGCACGGCACGGACCGCGTCGACGGCCTCCTCGCCAGGCCCCGCGACGGCCGCCACGACCGGCTGCGGTCTGCGCGCGGGCTCGGGCGCGGTCCTGCGCGGCGCGGGATCGGGCTCGCTGAAGGCGCTGGCCACCGGCTGCTCGCCACTCTCCACCGCGCGCACGGCGGCCAGCAGATCGGCGGCCTTGCCGCTGAGCTTGGCCCCGGCGTCTACGGGCCCCTGCTTGGCGGCCTTCCGCTCCGCGATCCGCTCCCGCAGCTCACGCTGGGCCGCGATCTCCGCCTCGGTCTCGGAGAGTTCCTTGCTTTCGGCGGCGGCAGCAGCGTCGGGGTCGGCGGTAGCGGCGTCGGTAGTCGTAGTGGCGGCGTCGGCGGAGCCGTCCGCCTCCTCCGCGGCAGCGGCCTCCGCTTCCTCGGCGGCAGCGGTCTCCGGCTCCGTACTCACAGCGTGCTCCAGTCCTGATCGGGGTAGCGGTGCAGGGGCGCCGACACATCGTCGAGCGCCTGGCAGATCTCGTCAGGAAGACTAAGGGTCTCCACTGACAATGCGGCCGTGAGCTGCTGCGCGTTGCGCGCGCCGACGATCGGAGCGGTCACTCCGGGCCGGTCGCGGACCCAGGCGAGGGCGACTTGGAGCGGGGTGGCCGCGAGGCCGTCCGCCGCGGTGGCGACCGCGTCGACGATGCGGCTCGCGGCGTCGTCCAGATAGGGCGCGACGAACGGCGCGAGATGCTCGGAGCCGCCGCGCGAGTCGGCCGGAGTGGAGTGGCGGTACTTCCCGGTGAGCACGCCGCGGCCGAGCGGCGACGAGGGCAGCAGCCCCACGCCCAGGTCCATCGCCGCGGGCAGCAGCTCGCGCTCGATGCCGCGTTGCACCAGGGAGTACTCCATCTGCGTACTGGCCAGGCGCGTCCGCGTCCCGGGGGCGGACAGCTGCCACGTCGCCGCCTTGGCGAGCTGCCAGCCGGAGAAGTTGGATATGCCCGCATAGCGCGCGCGGCCGCTGCTGACGGCGATGTCCAGGGCCTGGAGCGTCTCGTCGAGCGGTGTGTACGGGTCGAAGGCGTGCAGCTGCCACAGGTCCACGTACTCCGTTCCCAGGCGGGACAGGGAGTCGTCGAGCGCGGCCAGGAGGTGGCCCCGCGAACCGTCGAAGCGCCGGTCGGGGTCGGGCACGCTGCCCGCTTTGGTGGCGATGACCAGGTCACGCCGCGGCACGAGCCGTTCTATGAGCCTGCCGAGCAGGTACTCGGCCTCCCCGTCGCCGTACACATCGGCTGTGTCGACGAGGCTGCCGCCCGCTTCCCAGAACACCTTCAACAGATCGGCGGCGTCGCTCTCGTCGGTGTGTCCCCACGTGAGAGTGCCGAGTCCGATCCGGGACACACGAAGGCCGGTACGGCCGAGATGCCTCTGCTCCATGGGCGCTGAGATTACTGGCCGTGCCCCAGCGGCGTGCGGGCCTGTGGACAAACCTGTGTCTGTGGAGAACCCGGCCACCCTTCCGGGCCGTCGCTGACGGGCCCGGCGGTCACGCGCTACAGTCCCCGGCACAGGGACGTTACTGCTCAGTAAGGGGATTCGGCCATGCAGCTCGGGATCAACCTCGGCTACTGGGGCGCGGGGATGGACGCGGACAACCTCGCCGTCGCCAAGGAGGCCGACAAGCTCGGCTACGCGGTCTGCTGGGCCGCGGAGGCCTACGGCTCGGACGCCGCGACGGTGCTGTCCTGGGTGGCCGCGCAGACCGAACGTATCGACATCGGATCCGCGATCTTCCAGATCCCGGCCAGGCAGCCCGCGATGACCGCGATGACGGCCGCCACCCTCGACTCGCTCTCCGGCGGCCGCTTCCGCCTGGGGCTCGGAGTCTCGGGACCGCAGGTCTCCGAGGGCTGGTACGGCGTCAAGTTCGACAAGCCGCTCGCCCGCACCCGCGAGTACGTCGAGATCGTCCGCAAGGCGATGACGCGCGAGCGCCTGTCGTACGAGGGCGAGCACTGGACGCTCCCGCTGCCCGGCGGGCCTGGCAAGCCCATCAAGCTCACCGTCCACCCGCAGCGTGAGCACATCCCGCTCTACGTCGCCGCGATCGGCCCCAAGAACCTGGAGCAGACCGGCGAGATCGCCGACGGTGCCCTGCTGATCTTCCCCTCGGCCGAGCACCTGGAGGAGACCGCGATCCGCCACCTGCGTGCCGGGCGCGAGAAGGCGGGCAAGACGATGGACGGCTTCGACGTCGTCCCGACGCTGCCGCTCGCGGTGGGCGACGATGTCAGCGCTCTCGCGGACATGTTCCGCCCCTACACCGCCCTCTACGTGGGCGGCATGGGCAGCCGCAAGCAGAACTTCTACAACCAGCTCGCCCAGCGCATGGGCTACGAGAAGGAAGCCGCCGAGATTCAGGACAAGTACCTGTCCGGCGACAAGGAGGGTGCGGCGGCCGCGGTGCCGCGCGAGCTGATCGACTCGACCACGCTGCTCGGTTCCGTGGACCGGATCGCCGAGAGGATGCAGGCCTACGCGGCGGCCGGGGTCACCACGCTCACGCTGGCGCCCGCGGGCTTCACTCTGGAGGAGCGGATCACGGCCCTGCGCGCGGGTACGCAGGCGCTGGAGCGCGCTGGGCTCGCGTAACCCGGGAGTCCGGAGGAGGGAAAGCTCTGCGGCCGTGGTGGGGGCTCGGGGGGTCTCCCCGCCACGGCCGTCACGGGGCACAACGCGTCATGCCACCCCTCGGTTACGGCCCCGTTCGGGGGCAACTGTCCTTCGTTTGGCGGAGCCGCCCGTAGGAGCTGTTGCCGGGTGGTCCGCACGGCATTTGACTCGCCCTTCGCGGAGGTTCACGCGAAGGGCATGGAGGTGCCACTGATGCTGTCGGCCAGGAGTGTCTTCGAGGAGATCCTCGACCACGACGAGTCGTTCAGGCTCCTCTGCTCCATCGCGGCCAGCGGGGAATCCCAGGGCGGCTGGGAGAACGGGCGCATCGCGGAGCTCATCCCCGAGAGCGAGAGTGCCCTCGCCCCAAAGGTGGTGCGGCACGGCGCCGACGAGGACAAGCACGGCCGGATCTTCGACGCGCTGATGCGCAAGCGCGGCCTGGAGCCCGTCGAGGTCCCCCACGAGACCGACTACACGATGCTTCTTGAGAAGTACGGCATCGGCCTCGCACACGAACAGCTGAGAGCCAGTGAACCGCTCACGGTGCGGGACATCGTCACGTATCTCGCGCACAGCAGGGTCACCGAACAGCGTGCGTCGGAGCAGATGCGGCTGCTGCGCAAGTACTTCGCCGACCACCCCGACATCGGCCGCGCGGTCAAGATGATCTCGAACGACGAGGACAATCATCTGGCGTACTGCCACGAGGAGTTGCTGCGGTTCGCCGCCGCGGGGCACGGCCGTTTCATCCAGCGCACCCTGCGCGAGTGCGCGCTCGCGGAGATCCGCGTCTACCGCGACGTCAGCCTCGCCGTGATGGACCACATGGGACGCATCCTGGGGTGGCCGATGGCCAAGGCAGCGGTGCTCGCGGCGGGCATTCACGGTGTCTACGCGTACGAACGGCTGGGCGGCTGGCGGCGGATGGTGTCCCTGAAGACGCCCGAGCGCCACGACGCGCTCGGCGGTCCCGCCACGACGTTCCGGGAGTTCGCCTGACCTCCGCGTGTCCGGCGCTGGGTCTAGGGGCCTTCTGATGGATCTCCGTGGCGTCGCGACGCCCGGCACGCACTCCCCCAAGCTCTCGGCTTCGCTCGAGCAGGGGGTGCCCCCATGACGCACGGTGCGAAGGGACAGGTGGCTCCGCCACATGACCCTTCGCACCGCACTTCCCCAAGCTCTTCGAGCAGGGGGGACCCCCAGCGCACGCACCGAACGCCGCTCCTTCTCCCACGCAGATCCGTCAGAAGGCCCCTAGAGCCAGCCGCGGCGCTTGAACTGCCGGTACAGGAAGAACTCGAGCGCGGCCATCAGCAGGATCACCGCCGGGTAGGACCACACCCAGTGCAGCTCGGGCATGTGGTCGAAGTTCATTCCGTAGACGCCCGCGATCATCGTGGGGACCGCGGCCATGGCGGCCCACGCCGAGATCTTCCGCATGTCGTCGTTCTGCCGCACGCTCATCTGCGCCAGGTGCGCGGAGAGGATGTCGGACACCAGCCGGTCGAGGCTGTCCACCCAGTCGTTCACGCGCGTCAGATGGTCGCTGACGTCCCGGAAGAACGGCTGTGACGTGTCCTTCACGAAGGGCACGTCGGGTGCGAAGGGGCCCGCTCCGGAGAGGCGCATCAGGGGCATCGCCAACGGTCCCGTCGACCGGCGGAACTCGACGATCTGGCGCTTGAACGTGTAGATCCGGGACGCCGTGTTGCGTGAGCCCCCGCCGTCGGGCGAGAAGACCTCCGCCTCCAGCTCCTCCAGGTCCGTCTGCAGCTCGCCCGCGACGTCCAGGTAGTGGTCGACCGTGGCGTCGGCGATCGCGTACAGGACGGATGTCGGGCCGTGCTTGAGCATCTCGGGCTCCGCCTCCAGCCGATGGCGTACGACACCGAGAGGTGAGCCCTCGCCGTGCCGGACCGTCACCACGAAGGCGTCGCCGATGAAGACCATGACCTCGCCGGACGAGACGGCGTCGCTGTCCGGCTCGTACACGACCGGCTTCAGGACCACGAACAGCGAGTCGTCGAACACCTCGAGCTTGGGCCGCTGATGCGCCTTCAAGGCGTCCTCCACCGCCAGCGGATGCAGCCCGAACTCCCTACTGACCTCGTCGAACTCCGACTCCGTCGGTTCGTGGAGGCCCACCCAGACGAACGCGTCACCCGCGGCACGCGCCTCGTCGAGGGCGTCGGAGAAGTCCGCCTGGCACTCGGTCCGGCGGCCGCCCCGGTACATCGCGCAGTCCACGATCACGGAGCGCATTCTTCCGAACCTCTGCTCGGGGCGCACCCCCGCGTCGGCTTAGGCTGGCCCGTATGCCCACGCTGATCCTCGTCCGGCACGGACGATCCACCGCCAACACCGCGGGCCTGCTCGCCGGGTGGACCCCCGGCGTGGCCCTGGACGAGCGCGGCGCCGTACAGGCCGCCGCGCTCCCCGGACGCCTCGCGGACCTGCCGCTCGCCGAAGTCGTCACGAGCCCGCTCCAGCGCTGCCAGGAGACCCTCGCGCCGCTGCTCGCCGCGCGGCCTGGCCTTCGCGTGCACACCGACGACCGCATCGGGGAGTGCGACTACGGAGACTGGTCGGGCCGCAAGCTCGCCGAGCTGTCCGGAGACCCGCTGATGGAGGTCGTACAGGCGCATCCGTCCGCAGCCGCCTTCCCCGGCGGTGAGTCCATGCGGGCGATGCAGACACGGGCGGCAGAGGCGGTACGCGAGTGGAACGCGCGAGTGGAACGCGACCACGGCCCGGACGCCGTGTACCTGATGTGCTCGCACGGCGACATCATCAAGTCCCTTGTCGCGGACGCCATCGGGCTGCACCTGGACCTCTTCCAGCGCATCTCCGTAGAGCCCTGTTCCGTCACCGCCATCCGCTTCACGCGCCTGCGGCCCTTCCTCGTACGCCTCGGGGACACCGGCGACTTCGGGTCCCTCGCGCCCCGTGAGGAGCCGTCCGGTGGCGACGCGGCGGTGGGCGGCGACGCGGGAGCACCGTGATCGTCGCCCGCAGTAGGGTGCAATCGTCGCGTCGGACAGACGCAAATGATCAATCGCAGTCGATCCCAATGGAGACAGGACGTGTCGCGTCAGGTGTTCCTCTACGACCCGCCGGAACGCTTCGTGGCCGGAACGGTCGGACTCCCCGGACGGCGTACCTTCTTCCTCCAGGCGTCCGCCGGTGTCCGGGTGACCAGCGTGGCCCTGGAGAAGACCCAGGTGGCCGCGCTCGCCGAACGTATGGAAGAGCTGCTCGACGAGGTCGTACGCCGTAGTGGCGGCAACGCCCCCGTGCCCGCCGTCGCGGCCCCCGACGTCAGTGACAGCGCGCCCCTCGACTCACCCGTCGAGGAGGAGTTCCGCGTCGGCACGATGGCGCTCGCCTGGGACGGCGACGAGGAGCGGATGGTCGTCGAGGCGCAGGCTCTGGTCGAGCTGGACGCCGAGTCCGACGAGGATCTCGCCGAAGCCGAGGAAAGGCTTCTGCAGGACGAGGAGAACGGTCCGCCGATGCTGCGGGTCCTGCTCACCGGGGCGCAGGCGCGGGCCTTCGCCAGGCGGGCTCTGGACGTCGTGAACGCGGGGCGCCCGCCGTGTCCGCTGTGCAGCCTCCCGCTCGATCCGGAAGGACATGTATGCCCGCGGCAGAACGGATACAGGCGGGGCGCGTGAGTTCCACCGGCGTGGACGCCGTCTCCGATGTCATGGAGCTGCTCACCCGGGGTGAGCTGACCGTGCGCGGGCGGATTCGTGAGGCCTCGAACGCGGTGCTCTACTGCTCCGTCTCCTACGAGGGGCGTGCGGCGGCCTGTGTCTACAAGCCCGTCGCCGGGGAGCGGCCCCTGTGGGATTTCCCCGACGGGACGCTGGCGCAGCGGGAGGTGGCCGCGTACGAGGTCTCCGAGGCGCTCGGGTGGGGCCTGGTCCCGCCGACCGTGCTGCGGGACGGGCCGCATGGCGAGGGCATGTGCCAGCTGTGGATCGGGGGCGGGCCGGAGCCGGGGTCGGGGTCTGAGGGCGGCGAGGAGCTCCTCGCGCTGGTCGAGGGCGCGGAGCCCGGCGAGGGCTGGAAGGCGATCGGGTTCGCCGATGTGGGGGAGGGGCGGACCGCGCTCCTCGTGCACGCGGACGATGAGCGGCTTCGACGACTCTCCGTCCTTGACGCGGTGATCAACAACGCGGACCGCAAGGGTGGGCATCTGCTGACCGACGACGGTCGACTGTATGGAATCGACCACGGCGTTACCTTCAACGCCGAGGACAAGCTGCGGACGCTGTTGTGGGGGTGGGCGGGGGAGTCGCTGACCGCCGAGGCGGTCGGGGTTCTGGAAGCCCTGCGGGACGGGCTTGTGCGGGGGGCGCCGCTGGCCCTTCGGCTGGGGAAGCTGATTACTGGGGCCGAGGTCGATGCGCTGCGCGCGCGGGTCGAGGCTTTGCTGTCCTCCGGAAAGCATCCCGTGCCCAGCGGGGACTGGCCGGCCATTCCGTGGCCGCCGGTTTAGGGGGCCCTGTGCCTTGGCGGTGCTTGCCGCCTTGCGTATCTGCTCCCGGCAGGAGGCGCCCACGCCCGCAGAAGGTGACCCCGCCCGGATAAACCTTGATCCCCGCTCGTATACGGACGCTCCGTCCGGTTAGGCTCGTGTCATGCATGCCTGGCCCGCTTCTGAGGTCCCCGCCCTTCCTGGCAAGGGCCGCGACCTCCGGATCCACGACACCGCGACCGATGGTCTAGTGACCCTTGACCCCGGTCCCGTCGCCCGTATCTACGTCTGCGGTATCACTCCGTACGACGCGACCCACATCGGTCACGCGGCGACCTACAACGCGTTCGACCTCGTGCAGCGCGTGTGGCTCGACAACAAGCGGCAGGTTCATTACGTCCAGAACGTGACCGACGTGGACGACCCGCTCCTGGAACGTGCCATCCGCGACGGCAAGGACTGGGTGGAGCTCGCCGAGGGCGAGACCGCCCTGTTCCGCGAGGACATGACCGCCCTGCGACTGCTCCCGCCGCAGCACTACATCGGAGCCGTCGAGGCGATACCCGGCATCGTGCCGCTCGTCGAACGCCTCCGGGACATGGGCGCCGCCTATGACCTCGAGGGCGATGTGTACTTCTCCGTCGAGTCCGACGCCCACTTCGGTGAGGTGTCCGGTCTCGACGCCGACGCGATGAAGCTGCTCTCCGCCGAGCGCGGCGGCGACCCGGAGCGTCCGGGCAAGAAGAACCCGCTCGACCCGATGCTGTGGATGGCCGCCCGCGAGGGCGAGCCGAGCTGGGACGGGGCCTCTCTCGGTCGTGGCCGCCCCGGCTGGCACATCGAGTGTGTGGCCATCGCCCTGGACCACCTGGGGATGGGCTTCGACGTGCAGGGCGGCGGATCGGATCTCGCCTTCCCGCACCACGAGATGGGCGCCTCGCACGCTCAGGCCCTCACCGGCGAGCACCCGTTCGCCAAGGCGTACGTACACGCCGGGATGGTCGCCCTGGACGGCGCGAAGATGTCCAAGTCCAAGGGCAACCTCGTCTTCGTCTCGAAGCTGCGGCGGGACGGGACCGACCCGGCCGCCATCCGCCTCGCGCTCCTCTCGCACCACTACCGTGCGGACTGGGAGTGGACGGACGCCGTCCTGACTGAGGCAGTGGAGCGTCTCGCACGGTGGCGTGCCGCCGTCTCGCGTCCCGACGGACCCGCGGCCGACGTCCTCGTGGAGGAGATCCGCGAAGCCCTGGCCAACGACCTGGACGCACCGGCCGCGCTCGCCGCGGTCGATGCCTGGGCCGCACGCCAGGACGCCGAAGGCGGCACGGACGAGGGCGCCCCCGGCGTCGTATCGCGTGCCGTCGACGCGTTGCTCGGCGTCGCCCTGTAGCCACCGGTTCACCGAAGTCGACGTTTCATCCGATGGGCCGCTCCAGAAATCCAGGAGCGGCCCATCAAAGTCCATGGCCCCGGAGCCCGTTGAGGCGCTAGACACCGGCCATGAGATCTCCCACCCGCTCCAGACGGGCGGCCCTGGCCGCCGCCCTGCTCGGCCTGCTCGCGGTGTTCGCGGGGCCCGGCGGCGGCGCCGCACAGGCCGCCGACGAACCCGCGACCACGGTCGGGGACGTCACGGACTTCGCCGCCGACGGCTCCGCGTACCGCCTCACCGCGGGCAAGGCCGTGGCCCGCGTCAGCTTCGTATCGACCGAGACATTCCGGCTCGAACTCGCCCCCGATGGCGACTTCACCGATCCGACGGGCAAGGACATCGTCCTGCCCCAGGGCGCGGCGCCCCGGACCACATGGGCCGACAAGGGCGACCGCTACGAACTGAGCACCTCCGAGGTGACGCTGCGCGCCTACAAGTCCCCCCTCCGCTTCGCCCTGTACCGCGCCGACGGCAGCCAGGTCTGGGCCGAGTCGAAGGGGCTCAGCTGGACGAAGGACGCCACCACACAGAGCCTGGCCCGCGGCGCCGATGAGCAGTACTACGGCGCCGGGATGCAGAACGGGCGCGGCAACACCTCGCACCGCGGCAAGAAGGTCGAGGTGAGCGTCGACTACAACTGGGACGACGGCGGCCACCCCAACTCCGTGCCCTTCTACCTGTCGTCGGAGGGCTACGGAGTCTTCCGGAACACGTACGCCCCCAACACCTACGACTTCGCCGAGCCGGTGACGGCCACCGCCAAGGAACAGCGCTTCGACGCCTACTACTTCGCGGGACGCGGCGAAAAGGACGTCAAGGGAGTCATCGGGCAGTACACGAAGCTCACCGGTAAGCCGTTCCTGCCGCCCGTCTACGGGATGGAGATCGGTGACGCGGACTGCTATCTCCACAACGCCAACCAGGGTGAACGGCACACCCTGGACTCCCTGAAGATCGCCGACGAGTACAAGAAGCACGACATGCCCAACGGCTGGATGCTCGTCAACGACGGCTACGGCTGCGGCTACGAAGACCTCGCCGAGACCGCCAAGGGCCTCCAGGACCGCGACATGCAGATGGGCCTGTGGACCGAGGACGGCATCGACAAGATCGCCGACCAGGTCAAGGCGGGCCAGCGCGTCGCCAAGCTCGATGTCGCCTGGGTCGGCGACGGCTACAAGAAGGCGCTCGACGGCTGTAAGGACGCCTACAAGGGCATCGAGGACAACAGCGACGCCCGCGGCTTCACCTGGGCCCCCGAGAGCTGGTCGGGCGCGCAGCGCTGCGGAGTGCAGTGGTCCGGCGACCAGAGCGGCAGCTGGGAGTACATCCGCTGGCAGATCCCCACCTACGCGGGCGCGACCATGTCCGGCATGGCCTACACGACCGGTGACGTGGACGGCATCTTCGGCGGCAGCGCCAAGACGTACGCGCGTGACCTTCAGTGGAAGTCGTTCCTGCCCGTCACGATGACGATGGACGGCTGGGCCGCCAACGACAAGCAGCCCTTCCGCTACGGAGAGCCCTACACCTCCATCAACCGCAAGTACCTCAAGCTGCACGAATCGCTGCTGCCCTACCTCTACTCGTACGGCCACGAGGCGACCCAGACGGGCGTCGGCGCCGTACGGCCGCTGGCCCTCGAATATCCGGACGACCCGAAGGCCGCCACCGACGCCGCCAAGTACGAGTTCCTGACGGGCGACGACTTCCTTGTAGCGCCCGTCTACAAGGACACGACCGTCCGCGACGGCATCTACCTGCCGAAGGGCACGTGGACCGACTACTGGAGCGGACGTACGTATCAAGGGCCGACGACCGTCGACGGCTACAGCGCGCCGCTCGACACCCTGCCGCTCTTCGTCAAGGGCGGCGCCACCGTACCGATGTGGCCCGGCGGCATCAGGTCCTACAAGGACCGCACCGCCGGATCGCCGCTCGCCTGGGACATCTACCCGCAGGGCAAGTCCTCCTTCGAGCTGTACGAGGACGACGGCGAGAGCAGGCAGCACCGCGACGGCAAGTACGCCACCCAGCGCGCCGAGGTCGAGGCGCCCCGGGCGGGCGCGGGCGACGTGCGAGTACGGATCGGCGCGAGCGAGGGGGAGTTCAGCGGCAAGCAGACCGAGCGGCCCTACGCCTTCACTGTGCACACCGGTGACGCGCCGAGCCGCGTACAGCTCGGCGGCGACAAGCTGCCGCGGCTCGCTTCCAAGGACGCGTACGAGAAGGCGGCACAGGGCTGGTTCTACGACCGGGACGACCGGGGCGGTGTCGTCAAGGTGAAGACGGCAGCGATCCGCGCCGACCGGGCCTTCGAGCTCGAACTCGACGACACCAGCGCCGTCGGTGGCGCTGTGCCCGGCGCGACCGCCGCGGTCGGCGCCCCCGCGGGCCAGGAGATCGGCGCGGGAGCGGCGGGCAAGGTCGCCGTCGACATCACGGCGGGCACGAAGGACGCCACCGGTGTCGACGTCACCCTGGACGTGCCGAAGGGCTGGACGGCAGAGGCCGCCCATGCCGACCGCGTCCCCGCCGGCACCACGCGACGCGTCGAGGTCGCGGTCACCCCGGCCAAGGACGCGGACCCCGGCGAGCAGCCGCTGACCGCGACGGCCCGCTACCGCTCGGCGGGCCAGGACCGCACCGCGACCCAGCGGATCGCGGTCGCCGTCATGCCACCGGCCCCGAAGACCGACGCCTGGGCGAGCGATCTGGTGTGGCTGAAGAACACCAACGGCTACGGCCCCGCCGAACGCGACCGCAGCAACGGCGAGTCGGGAGCCGATGACGGCCACCCGCTGACCCTCGCGGGCAAGACGTACGAGAAGGGGATCGGCACCCACGCCGACTCCGTCATCGAGGTCTACACGGGTGGGCAGTGCGCCAAGTTCACCGCGGACGCGGGCATCGACGACGAGATCAACGGCTACGGAGAGGTGGCCTTCTCGGTCGAGGCCGACGGCAAGGTGCTGTGGACCTCGCCCAAGGTGACGGGCGCGTCGGCGACCGTGCCGGTGGACGTCGATGTGAGCGGGGCCCGGCACGTGGAGCTGAAGGTGACCGACACCAACGGCTCCAAGAGCGGGGACCACGGGGACTGGGCGGCGGCTGAGTTCAGCTGCGCCTGAGTCTCTGAGGCAGGGAGCGGCGCCGGGCGGGAAGGACTCCGCCCGGCGCCGCGGTCCGTCACCAGACCTGTGTCACTTCGTCGTGATCACGATGGCCACGAGATAGGACGGGTTGGTGGTGTCGAAGTAGCCGATCACCTGCTGGCCGTAGAAGAAGGCTTCCTGCACCGCGTCGTGGGTCTGCTGACTCGGGTTGATGAACGCCTTCCAGGCGTTGTCGATCAACAGGTAGAGGACCGACGACTGGCCCGGCAGGGGCTGGATGACGTCCCAGAACGACGCGGCGATGCCCGACGAGACCGCCTGGGTGGAGATCTCCGGTGCCTGCGCCTGCGGAACGCTTTCCTGGCCGAGCTGCTGGAGCAGCTGCTGGTACGGCTGCTGCTGGCCGAGCTGCTGGAGTTGCTGCTGGAGGTGCGGCGGGACGTGCTGCTGGGTGCCCTGTATGCCGCGCATGCCCTGCGGGCCGAACGGACGCTGGCCGGAGAACTGCTGGCCGAACGGCTGCTGCTGGAACGGCTGCTGCGGACCGTACTGCTGCTGCCCGTACTGCTGCGAGCCGAACTGCTGCGGAGGCGAGGTGCTCGGGCCCTGCTGCTGTCCCTGCTGTCCCTGCTGTCCCTGCTGTCCTTGCTGGCTTTGCTGGGGGCCGAACTGCTGCGGCCCGTACTGCTGGCCTTGCTGCTGAACCGGACTCATTTGCGGGGTGGTGCTCATGCGGGTGCCACCTTCCGTCAATGGTTGTTACGCATGTCGCTTCAGCCGGTGACGACCAGGCCGACGACCTCGTCGTCCGAGAACCAGACGCGTACGTCGGGGTGCCCTCCCGCGAAGGCGGCGTGCACCGCCTGGCGGATGTCGGGGGACGGGTTGTTCAGGTTGCGCCACTCTCCGGCGACGAACAGGCGGAGCCGCGGCGGGAGTTCGGGGGGATACGGGAGCAGCTCGTCCCAGTAGCGTTCGGCGCGGCCCGAGCCCACCGCCGACGGCAGCAGGTTCGTGACCGCCGATTTGATGTCGGGGCGGTTGCCGATCCGCTGCGTCGCGGGGCGGCCGGGCGCGTCCTGCTGCGGCGAGCCCGTCGAGCGCAGCATCGCCCGCGCGCGCTCCGGAGTCATCGGCTGCTGGCCCGCGGCCTTCAGCATTCCCTGGAGACAGGCCAGGGCGCCGACGACGACCGGTGAGGCGGACGAGGTGCCGGAGAACGTGTCCGTGTACCAGGCGATCTCGTCGGAGCCGCCCTGCAGATCCCCTGGCTGGTTCCAGGAGCCGCCGGTCGTGGTGGTCTCGCGGCCCCAGCCCTGCGCGTCCAGGCGGGCGCCGTAGTTGGAGAACGCCAGGCGCGAGCGGTCAGGGCCGTGGTCGCGGCCGTGCGTGCCGGGCGGCGGTGCGCCCGCGCCGACCAGGACGGCGCCCGACGGCTGGTTGGAGGGGTTGAAGGGGTTGCGCCACGACTCGGGGAACTCATCGGGCCTGCGCTCGTACACGGCGTCGTCCAGGGACTCCGCTCCGTTGCCCGCAGCGCCGACGACGATGACGCCCTTCGCGGTGGCGTGCCGGATCGCCGCATAGTCGTCCGGCCACCACTCCAGGGCGATGTAGCCCTTCTGGTCGTCGCGCGACTCGAAGTCGAACCGCGGTCCTGGCCGGTGCAGTTCGATCAGCACGATGTCGCCGGGGCCGAGCCGCTCCGCCGCCGCGTGGATCGTGGCCGCGGTGCCGAGGGGCTGGAAGGAGGCGGTCGCGGTCATGGACTCGGGCGCTATGCCGTTGATGCCCACGTAGTTGCGGTCGCCGCCGATCACGCCGATCACCGCCGTGCCGTGGTTGCGCCAGGCCAGGTCCTGGATGGGGGTGCCGATGACCACACCGGCGAGCTTGCCGGTCAGGTCCTCGTGCCCCAGCTGCCAGGCGCCCTCGATGTCGATCACCGTGACGCCCTCGCCCGAACCGCCGAGCCGCTGCCACGCCCAGTGCGCGTCGACGCCCTCGGGCGCCGGGCGCAGATAGCCCTGGCGGCCGGTGAAGTCGGGGGTGACGGGGGCGCCTTCCTTGCGGCGCGTGGAATCGCCGATGTCGGGAGCCCCCGGCCGGGTGGCCTGGGCGTCGGGTCCGCGCTGGGAGGGGGCCTGCGGGCGGCCCGTAGCGCCGATCGAAGCCGGTACGGCGCCCGGCTTGACGTACGCCGTGTCGATCCCCGGCAGCGCCGCCATCCGCGAGCGCAGCTCCTGGGCCCTGCTCTCGCCGCCGCGTACCCGGTAGAAGAGCGCCAGGTCCGGCACGGAGCCGTCGGCACCGGCGTTCTCGTGGACGGCGGACCGCAACCGCTCCTCGTTGCCGAACAGCGGTTCAAGGGCGAGCTGTTCATCGGTGAGGAACATGTTCAGGGCCGACACGTCGGAGCCCGCCGCCGAGCGGACGTCGGCCGTCCCGGCACGCAGCCGGGCCTCGGGCCGTGCCACGACGATCAGCTCCTGCTCGGCCGCCCGGTAAGTGAATCCCGCCCCGTCGGGTCCGGGGCCACTGGCTCCCGGGCCTCCCGCCGGCTCTACCTGGTCGGTCATCGCTTCACCGCTCCCTTCGGTTCGTTCCTTCGGGTGCCGTGCTGCGCGCTGTGGCCGCGCATTCCGGGGCACACCCTGCTACCGCCGGGCGCGGTCGTCCACCCCCTTTGCCCCAACTGCGTTTGAAATCAAGGGGATCGGGGAAGCCCGTGCAATTCGTCTGGAAGGCGATGTCACGCCTCATTCCGGCCAGGCTTGAGGCCCTTTACGGCAACGAGGCCCTATACGGCAACGAAGTGGGGCGGCACCCTTTCGGATGCCGCCCCATGCTCAGCTACGTACTGGTCAGTCCTCGGAGGAATCAGCCGGTCCGGATTCGCCGCTGTTCTCGCCGCTGTTCTCGTCGTCGGCGTCCGGGGTCTCGGGGGTCTCGGGGGCCTCGGGGGACTCCGGCCGCGGCTGAGGCTTCGGCGGGCGCGTGCGCTCGCCAGGGCTGTCGCGCAGGTACGGGGACGCGTCGCCGCCCTCCGTGGCATGGCCGCCGGGCTGCGGAGGGCCGCCGCCGTCGCGCCGCCGCAGATAGCGCTCGAACTCACGGGCGATGGCTTCGCCGGTCGCCTCCGGCAGCTCGGCCGTGTCCCGGGCCTCCTCGAGGGACTGGACGTACTCCGCGACCTCGCTGTCCTCGGCCGCGAGCTGGTCCACACCCACCTGCCAGGCGCGCGCGTCCTCCGCGAGGTCGCCCAGCGGGATCCGGAGGCCGATGAGGTCCTCCAGGCGGTTCAGGAGGGCCAGGGTGGCCTTCGGGTTCGGCGGCTGCGATACGTAGTGCGGGACTGCCGCCCAGAGGCTGACCGCGGGAACGCCCGCGTGCGTGCACGCCTCCTGGAGGATGCCGACGATGCCCGTAGGTCCCTCGTACTTCGTCTCCTCCAGGTCCATGGTGCGGGCCAGATCCGCGTCGGACGTGACGCCGCTGACCGGGACGGGGCGGGTGTGCGGGGTGTCACCGAGCAGCGCGCCCAGGATCACCACGAGCTCCACGCCCAGTTCGTGCGCGAAGCCCAGGATCTCGTTGCAGAACGAGCGCCAGCGCATCGACGGCTCGATCCCGCGGACGAGGACGAGGTCACGCGGCTTGTCGCCGCCCACGCGGATCACCGAGAGCCGGGTCGTCGGCCAGGTGATCTTGCGCACGCCGCCTTCCAGGAAGACCGTGGGGCGGTTGACCTGGAAGTCGTAGTAGTCCTCGGCGTCCAGCGCCGCGAAGACCTCGCCCTTCCACTCCTTGTCGAGATGCGCGACCGCGGTGGAGGCGGCGTCGCCGGCGTCGTTCCAGCCCTCGAACGCGGCCACCATGACCGGGTCGACCAGCTCGGGAACTCCCTCGAGCTCGATCACCCAGGCCTCCTTCCGATGTCCTTTACGTACGCCCCAACCTTACGGCGTCCGGCGGGGCCCTCCGCAGCCCCCTTGCGTGGTCGGAGTGACGGATCACTGCCCCGCCGGGGGCCCGCGCACTCCCGCCGCGCCGGGTGCTGTCAGAGCGTCGAGCGCAGCCACTGCTCCACGCTCGCGATGTGCACCGTCGCCCAGGACCTGGCGGCCTCCGCGTCACGGTCCCGCAGAGCCGTGAGGATCGCGCGGTGCTCGTGCAGGGTGCGGCTGACGGCGTCCTCCTGCGTGAGGCCGCGCCAGATGCGGGCCCGCGTGGTGGGGCCGGAGAGGCCGTCCAGGAGTGAGCAGAGCACCGAGTTGCCCGACGACTGCACGATGCCTCGGTGGAACTCCAGGTCGCAGGCGACCAGCTCCTCCACCGAGGGTGCGGCGCCCAGGGCGTCCAACTGTGAGGTGAGCACGTCCAGTTCGGCCTCGGTGATGTGCGTGCTCGCCATCGCCGTGGCCGCCGGTTCCAGGATGCGGCGCACCGCGAGGAACTCGAGGACCGTGTCGTCACGGTGGAAGTCGACGACGAAGCTCAGGGCTTCGAGAAGCAGCTGCGGGTCCAGGCTCGTGACGTACGTGCCGTCGCCCTGTCGTACGTCGAGGATGCGGATGAGCGAGAGCGCGCGCACCGCCTCGCGCAGCGAGTTGCGTGAAAGCCCCAGGTCGGCGGCGAGTTCACTCTCTTTGGGCAGGCGGTCTCCGGGGCGCAGTGCCCCGGAGACGATCATGCCTTTGATCTTTTCGATGGCTTCGTCGGTGACAGCCATGGGGACCTCGCCTCACAAGACAAAAGACATCCGATGTATCGGACGATTATGTCCTGTCCCTGGGCTGTCGCGCACGGGGGTCCGGCGAATACGTACTTCTCTCAGGGCTAAGATTTCCGCACTGGCTGTACTGACCGTACTGGCCGTACGGACCAAACTGACCGCGGTACGGGCGAGAGGGAGGCTACGGCACATGGCCGGGAAGAATTCGACGGGGGCTCATCGGGACGCGGTCGCATCGATCATCGAGGACTGGGCGAGGGAACGGCCGGAGCTCGACACCTCGCCCCTGGAGGTCCTCGCCAGGCTGCACCGCACTTTCCTGCGGTACAACACCAGGCTCACCACGGCGATCGAGCGGCACGGCCTCGCAGTCGCCGGATTCGACGTACTGACCGCACTGCGCAGGGCCGGGGCGCCCTACCGGCTCACGGCGGGCCAGTTGGCCGATTCCGGACTGGTCTCGTCGGCCGGGGTGACGCTGCGGATCGACCGTCTCGAGAAGGACGGTCTGATCGTGCGCGAGCGCGACGCGGACGATCGCCGCGTCGTCTACTCACGTCTCACCGAGACCGGACTCGCCAAGATCGACGAGGTGTTCGTCGAGCACCTCGACAACGAACGCCGGATGCTTGACGGACTCACCCCGGCCGAATGCCGCCAGCTGGCCCGCCTGATGTCCAAGCTGGAACAGTCGATCACCGATTCCGACGAACCTCAGGACGCGGAAGCCTGAGCCTGAGCCTCCGCGCGGTACATCCGGCGGAGCCGGACCACGCCCAGGTCGTGCTGGTAGAGGTTCTCGTGCTGGTCGGCGTCGGCGGGCATCGCCTCCAGCATCACCCGGTCCTGTTCGAGAACCTGCCAGTGGCGCTCCTCGATGAGGGTCTTGTAGAGGAAGCGCCAGGTGTCGCGCTGCCAGCCCTGTACGCGGCGGTAGCGCCAGAAGAAGACCCCGGTGCGGTTCTCGTCGACCGGGCAGACCATGCCGACGATCCCGAACGGGCCGCCGGGCCCTGCCGACGGCGGATACGGAATGGTCAGGTCCACCCAGTCCACGCCGGTGCGGCACAGCTCGACCCAGTCGAAGTTGACGCCCCGCTGGTCGGTCTTCTCGAAGAAGTAGCCGCGGTCCGTCTCCCGGATGCGGAACTTGGCGGTGGTGTCGCCGTCGTACATCGTGTGCGACTCGTGGTGCAGGAACGCGCCGTGCATCGGGTCGAGGAGGTTCTCCACCGCGTACCGCCACGGGCCGTTCCACTCCGCGTAGCAGAGGATCGCGTCGACGTCGGGGTCGGTGAGCGGCTCCGGCAGGGTCAGTTCGGCCGGTTCCGGGTGCGCATCGTCGCCGAAGTACGCGAGGATCGCGCCGCCGATCTCCCGGACGGGGAGCGACGTGACGAGCTTCTTGCCCTCCAGATTGCAGCCGGGCAGGCCGGGTACGGAGGAGACGGTGCCGTCGGTCTCGACCTCCACACCGTGGTACCAGCAGGCCACCCGGTCACCGAGGTGTTTCCCGAGGGAGAGGGGTGCGCCGCGGTGCGGGCAGCGGTCGGCGAGCATCGACAGGGTGCCGTCGGAGCGACGGAAGAGGAGCCACTGCTCGCCGAGCGCGGTGACCTTGCGCATGGCGCCGGGGGCGACGAAGTCCGAGGGGACGACGGGGTGCCACTGGTTGCGGAGGCCTGTGGCGTAGATGTGGTCGGCGGAAGCGGTGAGGCCGCCTCGGGGGGGCAGGGTGGTCATCGGGGTCACGCTCCCAGTCGGTTCATCTCGGCACGGAAGGACTCTTCGGTCCACTGACCGCCGTCCGGCGCGTGGACCTGACGGGCGTTCAAGCCACGTACGACATCGGGCAGTTCATGGCCGTCGCTGGTGAAGACCTCTTCGAGGGTGGCGGCCAGCTTGTATTCGTAGGGGGTCGGCTCATGGGCACGGGACTGGTGGATGTCCAGGTACGGCCAGGTGGTGGTCACTATTGCCTCCGGTGAGGAATTACAGGTCGAGGACGAGAGAGCCGGACGCGCACCGCGAGACGCAGATCATCATCGAGGCGCCGGTTGCGTGCTCGGCGTCGCTGAGCAGGAAGTCGCGGTGGTCGGGTGTGCCGCCGAGCACGCGGGTCTCGCAGCTGCCGCAGATGCCTTCCTGGCAGGAGCTGTTGACGGTGATTCCGGCCGCCTCCGCGGCGGCGAGGACCGAGGTGTCAGCGCCGACGGAGAGGGTCACTCCGGAGCGGCGGCACTCCACCTCGAACGCGTCGTCGTCCTCGGTGCGCTCGACGACGGGCGCGGCGAACCGCTCCACCCGCAGCCGGTCGGCCGGGCAGCTGGTCTCCACGGCGGCGAGCAGCGGCTCCGGGCCGCAGCAGTACACGAGGGTGCCGTCGGGTAGTCCTTCGAGTGCGGCCGCCAGATCGATGTGACCGTGCTCGTCCTGCGGTACGACGGTCAGATCCCCGTCCAGTGCCGCCAGTTCATCGGTGAACGCCATCGAGTCGCGGCTGCGCCCGCCGTACACCATGCGCCAGTCGGCCCCGCGCCGTGCCGCCTCGCGGGCCATCGCGAGGAGCGGTGTGATGCCGATACCGCCCGCGATGAAGAGGTAGCCCAGCGCGTCTTCGAGCGCGAAGTGGTTACGTGGCTCGGACGCGGTGACCGTCTGGCCGGGTCGCAGACCGGTGTGCACGTGGCGCGAACCGCCGCGTGAGGCCGGCTCGTTGAGTACGCCGATGCGATACGCCGATACGTTCCGCGGGTCGCCGCAGAGGCTGTACTGGCGTACGTGCCCACCGGTGTGGAGGTCGAGGTGCGCCCCGGGGCTCCAGGCGGGCAGTGGCTTGCCGTCCGGGTGGGCGAGTTCGACGGAGAGGACTCCGTCCGCCTCCCAGGTCATGCGGCGCACCAGCAGGGTGAGTTCACCCTCGTGCTCACTCTCGTGCTCACTCTCGTGCTCGCTCATGTGCTCGCTCATGTGGGGTCGGTCCTCCTCACTGGCCGGGGATCTTGACAGGCGGGGTGAACGGGTTCTTCATCGGTCCGAGGCGGGCCAGGTCGACCTCGACGAGGGTCGGCCCGTCGGAGGCGACGGCGTGGCTGATCACGGGCTGCGCGTGCTCCTCGGCGGCGATCCTGGCGTACGGCAATCCGCAGGCCCGCGCGAGGAGTTCGAAGTCGGGCGTGGCGAGGTCGACGCCGGAGCGGCGCTCGCTGTAGCGGTCCTGCATGTTGCGCAGTACGCCGTACCCGCCGTCGTTGAAGACGATGAGCGTCAGCCGGGGGCGCTCCTGGGCGAGCGTGAGGATTTCCCCCAGATGGACGGCGAGCCCGCCGTCCCCCGCGAGGACGACGGTGGGCGCGTCGGGGCGCGCGAGCGCCGCGCCGATGCCCATGCCGAGGCCCTGCCCGATGCCGCCGCCGCGCGGGAAGACGTTGTCGCGGGGGTCGTACATCTCCAGGAGCCGGTTGCCCCAGCTGCTGGACGGAATGGTCACATCGCGGGCGACGACCGCCTCGCGGGGCAGCGCGGCACGGATGGCGTCGCAGATGGCGGCCTGGGGGCCGATGTTGTCGTGCAGGGTGGCGCGGACGTCCTCGCGGACGGTGGCGATACGTCGCGTCCAGCCGGCCTCGGCCCTGCGGGTGTGCGGCAGCAGGGCCGCGAGCACGTCGGGTGCGTGGCCGTGCAGGGCGTGCCTGGCCGGGTACACGCGGCCGAGGGCGTCGGCGTCGATGTCGACCTGGATGTGCGCGTCGGGCAGGGTGAGCCCGTAGTCGGCGGTCTCGTTGGAGCGGAAGTGCGTGCCGATGGTCAGTAGTACGTCGGCATCGGCGAGGAGGGCGCGGGCCGCCGGGGTGGTGGCGAAGTTGCCGATCACCTGCGGGTGGTCCTCGGGTACGGAGCCCCGGCCGGAGTTGGAGGTGAGCAGCCCCGCGCCGGTGGCGTGCAGCAACTCGGCCAGCTGGGCACCGGCGCGGGTGGCACCGCCGCCCGCCCAGACGAGGGGGCGCTCGGCGGACGCCAGCAGGGCTTTGGCCGCCAGGAGTTCGGCCCCTGCCGGTGCGGTGCGCACCGCATCGGTGACCTCGGCGACGGGGTCCGTCTGCGCCGCGTACTGCAGATCCACCGGCCACTCCACGCTCGCCGGGCCGCCCGGATCGGTCAGGGCCGACCGTGCCGCCTCGCGCAGGATCCGGCCCGCCTCGTGTGCCGAGGGAACTGTCGCGGCGTACTTGGAGACCGCGCGCAACATGCCGAGCTGGTCCTTGGTCTCGTGGATGAAGCCCCTGCCACTGCCCAGGAACTCACTCTCCACCTGGCCGGTGATGTGCAGGACGGAGGTGCCCGCGCTCAGCGCCTCGACCAGGGAACCCGCCGCGTTGCCCGCGCCCGTGCCCGTCGAGGTGAGCGCACAGCCGAGCGAGCCGCGAGCCCTGCCGTAGGCGTCGGCCGCGTTCACGGCGGTCGCCTCGTGGCGGACAGGCACGAAGCGGAGCTCGCGGTCGACCGCCTCCACGAGCGGCAGATTGTGCACACTCACGATCCCGAAGACCGTGTCGATGCCGAGTTCACGCAGGACGGCGACGAGGAGATCGCCTCCGGTGGCGTAGTGCGTGGATGGCATGGGGGGCATGGGTGGCATGGGGTGAGCTCCTCAGAGGATGCCGCGGCCGACGCCGCCGCAGACGTCGATGCTGGTACCGGTGGTGTACGAGGCGCGGGGCGAGAGCAGCGCGACGATCGCGTACGCGACCTCATCGGCGCGGCCGAGCCGGCCGAGCGCGATGCCGCGGTCCGCGGCGAGTTCCGCCTGCCAGTCCTCGTACGAGAGGCCGGAGTCGGCTGCCGCGTGGCGGCGGGTCCACTGGCCGGTGTCGATGAGGCCGAGGCAGACCGAGTTGACGCGGATGCCTTCGGGGGCGAGCTCCGTGGCGAGGGACTTGGAGAGGTTGAGGATGCCCGCGCGGGCCGCGCTGGTGGTGATGAGGCGCGGCTCGGGCTGCTTGGCGAGGACCGCGTTGACGTTGACGACGCTCGCCGCGTCCGATGCCGCCAGGTACGGGCGGGCCGCGTGCAGGGGATTCAGGACACCGGCGAACTTCAGCTCCAGCTCGTCGCGCCAGTCATCGGCGGTCGAGTCGTCGAGGCCCTTCATGCGGGACTGCCCCGCGTTGTTGACGAGACCGTCGACCGAGCCGAAGGTGTCCGCCGCGCGCCGCGTGAACCGGTCCACGGCGTCCGCGTCGCGTACGTCGCACACGCCGGTGAAGAGGCGGTCGCCGCCACCGACGCGGGCCGCAGCTTTCGCGAGGCGGTCGGCGTCACGCCCACAGGTGGCGACGCGCGCGCCCTCGTCGAGCAGGGCGCGGACCGTGGCCAGGCCGACGCCCGAGCTGCCGCCGGTGACCAGGACGGTCCGGTCGGAGAGGCCCAGATCCATAAGTGGTGGCTCCGTTACTTCAGTTCATGGTGAAGCCGCCGTTTACGGCGATCACCTGTCCGGTCAGATAGCGGGACTCCTCGGAGAGGAGGAAGGAGACGAGCCCGACGAGATCGTCCGGCTGCTGCGGGCGCGAGATCGCCCGCCCGGCGCGGTACAGCTCGTGCCGCTCGGCCGGCACCGTCTCGGTGGCCTCGACCTCGGTGAGCCCCGGCGCCACCGCGTTCACGGTGATCCCCTGGTCGCCGAGCTCTCGCGCCATCGCGCGGGTCAGCGCGATGACCGCGCCCTTGGAGGCGATGTAGTGCGCGAGGCGGGGCGACCCGTAAAGGGCCGCGTCCGATGCGAGGTTGACGATCCGTCCGGGGGAGTCGAAGAGCGGATGGAGAGCCTTGGCGACCAGCCACGGACTGCGGGCGTTGACCGCCATCAGGCGGTCCCACGCCTCGACGTCGATGTCCTGGAACTGCTTGCCGCCGACGCCGTTGGCGAGAGCGGCATTGTTGACCAGGCCGTACAGCTGTCCCAAGTCCCGTACGGAGGCGGCAAGGTCGGCGACCGACGCCGGGTCCGCCACATCGCACCGTACGAAGTGAGCGTCCAAGCCCTCCGTACGCAGCTCCGTGACGGCTTCAGCGCCTCGCGCCGCGTCCACCTCGGCGACGACGACCCGGAAGCCGTCCTCGCCCACCCGGCGGGCCATGGCGAGTCCCAGGCCACGGCCCGCGCCGGTGATGACGACCGTGCGGACGTCGGCATGGACGTCAGTCACGGGTGACGCCGTGCATCGGCGAGTGCTCGGGGTACGTCGGGACCTGCGGCTTCTGGGTGCCGATGACGACGCAGAAGAGTGCGTCGGTGTCGCCCTCGTTCTTCAGGGAGCGCGCCACGCCCGCCGGGACGACGATCATGTCGCGGTAGCCGAGCGTGCGGTACTCGACCTCGTCGGCGCCCCGGTGGATACCCACCTTGACCTGCCCCTCCAGGACGAAGAAGGCCTCCTCGACGTCGTGGTGGGTGTGCTCGGGGCCCTCGGCGCCGGGCGGCAGCAGCATGTTGGAGAAGGTGAAGCCGCCGGAGGGCAGGATGCGGCTGTCGTTCTCGTGGTTGCCGGTGGCGCCGGAACCGACGTAGCGGATCTGACCGCGCCGGTACTGCGGGCCCGCCTTCTCCTGGAAGGACAGCGTGCTGAAGTCCGCGACGCGGGACTCCTTGGTGGCGATCAGGGAGTCGGTGTACTTGCCGAGGTCGTCGCCGTTGTCGTACGCGGTGGTGGTCAGAGGCATGAGGAAGGCTCCTGTTCAGGGACGTTCAGGGACGTTCAGGGATACGGGCGGTGATGCGGAGGTGGGAGAGGACCCAGGCGTTGAAGGCTTCGGGCCGCTCCTGGTTGGCCAGGTGACCGGCGTCCTTGACGATCACGTAGGCGGTTTTGTGCAGGGCGCCGGCGATGGCCTGCGAGGCCCCGACGCCGGTGACCCGGTCCTGGTCGCCGCAGAGGACGAGGGTGGCGGCGGTGATGCCGGGGAGTTCGGGGCGCAGATCGGCGGCGGCCATGGACTCGGCGGCGTACGCGTAGCCGGGCAGGCGTACGGAAGCGGCCATCGTGTCGACGACCCGCTGGACGAGCTGAGGGAGCGCGTCCGGCGATACGAGCCGGGGCCCGCGCCGCTCGGCGAACGCCCGCGGCCCGAGTTCCGCGAGCTCGGCGGCCCGCTTCCGCATGGCGTCGGCCTTCGCCGGATCGGTACCGGACCCGGCACTGGAGTCCGCGATGATCAGCGAGTCGACGAGCCCGGGATGCCGGGACGCGAGCCGCAGTGCGATCACCCCGCCCCAGGAGACGCCGAGCACATGGGCGCTCGCGCCACGCTCCCGGATGAGGGCCGCCGCCGCGTCCGCGTATCCGTCGAGGTCCAACGGCCCTTCCGGATCAGCCGACTTGGCGCATCCCGGGGCGTCCCAGGCCGCCACCCTCAGGTACGGGGACAGCTCGGCGAGCTGCGGCGCGAAGGCGGCCGACGAGGAGCCGATGCCGTGCAGGCAGAGCAGGAGCGGGCCCACGGAGCCCGCCTCCGCCACATGGATGGCACGGACGGCCGTCACAGGATCTGCCCCGTCCGTCCCGCGAGAGCGGCGAGGCTGCGCAGGACCGCGTACGGCACGACCTGGCTGGTCGCCGGGTTGCCGGGGTCCGGGAGATGCGCGACCTCGAAGCGGTACGTCCCGTGCGCGCCGGACGCCTCGACGACGTGCCGCGTGTGGTGGGCGCCGGGATCGGCGACGACCTGGACCCGCACAGCGTCCAGGTCGCCGACGGCGAGGGCGACCGACGCCGCGACGTTCGTCGACTTGGGGAACTTCACCGGGACGTCGCGCGCGGTCCCGGACATCACCTCGACCGGTCCGGTCGCAGTCCGCATCCGATCAAGCAACTCCTCGTCCATCCAAGGCTGTTCGAGGGTGGAGGGGAGCTTGGTGGTGGTGAGCCTGACCTCGTCGAGCGGCCCGAGGGAACGCACGGCCTGGAGCAGATCGAGCCCGCCGACGGCGCCTCCGGTGAAGTACACTCGGCCGGGTCCCGCGGACAGGAGCCGCTTGGACAGCTCCTCGTCGGTGAGCGCGCCGGTCGACGCGACAAGGAGATCGGTCCCGGAGGCCAGGACGCGCTCGCCCCATTCGCGTACGACCCCTTGGCCCGCCGCCTCCACGATGAGATCGCAACGCTCCATGGCCTCGTCGAAGGAGACCTGCGGGGCGGGGGCGCTCTCGCCGAGCGGACGGTTGTCGACGAGGCACGTCAACTCGGCGCCGGTGACGCACTGTTCGGCGAGCGCGGTACCGACAACTCGGCCGATTGCCCCCCAGCCGACGATGCCGACTTTGCGTACGGGCCTCATGCCTTTACCTCCATCTGATTCTGGGGGGACAGGGGCCCTGGGTCGGGCGACCCCGCCATGTGGCAGCGGATCTTCTTCGACGGCGGCCCCGCCGTCCCCCACAGGTCGGACAGCTCGGGCACCCGCCGCCAGACCCGCGCGATCCACGCGTCCTCGACGATCTGTGCGACCTCGGACGTGTACTCGCAGACGAGCCCGGAGGGATCGGTGAAGTAGGAGAAGGTGTTGTTGCCGGGGCCGTGGCGTCCGGGGCCCCACTGCGGGTCGATGCCGTGGTGCCTGAGCCGGCCGAGGCCCCGCATGAAGTGGTCGACCGAACTCATTTCGTACGCCACGTGGTTGAGCGAGGCCCATTCCGCCTGGTTGAAGGCGATGCAGTGGTGATCGGCGTTGCAGCGCAGGAACGCCATCTGGTGCTCGGACCAGTCGGAGACGCGCAGACCGAGGACTTCGCGGTAGAAGGCGACGGAGGCGTCGATGTCCGCCGTGTTGAGCACGGCGTGCGTGACGCCGACCGGTACCGCGCCGTCCAGGCCGCGCGGCGCGACCGCGTGGACCTCGGCGCTGATCTCGATCAGGCGGTGCTCGGGGTCGGTGAAGCGCAGGCCGTAGCCGCCGCCGACCTGGTCGAGGGGGCCGGGGCCAGCGACCGGTGTGATGCCACGGGCGCGCAGCCGCCGCGCCGCTTCGTCGACCTCGCCGGGCGTGGCCACGGCGAAGGAGAGGCGGCCGAGGCCTGTGCGGTCGGCGCGGGTGAGCTGGAGGGCGTGGTGCTCGGCACCGGTGCCGCGCAGCCAGGCGGCGGCGCCGCGCTCGGACTCGACGGTCTCCAGACCCCAGACCTCCTGGTAGAAGTCGGCTGCCTCGGTGAAGGAGGGGGTGAGCAGTTCGACGGAGCGCAGGGCGCGCAGGCGTGCGATGGGGGGGTGAGACATGACCTTCTCCAGAGGTACGAGGATCAGAAGGGTCGGTTGGATGAGCAGGGTCAGTCGGCCCAAGGGAGCGGCGCGTCCGAGACGCCCCAGTAGAGGGACTTCTGGCGCTGATAGGCGCGGATGCCGTCGCGGCCCTTCTCCCGGCCGAGTCCGCTCTCCTTCATGCCGCCGAAGGGTGCGGCGATGCTGAACTGCTTGTAGGTGTTGATCCAGACCGTGCCCGCTTCGACGCGCCGCGCGATGCGCCAGGCAGCCCGGTGATCGCGGGTCCAGATGCCGCAAGCGAGGCCATAGACACTGGAGTTGGCCTGCCGGACGAAGTCGTCCTCGTCGTCGAAGGGCAGCGCGACGAGGACGGGCCCGAAGATCTCTTCCTGGCAGGTCCGCGAGGAGTTGGGGAGCCCGTCGATGACGGTGGGCCGGTAGTACGCCCCGTCCTGGAACTCGGGCCCTTCCGGTGCACGCCCGCCGCACAGCACTCGCGCGCCCTCCGCACGTGCGAGATCGACGTACGAGGCGACGGAGTCCCGGTGCTTGTGATGGACGAGCGGTGCGACCTGGGTGTCGGGTCCGGTACCGGGCCCGACGCGCAACTTGCCCACGCGCTGGACGAGTTCGCCGACGAACTCCTCGTACAGCTCACGGGCGACGAAGAGCCGCGACCCCGCGATGCAGGACTGTCCGCTGGAGGAGAAGACCCCGAACATCACACCGGCCAGGGCCTGTTCGACGTCGGCGTCGGCGAGGACGACCGTCGGCGACTTGCCGCCCAGTTCGAGCGAGAGTGGCATCAGCTTCTCGGCGGCCGCGTGGGCGAGCGTACGGCCCGTGCTCGTGCCGCCGGTGAAGGTGACCTTGCCGACGCGCGGATCGCGGACGATGGCGTCGCCGACGAGGCTGCCGCGGCCGGTGAGTACGGACAACAGCCCAGCGGGCAGGTCGAGTTCGTCGAGCGCGCGGCAGATGATGCGGCCGAGTGCGAGGGAGACGAGCGGCGTCCATTCGGCGGGCTTGAGCAGGACCGCGTTGCCGCCCGCCAGTGCCGGGGCGAGCTTCTGGGCGTCGCTGGCGATGGGGGAGTTCCAGGGGTTGATCGCGCCGACGACGCCGATCGGCTCGTACACGCTCATCGTCACGTAGTCGCCGCGCGGGGGCGTGATGGCCTCCTCGGCGGTCTCCAGGGCGGCGGCCGTGTAGCGGAAGGTGGCCGCGGCGCTGCCCGCGAGGGCGCGGGTCTCGGTGAGCGCCTTGCCGGTGTCGGCGGTCTGTAGGGCGGCGAGGTCGTCGGCCGCTTCATCGATCAACTCGGCGGTGCGGTACAGGAGTCGGGCGCGCTGGTGGGGCAGGAGGCCCTGCCAGCGCGGGTCGGCTGCGGCCGCCGCGGCGCCCTGTGCGGCCTCGGCGACCTCGTCGAGGGAGACCGCGTGCACGGTGGCGAGCACGCGGCCCGTCGCCGGGTCGACGGTGTCCGCCGGAGCGCCCGCGCCACGACGCCACTCGCCCGCGATGAGTGCTTCGTCGGCTGGGATGCGGGGCATGGGGGCCTCCTGGCGGATTGGGGCTTGCGGGTGCTTGTCGACTCACGAACTTGAGTAGGTGCTAGAAATCTAAGGGCTTAAATATCTGAAGCGCAAGACCCTGCGGCTGGGTGGTCTTCGATGATTTCCCTCGTGGAAGCTCTTGACGGGCTCCGGTGTACGGGCGGTACAACTTAAGCACTTAGAAACTTTGCGCTTACGTGCTCTTCGGCTCGGGTTTCCCCCAGACTCCGTGGTCCGGCGCGTTCCCCCGCTCCTCCCGTCCCCGCCCCCTCAGCAGCGGAGTACCCGCATGACGATCGACGCCTCCCCGGACCATACGGTCCGGGCAGCCATAGCCGCCCGCTTCGAACGGCTGCCCCTGTGCCGCTGGCACGTCACCGTCCGGCTCATCGTGGGCGCGGTCACCTTCTTCGAAGCCTTCGACCAGCTCCTGATCGCCTACGCCCTGCCGGAGCTGCGCCACGAGTGGGACCTCAGCACGTCCGCCGCGACGCTGCTGCTCACCGTGGGCTCCATCGGCATGTTGATCGGAGCGCTCCTCTCCGGGCGCCTCGCGGACCGGATCGGCCGCGTGAAGGTCATCGCGCTGTGCGTGGCGGTGTCCAGCGTCGCCAACCTGGCCCTGTCCGTGGCCACGTCCCCCGACTCCTTCATGGCTCTGCGGTTCGTCCAGGGCCTGGCGATCGGGGGCGAGGTGCCGGTGGCGGCGACCTTCATCGCCGAGATCACCCGCAGCCATCAGCGTGGCCGCTTCGTCCTGCTCTACGAGCTGGTGTTCCCGGCAGGCCTGACGCTGGGCGCGCTGGTCGCGGCCTGGGTGGTGCCGGTCCTCGGCTGGCGCTGGATGTACGCCCTCGCGGCGGTGCCCGGCCTGCTCTGCATCCTCGTACAGCGGAAGGTCCCCGAGTCGCCGCGGTGGCTCGCGGATCACGGCAGGACCGAGGAGGCGGCCGATGTGATGTCCGGTATCGAGGCGGAGGTCGAGCGGATCACGGGCAAACCGCTGCCGCCCGTCCCCGAGGCGCTCCCCGTCGTGGCTCCCGGGGAAGCGGCCTCCGGACTGCGCGGCTTGTTCACCGGGCGCTACCGGCGCCGGACGCTGGTGATCGGTGTGCTCTGGTTCACCGGCTACTTCGTCAACTACGGCATCACGTCCTGGCTCCCGACGATCTACCAGAACCGCTACGACCTCTCGCTCTCGGACGCGCTCCTCTACTCGACGGTCACGTCCTGTGCGGGCCTCATCGGCTGTCTGGTCGCCGCGCTGACGGTCGACCGGGTGGGGCGGAGGAAGGTCATCACCGGGTGCCTGGGTGGTGCGGCGGTGATGCTGGTGGCGCTGGCGGCGGTCGGCGCGGGGACGCCGCTGCAGGTCCTGGTGTGGACCTCGCTCGCCGCCGTCTTCTTCTTCGGCTCGAACATCTGCCTGTACCTGTACACGCCGGAGCTGTTCCCGACGAGGATGCGGGCGCTGGGGAGCAGTGTGGGCGGGGCCATGAATCGGCTCGGTGTCATCCTCGGGCCGATTGTGGTGGGGGTTGTGTATGCGGGCGGGAATGTGTCGACGGTGTTCGTGATGTTGGGGGCGGTCGCTGTGGTCGGGTGTGTGGTGGCTGCGGTGGGGGCGGAGGAGACTGCGGGGCGGCGTCTTGAGGAGGTTTCGCCGTAGGTGGGGGTGGGGTTGCCTCCGGCGGTTTTTCCCCCATCCCGCCCCTTCCCGGCTGTGACATGTGCGGCTCCGCCGCGGGCGGCTGCGCCGGCGCGTCCTCAAACGCCGGACGGGGCAGAAAGGGGCGGGATCGGGGAAAGCCCCGCAGGGACCGCCCCTACCCGAACCGCTCGATGCGGATGCGATCCACCGGCTGGCCCCCAGCCACCAGCAGCCGCGACGCATGCTCAGCGAACCCGTTCGACCCGCAGACGTACGCCTCCCAGCTCTCCTCCGAAAGCAGCGGAGCCAGCTGCCCCGCATTGAGGCGCCCCTCCGTGCCCGTGAGGATCACCCTCGTCTCGTCCCCGTACTCATCCGCGTAGATGAGATCCGTGGACGTCCGCGCCGACACCAGGAGCCGCAGCGGCACCGCACACCCGGCCTGCCGCCAATGCCGCAGCATCGACATCAGGGGGACCACACCGGACCCGGCCCCCAGAAGCAGCGCGGGACGGTCACCGGGCCATGCGAAGAAGCCGGAGAGAGGGCCCCGCACCTCCACCACATCGCCGACGCGGGCGACCGTGTGCAGATGCCCGGACACCTCGCCCCCCGGCACGTGGTCCAGGGTCAGCTCGATCTCAGCGCCCCCGGAGGCATTCTCCTGTGGCGCCGAGGCGATCGAGTAGTGCCGCTGGGCGACGTAGCCGTCCCGTGCCGTAAGGCGCAGCATCAGATGCTGGCCCGGCAGATGCCCCTGCCAGTCGGGCACCTTCAGACGGAAGGTCGAGACGAGGGGCGTCTCGCGCCGGATGTCCACCACCGTCGCCCGCTGCCAGACGGCCGCCGCGCGATTGCTCACCGCGATCCGTCCGGGCACGGCGAACCGGGTCGGGGGCACGAAAGTCTCAGTCACCGGCGTACCGCTCCTCGCGCCAGGGATTGCCCCGGTGGTGATAGCCGTTCTGCTCCCAGAAACCCGGCTCGTCGTGGTCCAGGAGCCGCAGCCCCGCGACCCACTTCGCGCTCTTCCAGAAGTAGAGGTGGGGGACGATCAGGCGGGCGGGGCCGCCGTGCTCGGACGGCAGCAGGCCGTCCCCGTACTCCCAGGCGATCCACGCCTTCCCGTCCGTCACATCGGAGAGGGGGAGGCTCGTCGTGTACCCCGTGTACGAGTACGCGACGACGTGCGTGGCCTCCGGGCGCGGCCCCGCGGCGGCCAGGAACGCGTCCAGGCTCACCCCGCCGAAGCGCACCCCGAACTTGGACCAGCTGGTCACGCAGTGGATGTCCCCGCGGTACTCGGACGCGGGCAGCGTGTGCGCCTCGTCCCATGTCCAGGTGTGCGGGGACGTGACGAGACCGTCCACGCGGAACGTCCAGTCCGTGGCGGTGAGCGTGGGCGTCACCTCGGCGGACAGGACGGGCCAGCCGTCGGCCGCGTCGTACTGCCCGGGAGGCAGCCGCGGATCGCGGTCGGCGGCGCGGGCGCGGCCGGTGAAGCCGCGGGTGGGTTCGATGGTCATACGGTGCTTGCCACTTCGGAGGTGCTTGTCGTGCTCGTGGGGCCGGGCGCGGCGGAGGCCGCCGCGTCCCGCAGGGCTCGCAGCGCGCGCTGCTCGTCCAGTGTCTCCAGCGTACGGTCGCGCATCAGGACACGACCGTCGACGATCGTGTCCCGTACGTCACCGGACGCCGCCGCGTACGCCAGCATCGACCACGGGTCATGCCGCGGAGTGAGGTGCGGCCGGGAGAGGTCGAGGACGATCAGGTCCGCGCGCTTGCCGGGCTCGAGGGAGCCAAGATCCTCGCCGAGGCCGAGTGCCCGCGCCGACTCGATGGTCGCCATCCGCACCGCCTGCTCGGCGCCCACCGCCGTCGGGTCGCCGCCCGCCTTGTGCACGAGCGCGGCGACCTTCACCGCGCCGAGCAGGTCGAGGGTGTTGGAGCTCACAGCGCCGTCCGTGCCGAGGCCCACCGTGACGCCCGCTTCGAGCAGGTCGGGGACGCGGGCGATGCCGCAGCCCAGCTTCAGGTTCGACACCGGGCAGTGCGCCACGGCCGTGCCGGTGCGGGCGATGGTCTCGATTTCGGTGTCCGTGAGGTCGACCGCGTGCGCGAGCAGCGTGTCGGGGCCGAGCACGCCCAGTGAGTCGAGCAGCTCCACGGGACGCATACCGTGCTGCTCGGTGACCATCTCCACCTCACCCGCGTTCTCGGCAGCGTGGATGTGCAGCAGGGCACCGTGTTCGCGGGCGAGCGCGCTGATCGCCCTCAGCTGTTCGGGTCCCAAGGTGTACGCGGAGTGTGCGAAGACCACCGGGCGGGTACCCGGCGCCGGGGTGCGGGCGGCCAGGTCCGCCGCCGCCCAGCCGATCCGGTCGGCGTAGGCGCGGCCGTCCGGCGGGCCCGGTACGTCCATGAACGTGGGGCCCGTCAGGAGGCGCCACCCGGCGTCGCGGGCCACGGCCTCTGCGGCTTCGTGGAACCAGTACATGTCGAGCGCGGTGGTGACCCCGCCGCGTACGGACTCGGCGATCGCGCCCTGGATGCCCGCCGTCACCGTCTGAGGCGAGAGCAGCTCCGCCTCGGCCGGAATCACGCGGGCCAGGAAGCCCTGAAGGGTGACGTCGTCGGCGATGCCGCGGAACAGGGTCATCGCCAGATGCGTGTGCGTGTTGATGAGGCCGGGCAGGACGAGACAGCCGCGGGCGTCCAACTCGTCGGCCGCCTCGTAGGCGGCGCGCAGCCGCTCGGCGGGGCCGACGTCCACGATCCGGCCGTCGCGCACGGCGACGGCGCCGTCCTTCACGACCGTGCCCGACGCGTCGACAGTGAGGACGTCGCCGCCGTGGACCAGGAGATCTATGGCGCCGCCCCGGTCCTGGGCCGGCAGGTCAATGGGGTGCATCGGTTCCGTTCTCCACAAGGTCGTGCCGGTGTCCGCTCAGCGCTCCGTGGCGGCAAGGAGACGGAGCGCGTCCAAGGCTATCCGGGCGCCACGGTCGACTCCTTCGGCCACCACGTTCCGGTGCGGGTCGTAGCCACCTGTCGAGAAAGGTGCGTCCTCGTCGACGAGTTCATCGGCATTCGCGCCGTCCACGACGAGCGCGCCGCCCGCCGTGAGGCCGTGCGTGGACGCGAAGACGTACAACGCCGAGAGCTCCATCTCGATGGCCGCGATCCCGGCGGCCGCGTACGCCTCGCCCGGCAGCGGCAGGAAGCCCGGCTGGAACGCGGCCCGCGTCCACACCACGCCACGGTGGTAGGGGGCGTCGGCCGCGCGGGCCGCACGCTGGAGCGCGATGACCGCCTCCGGAGTCGCGAACGCCGGGTACTCGGCGGGGATCAGCTGCTGCGTCACGCCGTCGTCGCGCACCGCCGCGTCCGCGATGACCAGGTCGCCGTCGCGGATGCCGGGGCGGATCGCGCCCGCCGTGCCGAGCCGCAGGATGGTGGTGACGCCCGCATCCGCCAGCTCCTGGAAGAGCAGGATGGCGCCGGGGGCGCCGACGCCGTGCGAGGCGACGACGACGGGGGTGCCCTGCCAGGTGCCGGTGAAGGTGCGGTACTCGCGGTGGTACGACACCTCCTTCGCGTCGTCCAGGAGGTCGGCGACGGCGGAGGCGCGCGCCGGGTCCCCGACGACGATCGCGCGGGTGGGCAGGCCGGTGCGGGGGACGCGAGTGATGGGCAGCGCGTCGGTGGCCGTACGGGAGTCGTTCGTGTCGATCGTCATGAAGGTGCTCCTACCAGAGGCGTCGTCTTGCGGCGGCGTCTGCGCGCCGTGGACAGGAAGAGTGCGGCCAGGGTCACCACGTACGGGGCGGCGTCGGTCGCCTGCTGCGGCATACCGAGCCCCTGGAGGCGGAATCCGACGGCCTCCGCGATGCCGAAGAGCAGCCCGGCGAGCAGGACGCCGAGCGGCAGGGCGCGGCCCAGCATCACGGCCACCACGGCGATCCAACCACGCCCCGCCGTCATGTTCTCGGAGAACAACGTGACATTGCCGAGGGCGAGTTGGGCCCCCGCGAGACCGCACAGGCCGCCTGACGTCAGGACGGCGGCGTACTGGTACTTCGCCGGACTCACGCCCAGCGTCGCCGCCGCGTCCGGCGCCTCGCCCACGCCGCGCAGGCGAAGGCCCCAGGGGTGGCGGGCGAGGAAGAGCGCCGCCACGGCGACGGCGGCCCACGAGAGGTACACGAGAGCGGAGTGCCCGGAGAGGACCGCCCCGGCGAACGGGATGTCGATGCCGCCGAGCCCCGCCAACTCCGGATCGGAGAAGGTGCCCTGCACGCCGAAGACCGTACGGAGGAGGAACCCGGTCAGACCGACGGCGAGGAGATTGAGCGCGACGCCGAGCACGACGGCGTCGCCCCGCAGCGAGATCGTCCCGACGGCCAGGATCATCGAGTACGCCGCCGAAGCGAGGGCGGCGAACAGCACTCCGAGCCAGGCGCTCCCGGTGAACCAGCTGCCCGCGACGCCGCTGAAGCAGCCGATCAGCATCATGCCTTCGAGGCCGATGTTGAAGACGCCCGCGCGCTCGCAGATCGCGCCGCCGAGTGCGGCGAGGAGGATCGGGGTGAGGGCGAGGAGCGCCGAGTGGAACAGCGCGGAGTCGATGCTCATCGCACGCTCACTTCCTTCGTGTCGGTGTCAGCGGGCACCCGCGCGTCGCTGGGCTTCTTCCTGGCCCGCCGCCACGTCAGGTTGAGCCGGGCCGCGAGGAACACGATGACGACGGCCTGCAAGACCTGCGTCAGCTCACGCGGCACCTCGGTGGTCCGCTCCATGGCGAGCCCGCCCACCTCGAGCGCGGCGAAGAACAGGGCGGCGACGGCCGTCCCGATGGGCGCGGCGGCGGCGAGGAGCGCGGCAGTGAGGCCGGTCCAGGTGTGCCCGGCCGCGGTGAGCGAACCGTCGATGAAGCGGTACGGGAAGCTGAGTACGCCGATGGCGCCGACCAGGCCCGCGACGGCGCCGGAGAGCGCCATCAGCCGCAGCGTGAGCCGCGGCTTGTCGACACCCGCGTAGACGGCGAAGCGCGGATTGAGCCCCGTCATGCGGATCTCGTAGCCGGTGGCGGTGCGGGCGTCCGCGAACAGGAAGACACCGGCCGCGAGCGCCACGAGGAGCAGCCCCACGGTGACGGTCGACGACCCGAAGGCGGGCAGTTCGACCCCGTCGGGCAGCCGCCGGGTCTGCGGCAGGCTCGACCCGTCGTCCTTGAGCGGGAAGCGCGCGAGATAGGAGGCGAAGGACATCGCCGGATACCCGAGCAGCAGGCTGCTGACGAGCAGCGGCACCCCGAACCGGTTCTGGCACACGGCGGCGAGCGCGGCGTAGGCGGCACCGGCCGCCATGCCCGCGAGCAGCGAGGCGACGACGGTGAGGGGCGCGGGCAGCGGCGAGTAGAGCCCCGTGGCAGCGGCGGCGATCCCGCCGAGCACCAACTGCCCGTCCCCGCCAAGGTTGAGCAGCCCTGCACGCATCGGGATCGCGAGAGCGACGGCAAGACCGAGAATGCTGGTCCCGGTAGTGAGCGTGGGCCCGATGCCGTCGGGCCCGAGGGCCCCGCTGACGACGGAGCCGTACGCCCCGATGGGATCGGCGCCGGTCCCGACCAGGAAGAGCGCGCCGACGATGACGGCGGCGACGACGGAGTGCAGCGCGGGCGCGCGGAGGCTCCGGCCGCCGAGGGAACGGATCGTGGCGCCCATGTCAGGGGGCCTCCTTCGACGGGACGGGCCGACCGCTCTCGTGGGGAGCCGGAACCGTGGCCTCGGTTGTGGTACCTGTACCTGAGCCGCCTGCCATCGCGAGCCCCAGCGTCCGCTCGTCCGCGTCCGCGCGAGCGAACTCCGCCGCCACCCGGCCCTCGTACATCACGAGAACCCGGTCCGACAGGCCGCGGATCTCGCTCAGTTCGGCGGAGACCAGGAGGATCGCGTGGCCCGCGTCGCGGTGGGCGATCAGCTGGTCGTGGATCGTCTGGATGGCGCCGATGTCCACGCCGCGCGTGGGCTGCTCGACGATCAACAGGGGTGATTCGTGGGCGAGTTCGCGGCCGATCACCAGCTTCTGGAGATTGCCGCCCGACAGCGAGCCCGCCGTGTGGCGTGCCGAAGCCGCCTTGATGCCGAAGCGCTCGATCAGGACGCGCGCGTGCTCGCGGAGCCAGGACGGGCGCAGCAGGCCGTGGCCCCGGTGGTGCCCCATCGCCAGGTTCTCCGCGATCGTCGCCGCCGGTGCCGTGCCGACCGCCACGCGGTCCTCGGGGACGTACGCGAGACCCGCCGCGCGGCGCCCCGCCGCCGACGCGTCGGTGATGTCCTGACCGGAGAGCGTGACCCGGCCGGAGGCGAGCGGGCGCAACCCGGCTATCGCCTCGACGAGTTCACTCTGGCCGTTGCCCGCCACCCCGGCGATGCCCACGATCTCGCCCGCGCGGACAGAGAGCGTGACCTCGCGGACGGAGTCCGTCGACAGGGAATCGACGAGCAGGACGTCGCCGCCAGGTGCGCCGGTCGGATGCAGCCGGTCGAGCTCCACCGCACGGCCCGTCATCGCCGCGGCGATCCCGTCCGCGCTGGTGTCAGCCGTCCGCATCCGCGCCGCGACCCGCCCGTCCCGCAGGACCGTCACCGCGTCACTGCCCTCCATCACCTCACGCAGCTTGTGGGTGACGAGGAGGACCGTACGTCCGTCGTCGGCCAGCGAACGCAGCACCCTGAACAGGGCGTCGGCCTCCGACGGGGTCAGGACCGCCGTCGGCTCGTCGAGGATCAGCGTACGAGCGCCCCGGTAGAGGAGCTTGAGGATCTCCACGCGCTGGCGCACGCCCACCGGCAGGTCCCCGACCTTCGCCGCCGGGTCCACCGCGAGGCCGTGCTCCTCGGCGAGCGCGCCCACCCGCCGCAGCGCCTCCCGCCGGTCCGTCAGACCGAAACGGCGGGGCTCGGCGGCGTACACGACGTTCTCCGCGACCGTGAAGGACGGGAAGAGCTTGAAGCTCTGGTGCACCATGCCGAGGCCCGCCGCGATCGCCTCGCTCGGGCTCGCGAACGTCACCTCGCGCCCGTCGAGCAGGATCTGCCCGGCATCCGGCCGCTGGAGGCCGTAGAGCACCGACATGAGCGTGGACTTGCCCGCGCCGTTCTCACCCATCAGGGCATGGATCTCACCGCGCGCGACGGTCAGGTCCACCCGGTCGTTGGCGAGCGTGCCGGGGAACTCCTTGGTGATGCCGCGGAGTTCGACGGCGGGCGCCGCCGCCTCGGGTTCAGGCGGCGGGGTCATTGACCTTCAGCTTCCCCGCGACGATGTCGTCCCGCAGCGACTCGACGCGCTTCAGCACGTCCTTGTGGTCGGCGATCAGGCACTGGGAGTCCGCGACCCCGGGCTCGAGCCCGGTCAGCGACATGCCGCCCTCCTTCAGGCCGTACGACACCGTGGTGCCGCCCTTGCCCTTGAGGATCTGCGCGATGCCCTTCCCGACGGCGACATCGGTCTTCTTGAGCACGTTGTCGACGACGACCCCGGAGGTGCCGACGCACTGGTTCGCGTCGACGCCGTACGCCTTGAAGCCCTTGGCCTTCGCGGCCTGGAAGACGCCGGTGTTGCCGCCCGCCGCGGCGGCCATCACCTGGTCGGCACCGCCCGAACCGAGCGTGGCCGCCTGGTCCTTGGCGCGCGCCGCGTCGTTGAACGGCGACTGACCGCCCACGAAGAGGGTGCGGGACTTGACCTTCGGCTGGACCTTCTTCGCACCGGCCGCGAACGGCTCGCTGTAGCGGCGGAACTGGAGAGTGTCGAGGACGTCGACGGCGCCCACCTTCTTGCTCTTGGTGAGCAGACCGGCCTCGGCGCCCGCCAGGTAGACCGCCTCGTGTTCGCGGAAGACCGCGCAGGTGACGTTCTTGAACGTCTTCTTCGTGCACGCGTCGACGAGCAGGAACTGCTGCTTGGGATGCGCCTCTGCCTGCTGGGCCGCGATGTCGGCGAACTCGAACCCGACGAGCGCGATGACATCGGGCGCGGAGTCCACTGCCGACTGCACGTTCTGCTGCTGCGACGAGGTGTCGCTGCTCTGGAAGACCTTCGGGGAGCCGGCGCCCTGTGCCTTCGCCGCCGACTTCACCCCGCTGACGGCCAGCTTCAGGAACTCGTTCTGCGCCACCGGGTCGGGCGTGACGAGCGTGAATGCCTTGGCGCCCTCGCCGCCGCCCGAATCGTCCTTCTTGGCGGCGGCGTTGCAGCCGGTGGCGAGGAGGGCGGCGCCGACGGCGAGTGAGGACAGCCGAAGGGACGTGCGACGGGATATGCGAAGCGACATACGGGAGCGCCTTCTCGAAGGTGCCTGGCAGCCCAGGCGGTGACAGGGAGGTCGGGCGGGATGTGTGGTGCGGCGGTCGCTCAGCGACAACAGCGGCGGCGACAGCGGCACATTCGGCGGCCGTCGGACACGGCGGGGCAGTGCAGGGAAGCGGCGGTGGTCCGCTGGCCTTTCATGACTGTCCTCCTCGCACCGTGAGTCGCTCCGTCCTGGGTGGCGGTGAGGGTAACACCGGATTTCGGACAGCTGCACGAACGTCTCGAAATATGGTTCGAGCACGTCAGGTACGGTGACGGCACCCCTCCCCACATGGCCACAAACGCCCCTGTTCTCCCGGAGTTGAGCAAGCACATGAGCAGCCAGGACCTGCGCGCTGTCACATGGACGGCAGCCGCGGAGGGCGGCGCACCGTCCCTCTCCCTCATCGACCAGACCGTGCTCCCGCACGCCCTGAACCGCCTCGACGTCACCACGGTCGACCAACTGGTCGACGCCATCGTGCGGCTCGTCGTCCGTGGTGCCCCCGCGATCGGTGCGGCAGGAGGATACGGAGTCGCACTCGCCATGGCGCAGGGCGAGCGAGAGGGCTGGGACCGCGCACGCCTGGACGCGGAGGTCGCGCGAGTACGGGCGGCGCGGCCCACCGCCGTGAACCTGATGGTGTGCGTGGACCGGGTGGCGGCTCGTATCGACGAGGGTGCCGTCGCTGTCCTCGCCGAGGCGGACGCGATCGTGCGGGAGGACTTGGCGGCCAACCACGCGATGGGCGCGTTCGGAGCCGACTGGCTCCTGAAGCGGGTCCCCCCGGGGGCGGACCGGCCGCTGCGGATCCTCACCCACTGCAACACGGGCGCGCTCGCCACGGCGGGCTGGGGCACGGCGCTCGGCGTCATACGCGAACTGCACGGGCGTGGGCGCCTCGAGACGGTCTACGCCGACGAGACCCGCCCCCTGCTCCAGGGCGCGAGGCTCACCGCGTGGGAGCTGGCGCAGGAGGGGATACCGCACTTCGTCCAGGCGGACGGGGCGGCCGCGGGCACGATTCTGCGGGGCGAGGTGGACGCGGCGATCGTCGGGGCGGACCGCATCGCGGCCAACGGCGACACGGCCAACAAGGTCGGCACGGTGGGGATCGCGCTGGCGTGCGCGTATGCGGGAATCCCGTTCGTGGTGGCTGCGCCCACGACGACGGTGGATCTTGCCACTGCGACGGGCTCTGACATTCACATTGAACTGCGGGGTGAGGGGGAGGTGCTGGAGTGGGCAGGCATACGGACCGCTCCGGCGGGGTCGCGGGGCCACAACCCTGCTTTTGACGTGACGCCGGGTTCGCTGGTGACGGCGCTGGTGACGGAGCGGGGCGTGCTGGAGGTCGGGGCGGGGGAGTTGCCGGGGGTCGGGCTGAGCTAGGAGCGTTTTCAAACTCCCCCTGCTTTTCAAGAGCTTGGGGGAGTTTGAGGACATCTCTGCAGGGTCAGCCCCGCGTCAGCTCCAGCTCCAGCAACCACTCCACCACCTCAGTGCGGTGCCGCGCCTCGCGAGGATCCGCCCCCCACACATACAGCCCGTGCCCGGCAACAACCACCGCCGGCATCCCGGGCGAAAGCGCCGCCTCAAGACGATCCCCCAGAACACCCATGTCCTGGCTGTTCTCAATGACCGGCAGCGTCACGGCAACCTCATGCGTCCCGTGCCCGAGCCCCTTCAGCATCTCCAGATCCCGGAACGCCACACCCCCCGGCTTCCGATGCCCCATGGCCACCGAAGCCACGGTATGGACATGCACCACAGCCCCGGCCCCGGTAAGCGCGGCGACCCGCGCATGGAGCGCCGCCTCGGCCGAGGGCCGCCCAGGGCCCAACGCCGAACCCGACGCGTCCGTCAACACCACGTCCACAGACGTGAGTTCACCCTTGTCGCGACCGCTCGCCGTCACCGCCAGCTGTAGCGGCGTACGCGAGAGGACCACGGACAGGTTCCCGGACGTACCCCGCATCCATCCGAACGAGGCGAATCGGGCCGCCTCGGTGGCCAGGACGGCGCCCGCCTCCTCGAGGTCCAGCGCAATGGTCCCGCTCATGCCGTGCTCCTCGGAACTGAAACAGTGATCGCGTCGAAGGCGGACGCCTCCGGATGCCCGCCGACCCCGGCGGCGAAATAGGGCTCCCCGGCCCGCCGGACGCCGACGACTCGCCACCCCGCGTCCCGCGCCGCGTCCAGCTCCCCGAGCCGGTCGGAGAGGAAGAGCGTTCGATCGGCGGCAGCATCAGCACCCACCGCGGCGGAAATCGCCCGGTAGGACGCCGGGTCCTGCTTCGGTCCCGCGTTCTCCGTGTCGTAGAAACCGCTGACGAGGTCCATGAGGGACCCCTCGGGGGAGTACGTGAACCAGGCCCGCTGCGCCGCCACGGACCCGGACGAGTACACGTAGAGCCGCACCCCGTCCGCGTGCCAGCGGCGCAGCCGCGGAATGACGTCCGGGTAGAAGTGCGAGACGAGCTCGCCCCGCGCGAAGCCCTCCGCCCAGAGGATGCCCTGAAGGGTCTTCAGGGGCGTCGCCTTGCGGTCGGCGTCGACCCATTCACCCAGGATCTTCTCCACCCGCCCGGCATCCGCGTCCGGCTCACCGGCCAGCTCCCGCACCTGTGCGACCGCCCGCGCCACCTCCGGCTCCCCGCCCCGCGAGGCGAGCAGCGCACCGAAGCGTTCGCGCGCGTACGGGTACAGCACATCCACCACGAACCCCGTGGCGCTCGTGGTGCCCTCGATATCGAGCACCACGGCATCCACGTCGAATCCCGAACTCGAACTCACGCCACGTTCCCCGTATGTCCCGCATGGATCGCGTCGAAGTCCGGGAAGCGGTCCGCGATCGGGCTGCCCGTGAACGTGCCGATCCAGCCGTCCTCCTCGTGGAAGAAGCGGATCGCGGTGAACGCGGGGGACGTGCCCATGTCGAACCAGTGCGTCGTGCCGCGTGGCACCCCGAGCAGATCGCCCTTCTCGCAGTAGACGGCGTGCACTTCACCGCCCACGTGCAGATAGAAGATCCCCGAGCCCGCGACGAAGAACCGCACCTCGTCATCGTCTTCGTGCGTGTGCTCGGCGAGGAACTTCTGCCGGGCCGCCTTCGCCTTCTCTGGCCACCCGGGATCGTCGCTGGGGTGCAGCGCGACCACGTCGACCGTCTGGAAGCCCTCCTCGGCGTTCAGCAGGTCGATCTCCGCGCGGTACGCGGCGAAGACGGTGGCGCTGTCCGCGTCGGCGGGCACGTCGTCGCGCACCGGCCACTGCTCGTAGCGCACGCCGACGGGGGCGAGTGCCGCGGCGATCTCGACCGGGTCCGCGGTGCGGCGTATGACGGTCTCGGGGCCGGACTCCGGCCAGGTCGTCAGGAGAGTCATGGCTCGCTCCAGCAAGGGGACAAGGTGGGTAGGAGGGATCGTAACGCGCAGGTCAGCCGACGTCAGCCGCCGTCACGCGCCGTCCCACAGCGTGGACGGGGCGGCCCTGCGGACCACCGGTGCGATCTCCTCCGCGAACCTCTGCAACGTCTCGATCTGCTCGCCGCGCTCCAGGCCGAAGCCGTCCACGGTGATGGACTGGAGGTCGTGCCCGTACACCTCGTGGTAGCCGAGGATCTTGTCGATGATCTGCTGCGGGGAGCCGATGAGCTGCGGCCCGTCCGCGATCGCGTCCTCGATCGTGCGGAAGGGGGTGTTGTAGCCCGCCTTGCCCTCCAGATGCGGCTTGAAGGTCTGGCGCACCTTCGCCTCGTACAGCTCGCCGTAGCGCGACACCGCCTGTTGTGCGGAGTCCGCGATGAGGAGCCCGCCCGAGCCCGCCGCCACATGGGCCCGCGCCGGATCATGGCCGTACGCCTCGAACCGCTCGCGGTAGTGCGCGATCAGCTTCGCGTACGCGGCGCGCGGTTGGATGGCGTTGGCGGTGAAGAGCGGATCCCCGTGCTTGGCCGCGAGATCGGGGGAATTGAGGGACGTCGCCGAGCCGTGCCAGATGCGCGGCACGCCCGCGTAGGGGCGCGGCACTGTCGTCACATCCTTCAGCGCGGGCCTGAACTCGCCCTCCCAGTCGACGTTCTCCTCGCTCCACAGGCGGCGAAGCAGCTCGTACTTCTCCTTCTGCAGATCCCACTGCCGCTTTTCGTCGAGCCCGAAGAGGTCGAAATGACCGGCCTCCGCGCCCTTGCCGATCACCAACTCGATGCGTCCGCGCGAGATCTGATCGAGCGTCGCGTAGTCCTCGGCGACTCGCACCGGGTCGAGGATCGCCACGACGGTGACGCCGGTGAGCAGTTTGATGCGCGTGGTGCGCGCGGCGAGCGCGCCGAGCACGACCGTCGGGCTCGACGACAGGAAGGCTCCCGCGTGCCGCTCGCCCACGGCGTACGCGTCGTAGCCGAGCTCTTCCGCAGCCGCGCCGATCTCGATCACATCCGCCAATCGGTCGGCTGATGCGGGGAGTTGGCCGGTCAGCGGATGCGGGGCGTGGCCGATGATCGACAGGACCTGAAACTTCATGGTGTCCCTTCCGTGGTGCGGCCTCCCCACTCTTCCTGTGCCGTATTGCACGCGTATGTACGCGGTATGGCGACCTGGCCGGGTACGCCGAAGGGGCGGCCCCCAAACGGGAGCCGCCCCTTCGACAAGCCAGTGCTTACTTGCCGTGCTTACTTACCGTCGAGCACGTCCTGGACCTTGCCGCGGATCTCGTCTGTGGCGAGGCCGCGGATCGTCAGCGTCGTACGGCGACGGAGGACGTCGTCCGCCGTCTCGGCCCACTCGTGGTCACGGGCGTAGACGACCTGTGCCCAGATCTCGGGGGCGTCCGGCGAGACGCGCTCGGCGAGCTCCGGGTTCTCGTTCGCCAGGCGGGCGATGTCGAAGGAGAGCGAGCCGTAGTGCGTCGCCAGGTGCTTGGCGGTGTCGGCGCCCATGCGCGGGCCGGGCGCCGGGCCGTCGACGAGCAGGCGGTGTGCGACCGCGCGCGGGTTGGCGATGCCGGGCAGCGGCAGACGCTTCTGGAGCTGCGAGATCGGCTCGTAGTCATCGCCGAGCGGGTGGCCCGGCAGCGACTCCAGCTTCTTCATCACCGTACGGCCGATGTGGCGGAAGGTCGTCCACTTGCCGCCCGCGACCGACAGCATCCCGGCCGCGCCCTCGGTGACGACGGTCTCGCGCTTGGCCTTGGAGGTGTCGCCGGGGCCGCCGGGCAGGACGCGCAGACCCGCGAAGGAGTACGTGATCAGATCACGGGACAGCTGCTGGTCGCGGATGGAGAACGCGGCCTCGTCCAGTATCTGCGCGGTGTCGGCCTCGGTGACCTTGACGTCGGCCGGGTCGCCCTCGAACTCCTCGTCCGTGGTGCCGAGAAGGAGCATGTCCTCCCACGGCAGGGCGAACGTGATGCGGTACTTGTCGATCGGCGTGGCGAGCGCGGCCTTCCAGGGGGCGGTGCGCTTGAGGACCAGGTGCGCGCCCTTGGAGAGGCGGATGGAGGGGGCCGCGGCGGGGTTCTCCATCTTGCGCAGGTGGTCGACCCACGGGCCGGTCGCGTTGAGCACGAGCCGCGCGTCGACGCCGAACTCGTCGCCGCTCATGCGGTCCTTGAGCTCCGCGCCCGTGACCCGGCCCTTGGTGAAGCGCAGGCCCGTGACCTCGGCGTGGTTGAGGACCACGGCACCGGCCTCGACGGCCGCGCGGACCGTCATCAGGGCCATGCGGGAGTCGTTCATCTGGTCGTCGCCGTACACGGCGACGGCCTTCAGGTTGTCCGTGCGCAGCTCCGGCACGTCCTGCGCGGCCTTCGAAGGGCTGAGCAGGTGGCCGACGCCGTCGCCGAAGGCGGAGAGCGCCGAGTAGGCGAAGACGCCCGCGCCCAGCTTGGCGGCGCCGTGCGGGCCGCCCTTGTACACGGGCAGGTAGAACGTGAGCGGGTTCGCCAGGTGGGGGGCCACCTGACGGGACACCGCTCGACGCTCGAAGTGGTTCTCCGCGACCAGCTTCACCGCGCCGGTCTGCAGGTAGCGCAGACCGCCGTGGAGGAGCTTGGAGGAGGCGGAGGAGGTGGCGCCGGCGAAGTCACCGGCGTCCACCAGGGCCACCCGCAGTCCGGACTGCGCGGCATGCCAGGCGGTGGAGATGCCCAGGATTCCGCCACCGATCACCAGGAGGTCGTACGTCGCCTTGGAAAGCTGCTCCCGGGTCTCGGCGCGGCTCGCCACTCCAATAGAAGTACGTGAGCCGGCGGCCGGATGCGTCCCGAGGGCAGGGACGCTCTGCAGGGTGGTCATGTTGGTTACTCCTCGCCACTTTCGTCGAGCCAGCCCATGGAGCGTTCGACGGCCTTGAGCCAGCTCTTGTACTCACGGGCACGGGTGTCCGCGTCCATGTGGGGGGTCCACTCCGCCGCCCGGCGCCAGTTGGCGCGCAGCTCGTCGGTGCCGGACCAGAAGCCGACGGCGAGACCGGCGGCGTAGGCGGCGCCGAGGCAGGTCGTCTCGGCCACCATCGGGCGCACCACCGGTGCGTCGAGGAAGTTCGAGAGGGTCTGCATCAGCAGGTTGTTGGAGGTCATGCCGCCGTCGACCTTGAGGGCCGTGAGCTCGACGCCGGAGTCCTTCGTCATGGCGTCGGTGATCTCACGGGTCTGCCAGGCCGTGGCCTCCAGGACGGCGCGCGCGATGTGCGCCTTGGTGACGTACCGGGTCAGACCGGCGATCACACCGCGGGCGTCGGAACGCCAGTACGGGGCGAAGAGGCCGGAGAAGGCCGGTACGAAGTAGGCGCCTCCGTTGTCCTCGACCGACGACGCGAGCGTCTCGATTTCGGCGGCGGAGTTGATGAGGCCCATCTGGTCCCGCATCCACTGCACGAGCGAACCGGTGACGGCGATGGAACCCTCGAGCGCGTAGACCGGCTTCTGGTCGCCGATCTGGTAGCCGACGGTGGTCAGCAGGCCCGAGTAGGAGTTGATGGCGGTCTCACCGGTGTTCATCAGCATGAAGGTGCCGGTGCCGTACGTGGACTTGGCCTCGCCCTCGGCGAAACAGGTCTGCCCGAAGAGGGCCGCCTGCTGGTCGCCGAGCGCGGAGGCGACGGGGATGCCGCCGAGGACGTCGCCGAGCTTGCCGCCGGTGACCTCGCCGTAGACCTCGGCGGACGAGCGGATCTCGGGGAGCATGTTCATCGGGACGCCGATGGACTCCGCGATCTTCTCGTCCCACTTCATGGTGTGCAGGTTCATCAGCATCGTGCGGGATGCGTTGGTGACGTCGGTGACGTGATGGCCGCCGTTGACACCACCCGTCAGGTTCCAGATGACCCAGGAGTCCATGGTGCCGAAGAGGATGTCGCCCGCCTCGGCGCGCTCGCGCAGACCCTCGACGTTGTCGAGCAGCCAGCGGGCCTTCGGACCGGCGAAGTAGCTGGCCAGCGGCAGGCCCGTCTCACGGCGGAAGCGGTCCTGGCCGACGTTGCGGCCGAGCTCCTTGCACAGGGCGTCCGTACGGGTGTCCTGCCAGACGATGGCGTTGTGCACCGGCTCGCCGGTGTTCTTGTCCCAGAGCAGCGTGGTCTCACGCTGATTGGTGATGCCGATCGCCTTGATGTCCTCGTGGGTGATACCCGCCTTGGAGATGGCGCTCGCGACGACTTCCTGGACGTTCGTCCAGATCTCGGTCGCGTCGTGCTCGACCCAGCCCGGCTTCGGGAAGATCTGCTCGTGCTCCTTCTGGTCGACCGAGACGATCCGGCCGTCCTTGTCGAAGACGATGCAGCGGCTCGAGGTCGTGCCCTGGTCGATGGCCGCGATAAAGGGGCCAGCGGTGTGTGCGTCGGTGGTCACGGTGTGCTCCTGATTTCTTGCTCGGCTCTGTCTCAGGCGGTCATCGGTAGCTGTCGCGTTCCTACTTGAACGCGATGTTGTAGAGACCGCCCGCGATGGCGCCGCCGATCAGCGGGCCGACGATCGGCACCCATGCGTACGTCCAGTCCGAGCCGCCCTTGTTGGGCAGCGGGAGCAGGGAGTGCACGATGCGCGGACCCAGGTCACGGACCGGGTTGATCGCGTAGCCCGTGGGGCCACCGAGCGAGAGGCCGATGCCGACCACGACGAGGGCGGTGATCAGGGCGCCGAGAACACCGATGCCGTTGCCGCCGTCGTTCAGGCCCTGGGTGAGGATCGCGAGGACCAGCACGGTGGTCGCGATGACCTCGGTCAGCACGTTCTGCGCGTAGTTCCGGATCTCGGGGCCGGTCGAGAAGATGCCGAGCACCGGGCCGGCCTTGGGGGCGGTCTTCAGGTCGACCATGCCCTCGTCCGAAGGCTTCGCGGCGAGGATCTCCGGGTCCGTGAGGTGCGCCTTGAACTGGCCCAGGTACGTGAGCCAGACGAGGATCGCGCCGATGATCGCGCCGAGCAGCTCCGAGCCGAGGTAGAGCGGAACATCGCTCCACTTGGTGCCGCCCTCGATCGCGAGGCCGATGGTGACCGCCGGGTTGAGGTGAGCGCCTGACACGCCACCTGCCAGATAGGCGCCGGTCAGCACCGCGAAGCCCCACCCGAAGGTGATCGCGAGCCAGCCTGCGTCCTTGGCCTTGGAGGCCTTGAGTGTGACGGCGGCGCAGACGCCACCGCCGAGCAAAACGAGAATGGCGGTACCGATGGTCTCGCCGATGAAGATGTCGGAGCTGGACACCCGCGACTCCTTTGTCCTTCGTCCAGGGGAAGGCGAACCCCGGGTTCCTCCGGAGGTCCGCGACCTCAGGTGAGGTCTTGCCGGCCCTTGGCCTTGTCACACTCTAGCGCGTAATGCCGGTAGGTGTTCGACAATGCCGACCGATGGACGCGAGTCTCACCCCGGGGTTACTTGCCCGTCAAGAGCTCTGTTATTGAAAACACGATCGTTATTGATCGTTTCGGGTTATCGGTTGGGGCGGGGGTCGCCACGGGGCGAAACGTCGTCCAACGATGATCGCGCGGAAGCATGTGCCTTGCATCTTGAGCGCCCGCAGGGGCGCGGGGCTGTGGCATGTGCGGCTCCGCCGCGCGGGCGCGACCGGCCACAGCCGACCCGCGGAGTCCCTCAGAACCGCCCGGCGCCCAAGTCCCGTGAAACGGCCCGCGCACAGTCCCGTACAGCCGCGATCAGATCGGGCCGCAGCTCCCCGTCCTTCTGGACCCGCTCCACCGCGCCGGTGATACCGACCGCGCCGACCGGCATGCGGCGCCGGTCGTGAATGGGGGCGGCCACGGAGGCGACGCCCTCCCAGGTCTCCTCGACATCGGCGGCGTACCCGCGCGCGCGGGTCAGGTCGAGGACGCCCTCGAAGCCTTCGTGATCGACGACGGTGCGCGAGGTGAAGGTCTGCCAGTCGGCCTCGCCCTCGGCCGCCTCGCTGTGCGCCACCGGGTCGTACGCGGCGAGCACCTTCCCGAGGGCCGTGGAGTGCAGCGGATGCATGGCACCCACCTCGAGGACCTGACGGCTGTCGTCGGGGCGGAAGACGTGGTGCACGATCAGGACGCCCTGCTGGTGCAGGACTCCCAGGTAGACGCTCTCGCCGCTGGAGCGGGCCAGGTCGTCGGTCCACACCAGGGCGCGGGCCCGCAGCTCGTGCACGTCCAGGTAGCTGTTGCCGAGCCGCAGGAGCTCGGCGCCGAGCTGATAGCGGCCCGACGCGGAGTCCTGCTCGACGAAGCCCTCCGCCTGCAAGGTGCGCAGAATGCCGTGCGCCGTGCCCTTGGCGAGGCCAAGGGCGGATGCGATCTCCGAGAGGCCGAGCCGTCGCTCCCCGCCCGCGAGAAGCCGCAGCATCGCGGCGGCCCGCTCGAGCGACTGGATGTTCCGTGCCATCGCAGCCCCTTCCTCCGTCCCCTCTGACTACAACGTTCGACAATGCTGAACACTATCGGTCGTTGTCGACCTCCCGCGACAGAGCGGCACGCCGTGTTTCTCGCAGGTTCCGGCCGTTTTCCGCCCAGGATCGCCCCGCGCCCCCGGAAACGAGCGGTCCCGGGCGTCCGCCCTCTGAACACTCCAGCGCTGTGGACCTTCGTCCCGCTACCCTGGTCGGGTGCGCCTTCCACCGAAGCGCAAAGCCGACAGCCGTCGCACCTCAGGGAGCTCTTTCATGGCCTCGTTGCCAAACCCCTCGTCCGGTTCCTCGAACGGAACCCGAGCCGACGCCCTCCGCGAAGCCCTCGCCACCCGAGTCGTGGTGGCCGACGGCGCGATGGGCACGATGCTCCAGGCACAGGACCCGACCCTCGAGGACTTCCAGCAGCTCGAAGGCTGCAACGAGATCCTGAACGTGACACGGCCGGACATCGTCCGCTCGGTCCACGAGGAGTACTTCGCGGTCGGTGTCGACTGCGTCGAGACGAACACGTTCGGCACGAACTTCGCCGCCTTGAGCGAGTACGACATCCCCGAGCGGAACTTCGAGCTCTCCGAGGCAGGCGCCCGCATCGCCCGCGAGGTCGCCGACGAGTTCACCGCGTCGACCGGGCAGCAGCGCTGGGTCCTCGGCTCGATGGGCCCCGGCACCAAGCTGCCGACCCTGGGCCACGCCCCGTACCCCGTCCTTCGCGACGCCTACCAGATCAACGCCGAAGGCATGATCGCGGGTGGCGCCGACGCCCTCCTGGTGGAGACCACCCAGGACCTCCTGCAGACCAAGTCCGCGATCCTCGGCGCCCGCCGCGCCCTGGAAGCCACCGGCACGAACCTCCCGCTGATCTGCTCGGTCACCGTCGAGACCACCGGCACGATGCTCCTCGGCTCGGAGATCGGCGCCGCGCTGACGGCGCTCGAGCCGCTCGGCATCGACATGATCGGCCTGAACTGCGCCACAGGTCCGGCCGAGATGAGCGAGCACCTGCGCTACCTCGCCCGCCACTCGCGCGTCCCGATCTCCTGTATGCCCAACGCGGGACTGCCGGTCCTCGGCAAGAACGGCGCGCACTACCCGCTGACCGAGGCCGAGCTGGCCGACGCTCAGGAGACCTTCGTACGCGAATACGGCCTCTCCCTGGTCGGCGGCTGCTGCGGTACGACCCCCGAGCACCTGCGCCAGGTCGTCGAGCGCGTCCGCGGCGTGCAGACCACCCGCCGCGAGCCGCACCCCGAGCCCGGAGCGGCCTCGCTCTACCAGACCGTGCCCTTCCGCCAGGACACGGCGTACATGGCGATCGGCGAGCGGACGAACGCCAACGGCTCGAAGAAGTTCCGCGAAGCCATGCTGGAGGCCCGCTGGGACGACTGTGTGGAGATGGCTCGCGACCAGATCCGCGAGGGCGCCCACATGCTCGACCTCTGTGTCGACTACGTGGGCCGCGACGGTGTGCAGGACATGGCGGAACTCGCCGGCCGCTTCGCCACCGCCTCCACGCTCCCCATCGTCCTGGACTCCACCGAACTGCCCGTCCTCCAGGCCGGGTTGGAGAAGCTCGGCGGCAGGGCCGTCCTCAACTCCGTCAACTACGAGGACGGCGACGGCCCCGAGTCGCGCTTCGCGAAGGTCACCGCGCTCGCCAAGGAGCACGGCGCCGCGCTGATCGCGCTGACCATCGACGAGGAGGGCCAGGCCCGCACCGTCGAGCACAAGGTCGCCATCGCCGAGCGCCTCATCGACGACCTGACAGGCAACTGGGGGGTCCACGAGTCGGACATCCTCATCGACACCCTGACCTTCACCATCTGCACAGGTCAGGAGGAGTCCCGGGGGGACGGCATCGCCACCATCGGGGCGATCCGCGAGCTCAAGCGCCGCCACCCGGACGTGCAGACCACCCTGGGTCTCTCGAACATCTCCTTCGGCCTCAACCCGGCCGCACGTGTCGTCCTGAACTCCGTCTTCCTGGACGAGTGCGTCAAGGCGGGCCTGGACTCGGCGATCGTGCACGCCTCCAAGATCCTGCCCATCGCGCGCCTCGACGAGGAGCAGGTCAAGGCGGCCCACGACCTGATCTACGACCGGCGCGCCGAAGGCTACGACCCCCTCCAGAAGCTCATGGAGCTCTTCGAGGGCGTCAACATGAAGTCGATGAAGGAGGGCAAGGCCGAGGAACTCCTCGCCCTCCCGCTGGACGAGCGCCTCCAGCGCCGCATCATCGACGGCGAGAAGAAGGGCCTGGAGACCGACCTCGACGAGGCCCTGCAGACCCGCCCGGCGCTCGACATCGTCAACGACACCCTCCTGGAGGGCATGAAGGTCGTCGGTGAGCTCTTCGGCTCCGGCCAGATGCAGCTGCCCTTCGTGCTGCAGTCCGCCGAGGTCATGAAGACCGCGGTCGCCCACCTCGAACCGCACATGGAGAAGTCGGACTCCGAGGGCAAGGGCACCATCGTCCTGGCCACCGTCCGCGGCGACGTCCACGACATCGGCAAGAACCTCGTCGACATCATCCTGTCCAACAACGGCTACAACGTGGTCAACCTGGGCATCAAGCAGCCCGTCGCCGCGATCCTGGACGCCGCGGCCGAGCACCGCGCCGATGTGATCGGCATGTCGGGTCTCCTGGTGAAGTCGACCGTGATCATGAAGGAGAACCTGGAGGAGCTCAACCAGCGCAAGATGGCCGCGGACTTCCCGGTGATCCTCGGCGGTGCCGCGCTGACCCGTGCGTACGTCGAGCAGGACCTGCACGAGATCTACGAGGGCGAGGTCCGCTACGCCCGCGACGCCTTCGAGGGCCTGCGCCTGATGGACGCCCTCATCGCGGTCAAGCGCGGCGTCCCCGGCGCCACGCTGCCCGAGCTGAAGCAGCGCCGCGTGGCCAAGAAGGACACCCCCGTCCTGGAGGTCAACGAGGACGAGGGCCCCGCCCGCTCGGACACCTCCACTGACAACCCCGTCCCCACCCCGCCGTTCTGGGGCACCCGCGTCGTCAAGGGCATCCAGCTCAAGGAGTACGCGTCCTGGCTGGACGAGGGCGCCCTGTTCAAGGGGCAGTGGGGCCTCAAGCAGGCCCGCAAGGGTGATGGGCCCACCTACGAGGAGCTCGTCGAGACCGAGGGACGGCCCCACCTGCGCGGCTGGCTGGACGAGCTGCACACCAAGAACATGCTCGAGGCGGCCGTCGTCTACGGCTACTTCCCCTGCGTCTCCAAGGGCGACGACCTGATCATCCTGGACGACGAGGGCAACGAACGCACCCGCTTCTCCTTCCCGCGCCAGCGCCGCGGCCGGCGCCTGTGCCTCGCGGACTTCTTCCGCCCGGAGGAGTCCGGCGAGACCGACGTCGTCGGCCTCCAGGTGGTCACCGTCGGCTCGAAGATCGGCGAGGCCACCGCCAAGCTCTTCGCCGCCGACTCCTACCGCGACTACCTCGAACTGCACGGCCTGTCCGTGCAGTTGGCCGAGGCGATGGCCGAGTACTGGCACGCGCGCGTGCGCGCCGAGCTCGGCTTCGGCGGCGAGGACCCCTCCGCGGTCGAGGACATGTTCGACCTGAAGTACCGCGGCGCCCGCTTCTCCCTCGGCTACGGCGCCTGCCCCGACCTGGAGGACCGCGCGAAGATCGCCGAGCTCCTCGAGCCCGAGCGGATCGGCGTCCAGCTCTCGGAGGAGTTCCAGCTCCACCCGGAGCAGTCCACGGACGCGATCGTCATCCACCATCCCGAGGCGAAATACTTCAACGCGCGCTAAGCGGTCAAGTCGTACACTTGTCGGTCCAGCGCAGGCCGGTTGCCCACCCGTCAAAAGGGGGCAGCCGGCCTTCTCGTCCCTCATGGAGGTGTGCCCGGATGACCAGTACGGTTCCCGCGCTCGATACCCGAACGGCCGAAGGCTCCGCCTTGCAGGCGGTGCTCCTCGACATGGACGGAACACTCGTGGACACCGAGGGGTTCTGGTGGGACGCCGAGGTCGAGGTCTTCGCCGCACTCGGACACACGCTCGACGAGGCCTGGCGTGATGTGGTCGTCGGCGGCCCCATGACACGCAGCGCCGGATTCCTCATCGCGTCCACCGGCGCCGACATCACGATCCCCGAGCTCACCGTGCTGCTCAACGACGGCTTCGAGAACCGCATCGGCCGCGCCCTGCCGCTGATGCCGGGCGCCGCCAGACTCCTCGCCGAACTCGCCGCGCACGAGGTGCCGATGGCTCTGGTCTCCGCCTCGCACCGCCGCATCATCGACCGCGTCCTCGACTCGATCGGATCCCACCACTTCACGCTCACCGTCGCGGGCGACGAGGTGACCCGGACCAAGCCGCACCCCGATCCCTATCTCCTCGCGGCAGCGGGGGTTGGGGCGGAACCGGCCAGATGTGCCGTCATCGAGGACACCGCGACCGGCGTCGCAGCCGCCGAGGCCGCGGGCTGCCGCGTGGTGGCAGTACCGTCCGTGGCACCCATCGCACCGGCGTACGGCAGGACCGTCGTCCCCTCCCTCGAACATGTCGATCTGCCTTTCCTGCAAGGCTTGATGGCCGGAAAGCGCTGAACAGTTGAAGGTGTGACCTTTCCCACTCCTACGGGGGTCGACAGTCCGTCACGGCTGTGCCGGACCTCCGAAATGGGCGAGTTGCGGCGTGGCGTTGTGTCCTGATTGAGGGGAACCTGCCGAAACCTTCCCGTGTCGGGTTATCGGTGCGTCCGCGCCCGGTTTCGCTGCGTGATTGAGGGTCAACTCCGGTCTCTTCCGGCCCTCCTGGTGGTGCGGACTAATGTCGTCGCGAGAACATCGCCTAACCCCCACGGACCGACTGACCCCACCCCTCGTTGCCGGTCCGCAGCGGGAACAACAGCTCTGGAGAACGTCGAGCATGAACCGTAAGACTTTGGTGCTGCCGGCCGTCGTAGGTCTGCTCGCTCCCGCGCTCGCGGCGTGCGGCGGGGCGGGCGACGGTGGGGGAGACGACGCGATCGCTGTCGGCACCACGGACCGGTTCGCCACCTCATCCGAGGTCCCGGCCCCCTTCGACCCGGCGTACGCCTATGACGCGGGCTCCTGGAACATCCTGCGCCAGACCGTCCAGACGCTGATGGCCATGCCTCGCGGTGACGGAGAGCCGGAGCCGGAGGCCGCCGAGAAGTGCGGATTCACCGACACCGGCAACGAGCGCTACGAGTGCACGCTGCGCAAGGGCCTGAAGTTCGCCGACGGCAAGCCGCTGACCGCCACCGATGTGAAGTTCTCCATCGAGCGGGTGCGGGACATGAAGGTCAAGGACTCCAGCGGCGTCGACGGCCTGGTGGCCAACATCGACGCGATCGAGACCCAGGGCGACCGGGGCGTCGTCTTCCACCTCAAGAGCTCCGACGCGACGTTCCCGTACAAGCTGGCCACACCCGCCGCCGGCATCATCAGCTCGGAGCACTACGAGAAGAACAAGCTGCGCGACGGCTTCGACGTCGACGGCTCGGGCCCCTACACCGCCAAGCAAGAGGTCAAGGGCAACCAGCTCGTCAAGACGGTGTTCTCCAAGAACCCCAACTACAAGGGCGCGTTGAAGCCCAAGAGCGACAAGATCGAGCTGCGCGACTACGACTCGACCGAGGCCATGGGCAAGGCCCTCAAGAGCGGCGACATCGACATGATGACGCGCACCATGTCGCCCGAGCAGATCAAGCAGCTCGACGAGGACCCGGGCAAGAACATCGAGCTGATCGAGACGCCCGGCCTCGAGATCCGCTACCTCGGCTTCAACACGGACGCCACCACCGTCAAGTCCAAGGCGGTCCGCCAGGCCATGGCGCAGCTCGTCGACCGGGGCGCCCTCGCGACCGGTGTGTACGGCGACGCGGCCGAGCCGCTCTACTCGCTGGTGCCGACCACGGTCACGGGCCACACCAACTCGTTCTTCAACAGGTACGGCGACCCGAGCCGGGTCAAGGCGCGCAACCTGCTCCAGAAGGCCGACATCAGCACCCCGGTGAAGCTCACCCTGCACTACACGACGGACCACTACGGTCCTGGCACCAAGAAGGAGTTCCAGCTCCTTCAGAAGCAGCTCAACGGCAGCGGCCTGTTCAACGTGTCGATCAAGGGCGGGCCCTGGAGCACCTTCCGCTCCGCCGAGCAGAAGGGCGCGTACGACGTCTACGGCATGGGCTGGTTCCCCGACTTCCCCGACGCCGACAACTTCCTCGCGCCGTTCCTGGACAAGGACAACTTCCTCGGCTCGCCGTACGTGAACAGCACGATCAACGACGAGCTGATTCCGCACTCGCGCCGCGAGGCGGACCGGCTCACCGCCTCCAAGAGCATCCAGAAGATCCAGGACATCGTCGCCGAAGACGTGCCGGTGCTTCCCCTGTGGCAGGGCAAGCAGTACATCGCCGCCCGTGACGACATCACGGGCGTCGAGTGGGCACTCAACTCCTCGTCGAACCTGCAGCTGTGGGAGCTCGGCCGCGGTGTGAGCGGCTGACCTCCGCCCGCACCGGCAGTCACCGCCGGGCTTCGCTCCACCGACGGATATCAACGACAAGGCACGTACGTGAAATTGCGTAACCAGTGGCTGGCCCTTCCCCTCACGGGAGGTCTCGCCGCCGCCCTGCTGACCGGCTGCGGCACGGAATCGGGCGGAGCGGGGGAGGATGGCGAATCGGTGGTGATGGGGATGTCCGACGACGTCCTGGCCACCGACCCGGCAGCCGGCTACGACCCGGGCTCATGGCTCCTGTTCAACAACGTCTTCCAGTCCCTGATGAGCTTTCCGAACGGGGCCACGGAGCCGGAGCCCGAAGCGGCCAAGGAGTGCGGCTTCACCGACACGAAGACCAAGGTCTTCCGCTGCACGCTGCGCGACGGCCTGAAGTTCAGCAACGGCAACGCGCTGACCTCGAAGGACGTCAAGTACTCCTTCGACCGCATGATGAAGATCAACGACGCGGCCGGTCCGGCGATCATGTTCCCGATGCTCGACAGCGTCGAGACGCCTGACGCCGAGACGGTCGTCTTCAAGCTCAAGTACGCCGACGCCACCTTCCCCAGCAAGATCGCTTCCGGCGCCGGATCCATCGTCGACCACGCGTCGTACGACATGAACGGGCTCCGCAAGGACGGCGAGGCCACGGGCTCGGGACCGTACAAGCTCGACTCCTTCGACAAGGAGAAGGCGGTGTTCTCGGTCAACCCCGACTACAAGGGCACCGCCAAGGTGAAGAACAAGGGCGTCACCCTCAAGTTCTTCCACGACGACCAGAAGGGCCTCAAGAAGGCACTCCTGGACGACAAGGTCGACATCGCCTACCGAGGCCTCGCCGCGTCCGACATCGCGGACATCGAGCAGGACACCTCGGACGCGAGCCAGAACATCGACGTCGTCGAGGGGACCAGCGCCGAGGTGCAGCACCTGGTCTTCAACACGAAGGACCCGGTCGCGGGCAAGCTGGGCGTCCGCAAGGCCATGGCCTACCTCCTGGACCGTGACGCCCTGGTCAGGGACGTCTACCAGGACACCGCGACGCCGCTGTACTCGATCGTCCCGGCGGGGATCGGCGGTCACAACACCGCCTTCTTCGACACCTACGGCGCCCGCCCGCAGCCCTCCAAGGCCGCGGCAGCCCTGCGCGCCGAGGGCCTGAGCGGCAAGGTCAAGCTCACGCTCTGGTCCACGCCCTCGCGCTATGGCCCCTCGACCGACCAGGAGCTGACGGCGATCGCCAAGCAGCTCAACGCGAGCGGCCTCTTCGACGCCGACGTGAAGTCGATCGAATTCAGCCAGTACGAGCGGGACATCAAGGCCGGCAAGTACGGCGTCTACGTCAAGGGCTGGGTGCCGGACTACCCGGACCCGGACAACTTCACGCAGCCGTTCTTCGGCAAGGGCAACGTCCTCAGCAACGGCTACCGGAACAGCGATATCACCGGGAAGATCATCCCCGGCACCGCCGCCGAGAGCGACCGCACCAGGACCGACGAGGACTACGCCGAGCTCCAGGGCATAGTCGCCGACGAGCTGCCGATCCTGCCCGTCTGGCAGGCCAAGCAGTACGCGGTCATCCGCGACGACGTGTACGGCGTGGAATCGTGCCTCGACGCGTCGACGGTGTTCCGCTTCTGGGAGCTCAGCAAGGGCTGACCGCCGCATGGACACAGGAAAGTGGGGGCCCCCCCGGGGGGGGGGGGGGGTGGCCCGGGGGGGGGGGGGCGCGGCGGGGGGGGGGGGGGGGCGGGCCCCCCCGCCCGACGCGCAACAGCGGCGCGAGCCCCCGCGCGGCCG
>NZ_JBICXM010000004.1:246659-426422 GCF_043200235.1 Streptomyces sp. NPDC048441
GTCGTTGTCGGGGGTGTCAGGGGGCCGCGCGGGGCGGCGGTTGTGCGGCTGGGGGCCCCACCGCTGGGGCGCCCCGCCGCCTGCACACCGCCACGGGCCCCCCCCGGGGGGCGCCCACTTTCCTATGTCTGCGGGGTCCGGCCGCTACTGGGCGCCCGGTCGCACCAGACCGCTCTCGTACGCGTACACAGCGGCCTGCACCCGGTCGCGCAGGCCGAGCTTCGTGAGCACATGGCCCACATGCGTCTTGACCGTCGTCTCGCTCACGAACAGATCCGCCGCGATCTCCGCGTTCGACAGGCCGCGCGCCACCAGCTTGAGGACCTCGACCTCCCGCTCGGTGAGCGTGTGCAAGGTGTCCGGCACCGGCTCGTCACCCGACGGGAGATGCTCGGCGTACTTGTCCAGGAGCCGACGCGTGATGCTCGGCGCGAGCATCGCCTCACCCGACGCGACCACCCGGATCGCCTGCACCAGCTCGTTCGCCGGAGCGTCCTTCAGGAGGAAGCCGCTGGCACCCGCGCGCAGCGCCTCCACCACATACTCATCGAGGTCGAAGGTGGTCAGGACCAGGACCTTCGCCGGTCCGTCCCGGCCAGGCCCGGTGATCTGCCGGGTCGCCTCGACGCCGTCCATCCGCGGCATACGGATGTCCATCAGCACTACATCCGGCTGCAACGCCCGCACCTGGTCGAGAGCCTGTAGGCCGTCCCCGGCCTCGCCGACGACCGCGACGTCCTGCTCGGCCTCCAGAATCATCCGGAATCCGGTGCGCAGCAGTGGCTGGTCATCGACCAGTAGGACACGGATCGCCACGTAACTCTCCTTCGCTAGCCCGGGGCCATTCTGCCCTGCGCGCCCTCGTCGGACTCGGGCACCCTCACCGCAAGCGGGTACGGCGGGGGAGTCCCGCCGAATTCCGGACATACGGCCCGGTGGTCGCACCAGCCGCACAGCTTCGTCGGCCGAGGCCGCCAGTCACCCGTCTCGGTGGCGAGCGTGATCGCCTCCCACAGCGCGTGCAGCTTCCGCTCGACCTGCTCCAGGTCCTCGGTCCTCGGGTCGTACGTGATGACGTCGCCGCTGCCCAGATAGACCAGCTGGAGACGGCGCGGGACCACGCCCTTCAGACGCCACACCACCAAGGCGTAGAACTTCATCTGGAAGAGCGCGCCCTCGGAATACTCGGGGCGGGGTGCCTTGCCCGTCTTGTAGTCGACGATCCGCACGTCGCCGCTCGGCGTCACGTCCACGCGGTCGATGATGCCGCGCAACTTCAGACCCGATTCCAACTCCGCCTGCACGAACAGCTCACGGTCGGCAGGCTCCAGACGAGTGGGGTCCTCCAGGGTGAACCACCGCTCGACGAGCTTCTCCGCGTCCCCGAGCCAGCGCGCGAGCCGCTCACCCCGCTCGTCGTCGGCGAACAGCTCCATCAGCTCAGGCTTGGCCTCGCGCAGGCGGTCCCACTGGCCCGGCACCAGGGCCTTGGCACGCGGCGCCGTCCGCTCACCCGCAGGCGCGTCGAAGAGCCGCTCCAGAACGGCATGGACCAGCGTGCCGCGGGTCGCCGCCTCGCTCGGCTTCTCCGGCAGCTTGTCGATCACCCGGAAGCGATAGAGCAGCGGACACTGCATGAAGTCACTGGCGCGCGAGGGCGACAAGGACGCCGGACGCACGGCCGTCACGGCACCGTCGGTGCTGGTTTCCATGAGGACAGACCCTACGACCCGCCACTGACAACGGCCGCATACCATCGACGACAGACCCTCTCGCCCTGCATGATCGTGCGTGTACCGCGCCGGACAGGGGTGAGGGACGCTTCGAACGAGGGGACATCGTGGACCAGAGCGGCGGGAGCGGCAGGCCGCAGTCCGACGGCACGGACGATCGGCGTTCGGGTGCCGCGGAAGACTCCGGCCGGCCGGAGTCGCCACGCCCGGTGGACACGGCCGATTCCGCGACGCCCACGCAAGGCGGCTCCGAGGGCACGCAGGGCCCCGACGGCGCTGCCGGTGCGGACAGCGCCGATGACACCACCCGGCCGCAGGCACCCGAGCAAGAGCCCCGGCAGGAGCCCGACGAGACACCGCGCCCCGCGGCCGAACCCCAGCGGCCCGGCGACCGCCTCACGAAGACCCCGCAGGACACGCCCGGGAAGACGCCCCCGCACGACACGCACCCCGACTACGCGCACGCCACCCACGGCCCCACCGGGAAGTCCGGAGCGCCCAAGAAGCAGAAGGGGCCCGGCGGGGGGCTGCTCATGGGCCGCCCGTTCGGCGTACCCGTGTACGTGGCACCCAGCTGGTTCCTCGTCGCCGCCCTCATCACCTGGGTCTTCGGCGGTCAGCTCGACCGTGTCCTGCCCGAACTCGGCGCCGCCCGCTACCTCGTCTCCCTCTTCTTCGCCGTCGCCTTCTACGCCTCCGTGCTCGTCCACGAACTCGCCCACACCGTCGCCGCCCTGCGCTTCAAACTGCCGGTGCGCCGCATCCAGCTGCAGTTCTTCGGAGGCGTCTCGGAGATCGAGAAGGAGTCGGAGACCCCGGGGCGCGAATTCATCCTCGCCTTCGTCGGCCCGCTGCTCTCCCTCGTCCTCGCGGGCGTCTTCTACGGCGGAATGCGCGCCGTCGAGCCCGGCACCGTGCCCGGCGTCCTGCTCGCGGGGCTGATGATCTCCAACCTCATCGTCGCCGCCTTCAACCTCCTGCCCGGCCTTCCCCTCGACGGCGGCCGTATGCTCCGCGCCGTCGTCTGGAAGATCACCGGCAAGCCCATGAGCGGCACGATCGCCGCCGCCTGGGTGGGCCGCGCCCTCGCCATCGCCGTCCTCATCGGCCTGCCGATCCTCAACCAGTCCGGCGCGCTCGGCGGCGAGACCCAGGACATCGGCGGCATGGACACCGTCACCGACGCCCTGCTCGCCGCGATCCTCGCCGCGATCATCTGGACCGGCGCCGGAAACAGCCTCCGCATGGCCCGCCTCCGTGAGCACCTGCCGGAACTCCGCGCCCGCGCTCTGACCCGCCGAGCCGTCCCCGTGGAGAACGCCACCCCCCTCTCCGAAGCGCTGCGCCGCGCCAACGACGCCGGGGCCCGCGCCCTCGTCGTCGTCGACGCCGACGGCGACCCCATGTCCGTGGTCCGCGAGGCCGCCATCGTCGGCGTCCCCGAACACCGCCGCCCCTGGGTCACCGTCAGCGGCCTCGCCCAGGACATCACCGAAGGCATGCGCATCTCCGCCGAGCTCTCCGGAGAGGAGCTCCTCGACACCCTCCGGGCGACACCCGCCACGGAATACCTGGTGGTCGAGGCCTCCGGCGAGATCTACGGAGTGCTCTCCGCCGCCGACGTCGAGCGCGCCTTCGTCAAGGCGATGGCCCGCCCCAGCTGACGCCGCCACCCTGGTCTCCGGCCCCCGAACGGGCCGGTAGGCTGGTCACATGTCCGAACCGACCGGTGCCGCCCGCCGACGCGGGCCCTTCAAGGTCGGGGACCAGGTTCAGCTCACCGACCCCAAGGGCCGCCACTACACGTTCACGCTCGAGGCCGGGAAGAACTTCCACACCCACAAGGGTTCCTTCCCCCACGACGAGCTGATCGGTGCTCCCGAGGGCAGCGTTGTCCGCACCACGGGAAACGTCGCCTACCTCGCGCTGCGCCCCCTGCTCCCCGACTATGTCCTGTCCATGCCCCGCGGCGCCGCCGTGGTCTACCCCAAGGACGCGGGGCAGATCCTGGCCTTCGCCGACATCTTCCCCGGCGCCCGCGTCGTCGAAGCGGGCGTGGGCTCCGGCTCTCTCAGCAGCTTCCTCCTGCGCGCCATCGGCGACCAGGGAATGCTGCACTCGTACGAGCGCCGCGAGGACTTCGCCGAGATCGCCACGCAGAACGTGGAGCGCTACTTCGGCTCCCCGCACCCCGCCTGGCAGCTCACCGTCGGCGACCTCCAGGACAACCTGAGCGACACCGATGTCGACCGCGTCATCCTCGACATGCTCGCTCCCTGGGAGTGCCTGGACGTCGTCTCCAAGGCGCTCGTCCCCGGCGGCATCCTCTGCTGCTACGTCGCGACCACCACCCAGCTCGCGAGGACCGTCGAGTCCATCCGCGAGATCGGCGGCTTCAACGAGCCCACCGCCTGGGAATCGATGATCCGCAACTGGCACGTCGAAGGCCTCGCCGTCCGCCCCGATCACCGCATGATCGGCCACACCGGCTTCCTGCTCACCGCCCGCCGCCTCGCGGACGGCGTCGAGCCCCCCATGCGCCGCCGCCGCCCCTCCAAGGGCGCCTACGGCGACGACTACACCGGCCCCAATGCGGGCGGCGGCACGCCCCGCGCGGAAGGCTGACAAAGCCGACACCCGCGTACTCGCTGAACGCCCGGACGCCGCCGCCGAGTTCCCCCTTCGACCGGGGAACTCGGCGGCGGCGTCTTTCTGTTCATGGACCCGTTCTTGGACCCGTTCATCGACCCCCGGTGTTCCACCTCACTGTGAGGTATGGCACGATGCTGGCCACCTCCCCCACCGGCACAGCCCTCACAGGAGACACTCCTAGTGCAGCACCCCGCCGTCCCGGAACTGGCACACAACACCACCCGCCCCATCCACTGGCTGGCCACCGCGGCCGCGCTCGCCGCCGTCATCGCGGGATCGTCGTTCCTGCAGCCCGACCACGCGAACGCCGCCCAGCCGAGCACCCAGCCGTCGACCAAGACCGCGGCGGCCCCCGCGCCGGCTCCAGATCCGGCCACCGTCACCTTCCCCATCGCCTGCGGCAACGTGAAACCCGTGGTCAAGAAGAAGGCCTCCGGGGACCTCGACGGCGACGGCAGACCCGAGACCGTCGCCGTGGTGCACTGCGCCGCCGGATCAGGCACCCCGCCCGACGGCGTCTACGTGGTCACACAGCCCACGGAAGGCAAGCCCCGGGTCGTCGCCACCCTCGTCGACCCCAAGGACCGCCAGAACGTCAGCGCCTTCGCCGTACGTGACAGTGCGATCACCGCCACGCTCCTCGGGTACTCCTCGCCGGACGTGCCCAGCTGCTGCCCGGACATGCAGGACAAGGCCAAGTGGCAATGGAAGGACGGCACGTTTGCGCGGTCGACCCCGGCCGGAGCGCACAGCGTGTGACGACACTGACACGAACAAGGGCCTGTGCCCGCCGCTGGACGGCGGGCACAGGCCCTTGCTCATGCGTGAGTTCGCGGCCCTCAGGCCGCGTCGGGACCGTAGACCTCGACCCTGTCCGAAACGCGCCGCACATGAATGCAGTCGCCAGGGCACTCCTTCACCGAGTCCGTCACATCGCGCAGAAGCGGCAGCGGAACGGGCGTTGCGGCGCCCGGCGCCTGCAAGAGCTCGTCGTCACCGCTCTTCACATAGGCCAGACCGTCGATGTCCAGCTCGAAGACCTCGGGCGCGTACTGCGCACAGATGCCGTCCCCGGTACAGAGGTCCTGGTCGATCCAGACCTCCAGGAGATCGCGGCCTTCGGGGCCGGTCCCATCCTCGTTCTGCACGGTCATCTCTCCTGCCGATCGCTGCGTCGAGCGAGGCGACTTGGCAGCAAGTCGGGCCAGCGCTGACGGGTGTTGAACACTTCGACGATACAACCGCCCGCTTTCCGATGTTGTTGGGTGGGTATTCAGCTGGTGTGAGGGAGAGCGCAAGGGTGAAGATCGGACACACCTCGACAGTCTTTTTGATCTAGGGGTTTCAATCGACATCCACCCAGGTAGGGTCTGGAAGCGTCCAGCTCCCCTTGGAGGAGGTGAGGACCGTGGCAGCCCACGACGACGACATCAACCGCGGCATCCGGCCGGGGCGAGGGTCTGAAGACCCCGCCGGTCAGGTTGCCTATCTCGAGCAGGAAATCGCCGTCCTGCGACGCAAGCTCGCCGACTCTCCGCGGCATACGAGGATTCTCGAAGAGCGGATCGTCGAGCTGCAGACAAACCTGGCCGGCGTGTCCGCACAGAACGAGCGGCTCGCCAACACGCTCCGTGAGGCCCGAGACCAGATCGTGGCCCTCAAGGAGGAAGTCGACCGGCTCGCGCAGCCGCCGGCCGGCTTCGGAGTCTTCCTCGTGGCGAACGAGGACGGCACGGCGGACATCTTCACCGGGGGCCGCAAGCTCCGGGTGAACGTCAGCCCCAGCGTGGAGCTCGAAGAGCTCAGGCGCGGCCAGGAAGTAATGCTCAACGAAGCGCTCAACGTGGTCGAGGCCATGGAGTACGAGAGCGTCGGAGACATCGTCACCCTCAAGGAGATCCTCGAGGACGGCGAGCGCGCCCTGGTGGTAGGACACACCGACGAAGAACGGGTGGTACGGCTCGCCGAACCACTCCTCGACGTCACCATCCGTCCCGGCGACGCACTCCTGCTCGAACCACGCTCCGGGTACGTCTACGAAGTGGTTCCCAAGAGCGAGGTCGAAGAGCTCGTCCTCGAAGAGGTCCCGGACATCGGCTACGAGCAGATCGGCGGCCTGGGCAACCAGATCGAGCTGATCCGCGACGCGGTCGAACTGCCCTACCTCTATCCGGACCTCTTCAGGGAGCACGAACTGAGGCCGCCCAAGGGTGTCCTCCTGTACGGGCCCCCCGGCTGCGGCAAGACACTGATCGCCAAGGCAGTCGCCAACTCCCTTGCCAAGAAGGTCGCCGAGGTGACCGGGGCGGCAGCGGGGAAGAGCTTCTTCCTCAACATCAAGGGCCCCGAGCTCCTCAACAAGTACGTCGGCGAGACCGAGCGCCACATCCGCCTGGTCTTCCAGCGTGCGAGGGAGAAGGCGAGTGAGGGAACCCCCGTCATCGTCTTCTTCGACGAGATGGAATCCCTCTTCCGCACCCGCGGATCCGGAGTCAGCTCGGACGTGGAGAACACTATCGTCCCCCAGCTGCTCGCCGAGATCGACGGCGTGGAAGGCCTGGAGAACGTCATCGTCATCGGCGCCTCCAATCGCGAGGACATGATCGACCCCGCGATCCTGCGGCCCGGACGACTCGATGTGAAGATCAAGATCGAGCGCCCCGACGCCCAGGCGGCGAAGGACATCTTCGCCAAGTACCTCACCGAGCGGCTCCCGCTGCACGCGGACGACCTCGCCGAACACAGCGCCGACCGGCGCACCACCGTGGACGGCATGATCCAGTCCGTCGTGGAGCAGATGTACGCGGAGTCCGAGGAGAACCGCTTCCTCGAGGTGACGTACGCCAACGGAGACAAGGAAGTCCTCTACTTCAAGGACTTCAACTCCGGCGCCATGATCGAGAACATCGTCGGCCGCGCCAAGAAGATGGCCATCAAGGCCTTCCTCGACGCCAACCAGAAGGGCATCAGGGTCTCCCACCTCCTCCAGGCTTGCATCGACGAGTTCAAGGAGAACGAGGACCTGCCCAACACCACCAACCCGGACGACTGGGCCCGCATCTCCGGCAAGAAGGGCGAACGGATCGTCTACATCCGCACGCTCGTCACCGGAAAACAGGGCGCGGACACCGGACGCTCCATCGACACGGTGGCCAACACCGGTCAGTACCTGTAGAAAGCAGGGCGGCTGCGGGTGTCCTTCGTGGGTACCCGCAGCTGTCTGTTTTTCAATGAAGGCAATGATCTCCCCACCAGCGCAAAGGCGCTCTAGGCTCTTCGGTACCGCCGAGTCGCGCGATGCGGCGACGGGCACCGCACACGCACCGGAGAACCAGCGGTACTTGAGCGCCGTTCCCGAAGGGGAGCGCCGCCGGGCAAGGAGGGCCGCATGACCGTACGGCGAGTAATGGGCATCGAGACGGAGTACGGCATCTCCGTCCCTGGCCACCCGAACGCCAATGCCATGCTCACCTCGTCCCAGATCGTCAACGCCTACGCCGCGGCGATGCACCGGGCGCGACGCGCTCGCTGGGACTTCGAGGAGGAGAACCCCCTGCGGGACGCGCGGGGCTTCGACCTCGCCCGTGAGACCGCCGACGCCAGTCAGCTCACCGACGAGGACATCGGCCTCGCCAATGTGATCCTCACCAACGGTGCGCGGCTCTACGTGGACCACGCGCACCCCGAATACAGCTCACCCGAGGTGACCAATCCCTGGGACGCCGTCCTGTGGGACAAGGCCGGCGAGCGCATCATGGCGGAGGCGGCCGCGCGGGCCGCTCAGCTGCCGGGCGCCCAGCCGATCCACCTCTACAAGAACAACACCGACAACAAGGGCGCCTCGTACGGCACGCACGAGAACTACCTGATGAAGCGGGAGACCCCCTTCTCGGACATCGTGCGCCACCTGACGCCGTTCTTCGTCTCCCGGCAGGTCGTCACCGGCGCGGGACGCGTCGGTATCGGCCAGGACGGTCACGAGCACGGCTTTCAGCTCAGCCAGCGCTCCGATTACTTCGAGGTCGAGGTGGGCTTGGAGACCACCCTCAAGCGGCCCATCATCAACACCCGGGACGAGCCGCACTCCGACGCGGAGAAGTACCGCCGCCTGCACGTCATCATCGGCGACGCGAACCTCTCCGAGATCTCGACCTATCTCAAGCTCGGCACCACATCCCTGGTCCTCGCCATGATCGAGGACGGCTTCATCGCGGTGGATCTCGCCGTCGACCAGCCCGTGCGCACCCTGCATCAGGTCTCCCACGACCCGACCCTCAAGCGGCTCGTCACGCTCCGTAGCGGCCGCACACTCACCGCTGTACAGCTCCAGATGGAGTACTTCGAACTGGCCCGCAAGTATGTCGAGGAGCGGTACGGCTCCGACGCCGACGAGCAGACCAAGGATGTCCTCACCCGTTGGGAAGACGTCCTGGGCCGCCTGGAGAGCGACCCGATGAGCCTCTCCGGGGAACTCGACTGGGTAGCCAAGCGGGAACTCATGGAGGGCTACCGCCGCCGTGACGGCCTCGACTGGGACGCGGCACGCCTGCACCTGGTCGACCTCCAGTACGCGGACGTACGGCCCGACAAGGGCCTCTACAACCGCCTGGTGGCTCGCGGCAAGATGAAGCGCCTCGTGGAGGAGCCACAGGTCGAGCGGGCCCAGACAAAGCCCCCGGAGGACACCCGGGCGTACTTCCGCGGCCGCTGCCTCGAGCAGTACGCGGACGACGTGGCCGCGGCCTCATGGGATTCGGTCATCTTCGACCTGCCGGGCCGCGACTCACTCCAGCGTGTGCCCACACTGGAGCCACTGCGCGGGACGCGGAACCACGTCAAGGAGCTCCTGGACCGCTGCCGCACGGCAGAGGACCTAGTAAGGGTGCTCTCCGGAGGCTGAAAGACCCGGCGTATGGGAATCATCGAGGTGGTCCCCGGACGTTGCAGTAACTACGGGGCCGATGTCAGACCTGGCTTATAGGGTCTGATCAAGTGCATCGAACCGAACGAGCGGGGTGAGGTAGATGGCGACCAAGGACACCGGCGGCGGACAGCAGAAGGCAACGCGTTCCACCGAGGAGGTCGAGGAGCAGACAGAGGAAGCACAGGGCTCCGAGGACCTCAAGGAACGCCAGGAGAAGTTGAGCGACGACGTGGACTCCGTCCTGGACGAGATCGACGATGTGCTCGAAGAGAACGCTGAGGATTTCGTGAGGTCCTTCGTTCAGAAGGGTGGACAGTAGTTCACGGATATGAACGCGCCTTTGAGGAAGTGCTCTCGATGCCAACAGGCGCTGGAGCGAAGTGCGTTCGCAGGGAACAAGTCCATGCGTGACGGTCTTCAGGCGTACTGCCGGGAGTGCTCTGCCGAGTACTACCGGCAGCGTCAGGAGGCCAAAGGGAAAGCGGTGCGCATCAAAGTGCCCGTCGCGCGCGGGCACAAGCGCTGTCCCCAGTGCTGTGAAGTGAAGCCGCACTCTGCCTGGGAGCGAAACAAGTCCTCATCCGATGGCTGGGCGAGCTACTGCCGGGAGTGCCGAGCGGAGCGAAATCGGATCAGCTACTTTCAGCGTAAGTACGGCTTGACGCCAGCCGAGTTGGACCAGCTGATCGCGTCCCAGCATGGCGTGTGCTGCATCTGCTTGGCTGCTCCGGCAGAGCATGTGGATCACTGCCACGAGACGGGTAAGGTCCGAGGCGTACTGTGCTTCAGCTGCAATGCGGCGCTGGGGCAGTTCAAGGATCGGCCGGACGCCATAAGGCGTGCAGCCGCATACGTGGAAGGAAACGCGTGGAAGCCAACACTCGTAGCACCGGGCGTCTACCAGCTGCCTTCCTGACGCCTGGTTCTTCGTCCTTCATGGACTTTCTGTCCGAGCATCAGCCCGACATCCTGCCGGGCAACCGGCAGTTGCCGCCCACGCAGGGTGTGATCGAGGCGCCGCACGGCACGACCATCGTGGCGACGACGTTCCCCGGCGGCGTGGTGCTCGCCGGTGACCGGCGGGCGACCATGGGCAATGTGATCGCGCAGCGCGATATCGAGAAGGTCTTCCCGGCCGACGAGTACTCGGCGGTCGGCATCGCCGGCACCGCCGGTCTCGCCGTGGAGATGGTCAAGCTCTTCCAGTTGGAGCTCGAGCACTTCGAGAAGGTCGAAGGCGCCACGCTCTCCCTGGAGGGCAAGGCCAATCGTCTGTCGACGATGATCCGGTCGAATCTGGGAATGGCCATGCAGGGCTTGGCCGTTGTCCCGCTCTTCGCGGGGTACGACGTGGATCGCGAGAGGGGCCGCATCTTCTCGTACGACGTCACGGGCGGCCGTTCCGAGGAGCATGGCTTCGCGGCCACCGGCTCCGGATCGGTCTTCGCGCGGGGTGCGATGAAGAAGCTCTACCGCAACGATCTGACGGAACAGGAAGCGACGACGCTCGTCATCCAGGCGCTGTACGACGCCGCGGACGACGACTCGGCGACGGGCGGTCCGGATGTCGCCCGGCGGATCTATCCGATCGTCACTGTGATCTCCGACGAGGGTTTCCGGCGGCTGGGAGATGAGGAGTCCTCCGAGATCGCCCGCGCGATCCTGGAGCGCCGCATGGAGCAGCCCGACGGCCCGCGGGCCTCGCTGCTCTGATCGATCTATTCGCCACTGACTGAGTCACTGACAGAAAGGGACGGATAGCCGGTGTCGACGCCGTTCTATGTCTCACCCCAGCAGGCCATGGCCGACCGGGCGGAATACGCCCGCAAGGGCATCGCCCGTGGTCGCAGCCTTGTTGTGCTGCAGTTCGCCGATGGCATCGTGTTCGTCGGCGAGAACCCGTCCCGTGCGCTGCACAAGTTCAGCGAGATCTATGACCGGATCGGCTTCGCCGCCGCCGGCAAGTACAACGAGTACGAGAATCTCCGGATCGGCGGCGTGCGCTATGCCGACCTCCGTGGATACACGTACGACCGTGACGATGTGACGGCCCGTGGGCTCGCGAATGTCTATGCCCAGACGCTGGGCACGATTTTCTCGAGCCAGGCGGAGAAGCCGTACGAGGTGGAGCTGGTCGTCGCCGAAGTGGGTGCCACGGCTGACTCCGATCAGATCTACCGGCTGCCGCATGACGGTTCGATCGTGGACGAGCACGGCTCGGTCGCGGTCGGCGGCAACGCGGAGCAGATCAGTACGTATCTGGATCAGCGTCATCGCGATGGGATGACGCTGGCGGAGGCGTTGAAGCTGGCGGTGGAGTCGCTGTCCCGCGACACCAACGGCAGTGAGCGGGAGATCCCCGCGGAGCGGCTCGAGGTGGCGGTCCTCGACCGGACGCGGCCGCAGCAGCGGAAGTTCAAGCGGATCGTCGGGCGTCAGCTCGCGCGTCTTCTCGAGGGGGATGCTTCGGCGCCCACGGACGCCGCTTCCGACAACGAGGAGACGGACTCCGATTCCGGGTCCGCCGAGGAGTAGTTCGGTTCGTCGCGTGCCCCCGTCCCGGCCGGAAGGCCGCGACGGGGGCACACGTGTGTGCGGCTAGGGCGCGGCAGCCGTCGAGCCGCGGATGACGAGTTCGACGGGGAGGGTGACGGGCTGGGGTGTGCCGCCGTCGAGGACGGCGAGCAGGGAGGTCATGCCGTGCTCGCCGAACTGTTCGGCGGGCAGTCGCACGGTGGTGAGTTCGGGTTCGACGGCGGTCGCCAGGGTGAGGTCGTCGAAGCCGGTCACCGAGAGGTCGTCGGGCACGCGCAGACCGAGGCGGCGGGCCGCTTTGCAGGCGCCCGCGGCGAGGATGTCGTCGTCGCTGATGAGCGCGGTGGGCCGGGGCCCCGGAATGGCCAGGGCGGCTTCTGTGGCTGTGCGGGCGTCGTCGACGGTGAGGGGTGCCCGGACGGTGCGCACGGCGGTGCCGGTGCCGCGCAGGGCCGTTGCGAGGGCGGCGGAGCGTACGTCGAAGGTCCAGGAGTCGACGTCGGCGGCCAGGTGCAGGAAGTCGCGGTGGCCCAGGGCGAGCAGATGCTCCGTCACGCGGCGCATTCCGTCGGCGATGTCGAGGTTGACGGTGGCCGCGCCGAGGCTGCCCGCCGGGTCGCTGTCCAGCATGACCAGGGGGAGCGCGTCGCCCTGGATGGCGGCGAGGGCGTCGGAGGCGATGGACGACGCGAGGATGCCGTCGAGGGCGGCGCGGCTGGAGTCGAAGGGGTCGCGGGCGGGGCCCATGCCGTCGGGGGAGGGGTAGAGGACGACTCCGAAGCCGTTCTCGGTGGCGACGCGGGCGGCTCCTGTGTAGAGGCGGGCGAAGAATTCGTTGGTGAGGGCGGGGACGACGAGGAGTGCGGTCCTGGTGCGGCCGAGGCGAAGGTTGCGGGCCGCGAGGTTGGGGCGGTAGCCCAGTTCCCGGGCGGTGGCCCGGACGCGTTCTGCGGTGCGCGCGGCGACGCGGCCGCGCCATTTCTCGCCGAACACGAGGGAGACGGTGGCCTGGGAGACGCCGGCCACGCGTGCGACGTCGCGGCTCGTGGGGCGTGGGCCCCCGGTCTCCTGCTGTGGTCCGGCCACCGGTACCTCCCTGGTCGTGCCCGCGGGGCGGGGCAGCGGTGGACCCGTGGACAGCGCTCATGGTACGTATGACCCTCGACGTTATACGTAACACCTAGGCGCGTCAGCGCGGGGGAGGGAGCGGCTCATGGCTTCCGGATACGCGGAGATCCTCCGTGCGCGGTACGTGACGCGGCTGCTCGCGGGCACTCTGGTGGGGCGGCTGCCGAACGCGACCGCGCCGATCGCCATCGTGCTCTTCATCCGTGCCGAGGGAGGCTCGTACAGCCTGGCGGGCGCGCTCGCCGCGGTCTACGGAGTGGCCAACGCGGTCGGACAGCCGCTCCTCGGACGCCTGGTGGACCTCTACGGCCAGCCGCGTGTGCAGTTGCCGGCCGCGCTGCTCTCCGCCGTCGGCATGGCGGCCTTCGCCTTCACGGGACCCGACCAACTCGCCTGGGCCTACGTCGCGATCGCCGCGGCGGGAGTGACCACACCGCCCCTCGAGGGTGGTCTGCGGGCGCTGTGGCCGAGCGTGCTGCGCGAGGAGAAGCAGGTGCACGTCGCATACGCCTTGGACGCGGTGGCGCAGGAGATCATGTTCACCGTAGGGCCGCTCCTCGTCACCGGATGCGTCGCGCTCTGGTCGGAGCAGGCCGCGCTGCTCGTCGTCAACGCCGTCGGAATCCTGGGCGCCCTCTCCGTAGTGGTGTCCAAGCCTTCGCGCGCGTGGCGCTCGGCCGACCGCGAGGCGCACTGGCTCGGTGCGCTCCGCTCGCCCGGACTCCTCGCGCTCCTCGGCGCGTATCTCTTTGTCGGCATGGCGCTCGGGTCCATCAACGTCGCCGGTTCGTCGTACGCGGACGGGAACGGCGGCGACGCCGTGTACGGGTGGCTCATGGCGGCGGTGGGGTTCGGTGGGCTCGCCGGCGGTGTGGTGTACGGGGCGCGTGAGTGGAAAGGCGTGCCGGAGAAGCGGCTCACCGTCCTCGTCGGGCTGCTCGCCGTCGGCTATCTGCCTCTGATGCTCACGCCGGGCCCCGTCGCGATGACGGCGCTCACGGTTCTCGCCGGGGTCTTCCTCGCGCCCTCGCTCGCCTGTGCGTTCATCGTCGTCGACCGGCACGCTCCGGCGGGCACGGTGACGGAGGCGTTCTCCTGGCTGGTGACCACCTTCATGGTCGGCGCGTCCCTGGGAACGGCGGGCGCGGGCCCGGTCGTCGAGTGGGGTGGGACCACGGCGGGCTTCGTCATCCCCGGGGTCGCCGGGGTGGCCGCGCTGCTTGTTCTGCTGGCCACGGGCCGGGTGCTCGAGATCCCCACGGATTCGGCGGTCGTTGCGGGTTCATCTGAAAATGATCGAAACGGTGCCGTCGAACCCGGTTTCAGGGCAGGGCATCAGGCGTAATGTTCAGTCATGGACCGCCGCATTTTCGGGCTGGAGAATGAGTACGGCGTCACGTGCACGTTTAGGGGACAGCGCCGTCTGTCTCCTGACGAGGTGGCGCGCTACCTCTTCCGCCGTGTTGTGTCATGGGGCCGCAGCAGCAACGTCTTTCTGCGGAACGGCGCCCGCCTCTATCTTGACGTCGGGTCACATCCGGAATATGCAACACCGGAATGTGACAACGTGACCGAGCTGGTCACGCACGACAAGGCGGGCGAGCGCATTCTGGAAGGCCTGCTCGTCGACGCCGAACGCCGCCTGCACGAGGAGGGAATCGCGGGCGACGTCTATCTTTTCAAGAACAACACCGACTCGGCGGGTAACTCGTACGGCTGCCACGAGAACTATCTCGTGGCCCGCCACGGAGAGTTCTCGCGGCTTGCGGACATCCTCATTCCCTTCCTCGTCACACGGCAGCTGCTGTGCGGCGCGGGCAAGGTGCTGCAGACTCCGCGCGGTGCCGTGTACTGCGTGAGTCAGCGTGCCGAGCACATCTGGGAAGGGGTCTCCTCCGCGACCACCCGCTCCCGGCCGATCATCAACACCCGCGACGAACCGCACGCGGACGCCGAGCGCTATCGACGGCTGCACGTCATCGTCGGCGACTCGAACATGTCCGAGACGACCATGCTCCTGAAGGTCGGCGCCACCGACCTCGTGCTTCGCATGATCGAGGCGGGCACGGTGATGCGGGACCTGACCCTGGAGAACCCGATCAGGGCGATCCGCGAGGTCAGTCACGACATCACGGGCCGCCGCAAGGTGCGCCTGGCCAGCGGCCGTGAGGCCTCGGCCCTCGAAGTGCAGCGGGAGTACTACGAGAAGGCCGTGGACTTCGTGGACCGCCGCGGCATCCGCACGGGCACGGTCGAACAGGTCCTGGAGCTGTGGGGCCGCACGCTCGACGCGATCGAGGCCGAGGACCTCGACCGGATCGGCACCGAGATCGACTGGGTCATGAAGTACAAGCTCATCGAGCGGTACCGCGCGAAGAACAACATGACCATGTCGCATCCGCGGGTCGCTCAGATAGACCTCGCGTATCACGACATCCACCGCCGTCGCGGCCTGTACTACCTCTTGGAGAGGAAGGGACAAGCCGCCCGTATCTGCAACGACTTGAAGATCTTCGAAGGCAAGTCGGTGCCGCCGCAGACGACCCGCGCGCGGCTGCGCGGTGACTTCATCCGCAGGGCCCAGGAACAGCGTCGCGACTTCACGGTCGACTGGGTGCATCTGAAGCTCAACGACCAGGCACAGCGCACGGTGTTGTGCAAGGACCCCTTCCGGTCCGTGGACGACCGCGTGGAGAAGCTGATCGCCGGTATGTAACCCCTGCGACAGGTGGTGCGTTGCGGGAACGCAACGCGGGGCGCCGTACGTTCCTCGTACGGCGCCCTTCTCCATGCGTAGAGTTGCGCGCACGCCAACCGACAAGATCGACCGATACGAGGCCCCCACCGTGCGCCGACGCTCACTTCTCCTGGCCGTTCCGGCCGGCCTGCTCACGCTGGCCGGTTGTGGTGACGACAAGAAGGCCGACAAGGCCAAGCCCAGCGACAGCCCGTCCCCTTCCAACTCGACGTCGGCCGCGCCGACCGCGAAGATCGTGTCCGGGCCCCTGCCCGAGATCACGAAGGGCACGAAGTTCGGCCAGAAGCCGACCGTCGCCAAGGGGCCGGGGAAGCCGTCCTCCGACCTCGCGGTCAAGACCCTGATCGAGGGCAAGGGGGCCGAGGTCAAGAAGGGCGACTACCTCCAGGCCAACTACCTGGGCCAGATCTGGGCCACGGCCAAGGTCTTCGACAACTCCTACGACCGCGGTAACCCCACGGTCTTCCCGATCGGCGTCGGCCAGGTCATCCCCGGCTGGGACCAGGCCCTGGTCGGCAAGAAGCTCGACAGCCGCGTGCAGCTCGGCATCCCGCCGAAGATGGGTTACGGCACCGAGGGCAACAAGCAGGCGGGCATCAAGGGCTCGGACACGCTGGTGTTCGTCGTGGACCTCGTGGGCACCTTCACCGCCAAGAGTTCGGCCAAGGGCAAGGAGGTCGCGCAGTCCAACATCTCCCTGCCCAAGGTCGGCACGAACACGGACGGCAAGGCCCCCTCGATCGACGTCCCGAAGAAGGAAGCCCCGAAGAAGCTCGTCGCGAGCTACATCCTCGAGGGCGATGGTGACGAGATCAAGGAGACCGACAGCCTCCTGTGCCAGTACAAGGGCGTGCTGTGGGCCGACGGCAAGGAGTTCGACTCGTCGTACAAGCGCGACCAGCTCGCCTCGTTCCAGCTCGCGCAGGTCGTCAAGGGCTGGGCGCAGGGCCTGACCGGCAAGAAGGTCGGCAGCCGTGTCCTGGTCATCGTCCCGCCGAAGCTCGGGTACGGAGACAAGCCGCCGCAGGGCAGCACCATCAAGAAGGACTCCACGCTGGTCTTCACCGTGGACATCCTCGCAAAGATGTAACACTGTCCCAGCTGGCCATTCGTATCAAAGCAGGAGCATTAGACGTGAGCATCGAGAAGCCCGAGATCGACTTCCCCGACGGTCCGGTCCCCACCGACCTCGAGATCGTGGACATCTGGGAGGGCGATGGCCCGGAGGCGAAGGCGGGCGCCACCGTCTCCGTCCACTACGTGGGCGTCGCCTTCTCCACCGGCGAAGAGTTCGACGCGTCCTGGAACCGCGGTAACCCGCTTCGGTTCGAGCTGGGCGCCGGACAGGTCATCTCCGGCTGGGACCAGGGCGTGCAGGGCATGAAGGTCGGCGGACGCCGCCGGCTGACCATCCCGGCGCACCTCGCGTACGGCGAGCGTGGCGCCGGTGGCGGCGCCATCGCCCCCGGCGAGACGCTGATCTTCGTCTGCGATCTCGTCAGCGTCTGAGCGACGGCTGAGGGCAGGGTCTGATCAGACCTGTCCACCGAGGGTCCATGCCTGTTCGGGCATGGGCCCTCGGCTTTTCCGGGCTGAGCCCTCGGCTTTTGCCACGACACCCCGGGGCGGTACGGTCGGCGGTCGGAAGCACTGTTGAGAAAGGGCGTCGATGGCCATTGCCAAGGCCGAGCGGCTGATGAACCTGGCGCTGTGTCTGCTGGGGACGCGGCGGCCGCTCAGCAAGCGCGAGCTGCGCGAATCCATCGAGGCCTATCTGGAAGCGGGCTCCGACGACTCCTTCAACCGGATGTTCGAGCGCGACAAGGACGATCTGCGCGAACTCGGCCTGGTCATCGAGACCGTGGAGAACCTGGACGGCGACGTGGGCTACCTCGCGCGCCGCGACAGCAACCGGCTTCCGCCCGTCACCATCGACGCCGAGGAAGCCGCGGCGCTCGGCCTCGCCGCCAAGGTCTGGCAGCAGGCACGCCTCGCCGGAGCCGCCAGCGGCGCCCTGCAGAAGCTGCGCGCGGCCGGGCTGCCCGAGGACCTCAACCCGCACGAGGCGCACAGCGCGCTCGAGCCGCGCATCCCCGTGCACGAGGCGTCCTTCGAGCCGCTGATGCTCGCCTGCCGCGACCGCCGCCCGGTCGTCTTCGACTACCGCAAGGCCACCGCCGCCCGCCCCGAGCCGCGGCACGTCGAGCCGTGGGCCCTTGAGTGCTGGCGCGGCCACTGGTATCTCGCGGGCTGGGACCGCGACCGCGGTGCCGAGCGCGTCTTCAGGCTCTCCCGCATCACCGGGAAGGTCCGGACCCGCGCCGGGAAGTTCACCGCCGACATTCCCGACGTGGTCACGGTGCGCGAGACCGTCGCGAGCTGGGCGGGGGAGAGCGCCGACCGCTCCGCCCTGATCAGGCTGCGTACGGGCGCGGGCTATCCGCTGCGCGCCAAGGCCGCCCGCATACGTGAAGTGGGCGAGGGGTGGGACGAGTTGGAGATTCCGTACGGGCACGGGCTCGACGCCTGGCTGGTGGAGTTCGGGCCCGATGTGGTGGTCCTGGAGCCGGCCGAGCTGCGGGCCGACGTAGTGGACCGGCTGCGCGCCGTGGCCAAGGGCTGAGGGGACGTACAACCATGGCCTCGAACGCCATCGACCAGACCCGGCGGATGCTCTCCCTGGTGACCTATCTCCGGGAGCGGCCGGGTGCGCACGTCACGGACGTGGCGCGCGCCTTCGGGATCACCGAGGACGAGCTGATCTCCGACCTGGACGTGCTGCCGCTGTGCGGGACCAGCTTCCGCGGCGGCGACCTCCTGGACATCGACACCGACGGCGACCGCATCTGGTGGCACAACCCGGACGACGTGGCGGCCCCTCTGCGGCTGGCCGCCGACGAGGCCACCGCGCTCCTGGTGGCGGCCCGCGCGGTCTCCACCCTTCCGGGGCTGCGTGAGAGCGACCGGCAGGCGCTGCTCCGTGCCACCGCGAAGCTGGAGACGGCGGCCGGTGAAGCCGCCGGGGCGAGCGCGCGGCTCTCGGTGACCTTCGAGTCCGAGGGCGGTGTCTTCGCCGACGTCGACCGTGCCATCTCCGAGCGGCGCAGGCTCTGGCTTCGCTACTACTCGCCCGCGCGCGATGAGCTCACCGAGCGCGAGGTCGACCCGATCCGGCTCTTCGCCGTCGGGCACACGTACATGGAGGCGTGGTGCTACCTCTCCGAGGCGCGCCGCACCTTCCGCCTCGACCGGGTCGCCGAGATCAGGATCCTCGACGAGCCGTCGTCGCCGCCCGAGGTCGAGCTGCGTGATCTCTCCGAGGGCCTGGTGCAGCCCGCGGCCGAGGACCCCGAGGTGGTCATCGAGGTCGGCCCCGGCGGGCGCTGGGTCGCCGAGTACTACCCGCACGACAGCGCCGACGAGCTTCCCGACGGGGGCCTGCGGATCACACTGCGCACCCCGGACCCCACCTCGCTGCGCAGGCTGGCGCTGCGGCTCGGCGGGGACGGGCACATCGTCTCTCCCGCCGATCTCGCGGACAGCGCGCGGTTGGCGGCACGTGAGGCGCTCGCGGCCTATGACAGAGCCCCCGACGGGTCGTACGACAGGCAGGAGCAAGGGCGTTGAACACCAGCATCATGTCCGAGATTCCCGGAATGTCGAGAATCGCCCCTGTGCTCTTCAGGGCGGCCTGCCCCGACTGCCGCGCCCGTTTCGAACTCTCCGCGGGTTCCCTGCGGTTGGCCATCGGAGCATCGGCCCGCACCACCTTCTACTCGTTCACCTGCCCCGAGTGCGACACCGCGGTCCGCAAACCGGCGGGCGAGCGCATCGTCGAACTGCTCACCGGCGGCGGGGTGCGGACGCTGCGTCTGCACTCGACCGTCTAGGCTCGGCGCATGTTCTGGGCGATGGTGGCGATTGCCGCGGGGTTCTGTGGCCTCGCCGTGCTCGGCGTACTGGCGATCCGCGTCTTCGTGGAGGCGCAACGCCTCGGCAGTCAAGTGACGGAGACCACACAGCGGATCAACCGCGCGGCGGAGGATCTTGAGGCGGCGGCGGCGAGTGTGGCCCGTGCGGGCCGAGATGTCCTTTAGATCCTGTGCATACTCCAGGTCTCACAGAGGCGCGTATTGCCCCCTCGGCCTGTCAACTTCCCTTGTCCGGAAGGTACGCTGCTGGCGTGGCCCGGAGTTGCGAGGCGCGGGCCGCAACTGGGAGTACGCACAGGGATTGCCCTGCGTTCACCCCTGAGCGTTACGATCGCTGCCAGCACGGTGGCCGGACAGCAGGTCCGGCCTGTCCGGCAGCCCCGCCCCTGCCGCCTCGGTGAGAAGGTAAAGACCTATGTTCGGAAAGATCGGCGCCCCCGAGATCATTCTCATTCTCGTCGTCATCGTTCTGCTGTTCGGCGCGAAGAAGCTTCCCGACATGGCCCGGTCGCTCGGCAAGTCCGCGCGCATCCTCAAGAGCGAGGCCAAGGCGATGAAGACGGACGGCAAGAAGGACGAGGCCGCTCCGGCAGACCCGCCCAACGACCCCTCCGCCGCCGCTCAGCCGCGCACCATCCAGGCCGCGCCCGGCGACGTGACCAGCTCCCGCCCGGTCACCGAGCCCACCGACAGCACCACTCAGCGCTGATCCAAGGCCGGCGACGGCCGGCCTGCCGCACGAGATGAGGACGTGGGTTGCTCAAGTCTGCCCGCAAGAAGGAACAGGATCCCGAGGGGCGGATGCCGCTTGCGGAGCACCTGCGTGAGCTGCGCAACCGGCTCGCGAAGGCCGTGCTGGCCATCATCGTCGTCGCGATCGTCGCCGCGTTCTTCTACAAGGACATCATCGAGTTCTTCACGAACCCGATCCTGAAGTCCGTGGGGTGCGAGTCCAGCTTCGCCGAGCTGGCGAAGAACGGCGGCCAGGAGACCTGCGCGCGCATCGTGCTGAACGGTCTGCTCACGCCGTTCACGCTCGCCCTCAAGGTCTCCCTGATGGCCGGCGTGGTGCTCGCGTCGCCGGTCTGGCTCTACCAGCTCTGGGCGTTCGTCGCGCCGGGGCTGCACCGCAGCGAGAAGAAGTACGCCTACGGATTCGTGGGAGCGGGCTTCCCGCTGTTCCTCGGCGGCGGGTTCTTCGCGTACAAGACGCTGCCGACGATGGCCCGGGTGCTGCTCGACTTCTCGCCGGGCGGTGTCGACAACCAGCTGCCCCTTGACGAGCTGCTCGACCTGGTCACCCGCATGGTGATCGTCTTCGGCCTCTCCTTCGAGCTGCCGCTTCTTCTGGTGATGCTGAACCTCACCGGGGTGCTCACCGGCAAGCGGATGCTCGGCTGGTGGCGCGGCATGATCATGGGCATCACGGTCTTCGCGGCCGTGGCCACGCCCAGCACCGACCCGCTGACCATGATGATGCTCGCCGGGCCGATCTGGGTGCTGTACTTCGCGGCCACCGCCTTCTCGCTCCTCAACGACCGGCGCAAGGCCAGGATCGAAGCGGCCGGGCCCGACGACGACGAGGCGTCCGACCTCGATCTCACGCCCGAGGACGTCGGCGAGATCGAACCCGTCTCCGCGAATCGTGCGCTGCCCGAGCAGGCGAGCGGCGACAGCACGAACCGAGATCGAGTAAACGGTTTCGATGACGTGACCTGATCTTGTATGGTCCGGCCGTGACCAGCGAGATCACCCTCTTCGTCAATCCCACCGCAGGCCGCGGCCGGGGCGCCCACGCGGCGCAGCCGGCCGCTTCGGCGTTGCGGGCCGCGGGCTTCTCCGTGCGCACGGTCATCGGCGAGGACTCCGCCGACGCGCTGCGCCGGGCGCGTGATGCCGTCGACAGCGGTACGCGCGCGCTGATAGCCGTCGGCGGTGACGGCATGGCGAGCCTCGCGTTGCAGGCCGTCGCCGAGACTCCGACGCCCCTGGGAGTGATCGCGGTGGGCACCGGCAACGACTTCGCGCGTGCCCTCGGGCTCCCGGTGCGCGACCCCGGCGCCGCGGGCGCGGTCATCGCCGAAGCGCTCGACGCGGGGCGTACGCGCGATGTCGACCTGGGGAGGGTCGGCAAGACGTGGTTCGGCACCGTGCTCGCCTCCGGCTTCGACTCACGGGTCAACGACCGGGGCAACCGGATGCGCTGGCCCACCGGACGCTTCAAGTACGACCTCGCGATGGCCGCCGAGCTGGCCGCCTTCCGGCCCATCCCGTACCGGATCATGCTGGACGACGGCCGGGTCCACGAGGTCGACGCGACGCTCGTCGCCATCGGGAACGGGTCGTCGTACGGCGGTGGCATGAAGATCTGCGCGCGGGCCGACATGAGCGACGGTCTCTTCGACATCACGGTCGTCGGCGACTGTAGCCGTACGACCCTCCTGAAGGTCTTCCCGCGGGTCTACAAGGGAACGCACCTGGACCATCCCAAGGTGACCGTGTTCCGGGCGGCGAAGGTGGAACTCGCCGCCTCCGGAGTCACCGGGTACGCGGACGGGGAGCAGCTCGGCGGGCTGCCGCTGACGGCGGAGTGCGTGCCGGGGGCCGTACGGGTGCTCGGGCCCGAGGGGCCGCAGGGACCGTAAGGCAGATAATGATCGTCCGTTGTCAGTGGTGGCCGGTAGTCTCGAAAGCACGATGACAGAGGACCTCTCACCGGCCGAGCGGTACGCGGCGGCGCGCGAGCGCGCTGTCGAGCAGGCCACAGCACTCGCCGGCTTCCGCGAGATGTACGAATTCGGCCTCGACCCCTTCCAGATCGAGGCCTGTCAGGCGCTCGAGTCGGGCAAGGGTGTGCTCGTGGCCGCCCCCACGGGCTCGGGCAAGACGATCGTCGGCGAGTTCGCCGTGCACCTGGCCCTGCTGCAGGGCAAGAAATGCTTCTACACGACGCCGATCAAGGCGCTCTCCAACCAGAAGTACGCCGACCTCTCCAAGAGATACGGCGCCGACAAGGTCGGTCTGCTGACCGGCGACAACAGCGTCAACTCCGATGCGCCGGTGGTCGTCATGACCACCGAAGTCCTTCGGAACATGCTGTATTCGGGCTCGCAGTCGCTGCTCAACCTCGGCTATGTGGTGATGGACGAGGTGCACTACCTCTCCGACCGCTTCCGTGGCGCCGTCTGGGAAGAGGTGATCATCCACCTCCAGGAGTCGGTGACGCTGGTCTCCCTGTCGGCGACTGTGTCGAACGCGGAGGAGTTCGGCGACTGGCTGGACACCGTGCGCGGTCGCACGGAGGTGATCGTCTCCGAGCACCGGCCCGTCCCCCTGTTCCAGCACGTGCTCGCCGGGCGTCGGATGTACGACCTCTTCGAGGAGGGGGAGGGCCAGCGAAAGGCCGTCAACCCCGACCTCACGCGCATGGCGCGGATGGAGGCCAGCCGTTCGTACAACCCGCGTGATCGCCGCAAGGGCAAGATGGTCCGCGAGGCCGACCGTGAGCGCGAGCGCAGACAGCGGTCGCGGATCTGGACGCCGGGCAGGCCCGAGGTCATCGACCGGCTCGACTCCGAAGGCCTCCTGCCCGCCATCACGTTCATTTTCAGCCGCGCGGCCTGCGAGGCCGCCGTGCAGCAGTGCCTGCACGCGGGGTTGAGGCTGAACGACGACGACGCGCGGATGCGGGTCAGGGAGATCGTCGAGGAGCGCACGGCCGCCATCCCGGACGAGGACCTGCACGTCCTTGGGTACTACGAATGGCTGGAGGGCCTGGAGCGCGGTATCGCCGCGCACCACGCGGGCATGTTGCCCACCTTCAAGGAGGTCGTCGAAGAGCTCTTCGTCCGCGGCCTCGTGCGCGCCGTATTCGCCACCGAGACCCTCGCCCTGGGCATCAACATGCCCGCGCGCAGTGTGGTGTTGGAGAAGCTCGTCAAGTGGAACGGCGAACAGCACGCCGACATCACCCCCGGCGAGTACACCCAGTTGACCGGCCGTGCCGGACGGCGCGGCATCGACGTCGAGGGTCATGCCGTCGTCCTGTGGCAGCGTGCCATGAGCCCGGAACATCTCGCGGGCCTCGCGGGCACGCGCACCTATCCGCTGCGCTCCAGCTTCAAGCCGTCGTACAACATGGCGGTGAACTTGGTCGAGCAGTTCGGGCGGCACCGCTCGCGCGAGCTCCTGGAGACGTCCTTCGCGCAGTTCCAGGCCGACAAGTCGGTCGTCGGGATCTCCCGGCAGGTGCAGAAGAACGAAGAGGGGCTTGAGGGCTACAAGGCCTCCATGACCTGCCACTTGGGCGACTTCGACGAGTACGCACGGCTGCGCCGCGAGCTGAAGGACCGGGAGACCGAGCTCGCCAAGCAGGGCGCCAACCAGCGCAGGGTCGCCGCGGCTGCCGCCCTGGAGAAGCTGAAGCCGGGCGACGTCATCCATGTGCCGACCGGCAAGTACGCGGGCCTCGCACTCGTCCTGGATCCGGGGATTCCCGCAGGGCGGGTCAACGGCCACCGGGGCTTCGAGCATCAGGACGGGCCACGGCCGCTGGTCCTCACCGCCGAGCGGCAGGTCAAGCGGCTCGCGTCGATGGACTTCCCGGTGCCGGTCGAGGCGCTGGACCGGATGCGCATCCCGAAGTCGTTCAACGCGCGCTCACCGCAGTCGCGCAGGGACCTGGCGTCCGCGCTGCGCACCAAGGCCGGGCACATCGTGCCGGAGCGTCATCGCAAGGGGCGCGCTGCCGCCGCCGACGACCAGGAGATCGCCCGGCTCCGTACGGAACTGCGGGCGCACCCCTGCCACGGCTGCGACGAGCGTGAGGACCACGCGCGGTGGGCCGAGCGCTACTACCGGCTGCAGCGGGACACCTCGCAGTTGGAGCGGCGCATCGAGGGGCGTACGAACACCATCGCGCGCACCTTCGACCGCATCGTCGCGCTGCTCACCGAGCTCGACTATCTGCGCGGCGACGAGGTCACCGAGCACGGGAAGCGGCTCGCCCGGCTCTATGGAGAGCTGGATCTCCTGGCGAGCGAATGCCTGCGGGAGGGTGTGTGGGAAGGGCTCAGCCCGGCTGAACTGGCCGCGTGCGTCTCGGCGTTGGTGTTCGAGGCGCGGATGGCGGACGACGCGCTCGCCCCCAAGCTGCCGTCCGGGAACGTGAAGGCCTCGCTCGGTGAGATGGTGAAGATCTGGGGGCGGCTCGATGCCCTGGAGGAGGACTTCAAGATCAATCAGGCTGAGGGGGTCGGGCAGCGGGAGCCCGATCTCGGGTTCGCCTGGGCGGCGTACATGTGGGCGTCCGACAAGGGCCTCGATGAGGTGCTCCGGGAGGTCGAGATGCCCGCGGGGGACTTCGTCCGGTGGTGCAAGCAGGTGATCGATGTGCTGGGGCAGATTTCCGCGGCTGCTCCCCGCGAGGGGTCGACCGTGGCCAAGAATGCCCGGAAGGCTGTGGACCAGCTGTTGCGGGGTGTGGTGGCGTACAGCTCGGTCGGCTGACGGTGAGCCGGGCCGGGCGGGCCCTCCGGCGTTTGAGGAGTCCTCAAACGCCGGACGGGCTGGATAGGTCAGCGTCCCGCTTGGCGACCTCTTCCCGCACGATCGGGATCACGTGTCGGCCGAAGTCGATCGCGTCGTCCAGAAGGTCGTAGCCGCGGGCCGAAAGGATCTCCACTCCCAGGTCGTAGTAGTCGAGCAGGGCCTGCGCGACCGTCTCCGGAGTGCCCACCAGCGCCGTCGAGTTGCCCGCGCCGCCCGTCTCCGCCGCGGTCGGGGTCCACAGGGCGCGGTCGTGGCGCTCACCCGACGCGGCCACCGCGAGGAGCCGCTGTGAGCCCGAGTTCTCCGGGTTCTTCAACGGGTGGCGGCGGGACAGGGGAGCGCCCGCCTTACGGGCTTTGATGCGCTCGAGCGTCGCGTAGGCCTTCTCCCAGGCCAGTTCCTCGGTCGGCGCGATGATCGGGCGGAACGCCACTTGGATCTTGGGAACGTCTGTGCGGCCTGCCGCCCTCGCCGCCGCCTTCACCGATTCGATCTGCTCGGCGGTCTGTGCGAGCGGCTCGCCCCACAGGCAGTAGATGTCGGCCTCGGCGCCCCCGGCCGCGTACGCCGCGGGAGACGAACCCCCGAACGAGACGCGCGGATGCGGCTGTTGGAGCGGGAAGGTGTCGCTGACGAAGTCGTGGAAGCGATAATGCTCGCCCTCGTGGTCGAAGGGCTCGTGCGAGGTCCACGCCTTCTTGATGATCTGGATGGCCTCGCGCGTACGGGCGTACCGCTCGTCCTTGGTGTGGAAGTCGCCCTCGCGCTGCTGCTCGTGGTCGTTCCCGCCGGTGATGAAGTGGACGGCCAGACGGCCGTCGCTGATGCGGTCCAGGGTCGCGAAGGTCTTCGCGGCGAAGGTGGGGTACGAGACGTTCGGGCGGTGCGCGACCAGGATCTGGAGCTTGTCCGTGCGCGCCGCGATGTAGGCGGCGGCGGGGGAGGGGTCGGGGGAGCCCGAGCCGTAGGCGAACAGGACGCGGTCCCAGCCGTGGTCCTCGTGGGCCCTGGCGAGCCGGAGTGTGTACTCCTTGTCGAAGGAGACGCCCGAGCGCGGGGTGACTTCGGAGCCTTCATTGGTCGCGGCGATGCCGAGGAACTCGACAGGCATGGTGGTGCCTCTCATCTCAACTGGTCTTGGTGTGAACCGACTTGGGGGCAGTCAGGAACAACACGACGCGGACCACACGCGACCGAAGTCGATGTGGTCGCGGGTGGTGAGACGCAGCTGAGGGCGCATGGCCCCAGTTGAACAGGCGTTCATATGGAGCGTCAACTACGGCCGCGCGGCGGCCATTCCCGGGGGCGCTCGGAGGCTTGTTCCCTGATGTTCGACACCATCACTCCGCGTGTTCGATTGATCGCCACGCGTGCAAATGGAGCCGAGTGTATGCCCGTCGATGAGGCGGCTGCAGAGGGTTCCTGAATATGACTCGGTGGTGATTCCGGCGGACTAAGCTCGCCCGGAGCGCGGCGAGTTGAAACGAGTTGCGATAGATTCGCGCGCTTGTTCCCAGATCTGTCGGTAGTTCCCATACGTTCTCCGATCCCAACTCCCCGTAATCTCCCCACATTTACGAGAATCACCCCTCATTCACCCCCGTTCGTTCCCCCAATTCACCCCCCAAGACGACTGTTCAGAGGGCATACATGGTGAGTGTTCAATCGCCTCCCGGTGGCCGAGAAATCCCTTACGCACGCGTGCTGTTGCTGCCCGCCATGGTGATGGCCGCGGCAACCGGAGCCGCCGTCGCGGCGGTGACGGAACCCGCCCGCATCGCGGTGGGCTGGTGCGGCGCGATCGCGACCCTCGTGGTCATCGCGGTCGGCGCCGAGGCCGTACGCCGTGGCCGGACCATCAGGGAGCTGCACACGCGGTACACACAGCGGATCGCCTTCCTGGAACGGCGCATCGCATCCCATGACGACGAGACCGCCCGCCTGGGCAGGGAGATCATCCCCGAAGCCGTCTTCAGGCTCCGGCAGGGCGAAGCACCGTCCGAAGTCATCCGCCACCTCGTCGACGGCGACGAGTCCTTCTCCGAACTCCCGCAGTCACAGCGCAAGATGCTCCGTCACGTCCTGGACACCCTGGACACCGGAGAGGCGATGCGCGAGTCCTCGCAGCGCGCCTTCGTCAACATCGCCCGGCGCGTCCAGGTCATCGTCCACCAGCAGTCCGCGGAACTGCGTGAGATGGAGGAGTTCCACGGCCGCAACCCCGAGGTCTTCGACGACCTGCTCCGCATCGACCACGGCACCGCGCTGATCGGCCGCCTCGCCGACTCGATCACCGTGCTCGGCGGCGCCCGCCCCGGACGTCAATGGCCCAAGCCCGTACCGCTGTTCAGCGTGTTGCGCGGCGCCATGTCCAGGATCCTGGAGTACCAGCGCGTCGACCTGCACTCCATCGCCAAGGTCGCCATCGGCGGCACGTCCGTGGAACCGCTCATCCACGCCTGCGCCGAACTGCTCGACAACGCCACGCGCTACTCGCCACCCCAGACCCGCGTGCACGTCACCGCCGTCGAGGTGCAGACCGGCATCGCCATCGAGATCGAGGACGGCGGCGTCAGCCTCAGCGAGGAGGCGCGGGCCAGGGCCGAGCGGATGCTCGCGCAGGCGCAGGCCGGTATCGACCTGAACGACCTCGGGGAGTCCCCGCGCCTCGGCATGGCCGTCGTGGGCCGGCTCTCGCAGATGTACAACCTCCAGGTCTCGCTGCGGCAGTCCGCGTACGGCGGCGTCCGCGCGGTGCTCATCGTCCCGCGCGAGATGATCACGACGGGGCCCGCGCCCGGCCTCGCGCACGGCATCGGCGCCTCCGCGGTGCCCCGGGTGAACTCCGATGGCCAGCTCATCGAGGAGCCCCACGGCATCCGGCGCAAGAAGCCCCGCGTCATGACGGCGGGCCCGCCGCTCTCCAAGTCGCTCACCGCGGCCATGGAGGACGAGATGCCCGAGATCACCGAGTGGACGACGAACGGCCTTCCGCAGCGCCGCAGCCGGGTCCGCACCCCGCTGGCCGAGCGGCTCGCCCAGGAGGCCGAGGACGAGCGGTACGCCGCGCAGAAGGCCAAGTACTCCCCGCAGGCGGCCGCACCGGTCGTACCCGAACAGGTGAAGAAGGAGGAGAAGGAGCCCGGTCTGTGGATCGAGGCCTTCATGAAGGGCGTCAACGGCGACGACTCCGCAGCCGATGACCCGTTGTTCCCCAAGGGCCACAGCGAGAACGACCACGGCACATCCGACAGTGCCGACAACGCCGACGAGGGGGGCTGGAAGTGATCCAGCAACGGGCCAATTTCGACTGGATGCTCAAGGAGCTCGCCGACGGGGTGCCGCAGACCCGGCAGATCGTGGTGCTCTCCGCGGACGGCCTGCGCATCGCGCGCTACGGCGGCGACCCCGACGCCGCCGACCGGATCGCCGCCGCCTGCGCGGGACTTCAGTCCCTTGCCGCTGCTGTCGCGACCGAGATCCCGCACAGCGAGGGCGGGATGCGCATGGTGATCATCGAGGTCGACGGCGGCTACTTCTACCTGATGGCAGCGGGGGCGGGCGCGTATCTCGCCGTCCTCGCCGACGCGACGGTCGACGCGGGCCTCATCGGCAACCGTATGCGGGACCTCGTCGTCCGGATCGGCGCCCATCTGACGAGCCCGCCCAGGCGCGACGGGCAGGCCGTATGACTCCTCCGCAAGGCGAGAACCCCTCCCACCGAGACGACCCTCCCCAACGGGAACGGCGCAGCCCGGCGAATCCCGAGCGGCTCTACATCCTGACCGGCGAGGACACGGAGAGGGCGCCGCTCGACCTCGTCACGCTGATCGTCGCGGACGGCGAGGCACCTCCCACGGCGCAGCCCGAGCACTCCGTCGTCCTGCGGCTCTGCACGTCGCCGCTGTCCGTCGCCGAGCTCTCGGCGTATCTCGCACTGCCGTTCAGCGTGGTGACCATCCTGCTGACGAAGATGCTCGGGGCCGACCTGGTACAGGCGCGGGCGCCGATCGTCCGCTCCACGCTCCCCGATCGTTCCCTCCTCGAAGCGGTGATGCATGGACTTCAAAAACTCTGACACGATCACCGGTCCCAGCAGCGAGGACCATCTGCCGCACACGGCCACGGCGGCCGTGAAGGTCGTGATCGTGGGCGGCTTCGGGGTCGGCAAGACGACGATGGTCGGCTCGGTCAGCGAGATCAGACCGCTGACCACCGAAGAGACCATGACCCAGGCCGGCATCGGCGTCGACGACAACTACGGCTCCGACACCAAGACGGCAACCACCGTGGCGATGGACTTCGGCCGGATCAGCATCTCCGAAGAGCTGGTGCTCTATCTGTTCGGCACCCCCGGCCAGGAGCGCTTCTGGTTCCTGTGGAACGGCCTCTTCGAAGGCGCGCTCGGCGCGGTCGTCCTCATCGACACCCGCCGCCTCGCGGTCAGCTTCGACGTGATCGGCCGCCTCGAAGAGCGCGGCGTGCCGTTCGTCGTGGCCGTCAACGATTTCCCGGACGCGCCCAGTCACCCGATGGATGCGCTGCGCCGTGCTCTCGACCTGGACGAGGCGGTGCCGATAGTGAAGTGCGATGCCAGGCAGCGCGCATCGAGCCGCGACACCTTGCTGACCCTCATGCGGTACCTGCACTCCCTGACCGTGTCCCGCGTCTGACACCTCATCTCATCCGTAACCCGGAATCCCTTCCGCACCCCCGGAACCCCTTCCGCGACCCCGGAGCGACGAACGTGACGACTCCCTCCCACTCCCACCCCGGCATGGACGACCCGGCCGTGCCGCCGCCGGGCTGCCCGGCGCACGGCCTCGGCCCGAACGGCCTGCGCCGTCTCTACGGTCCCGAGGCGGACACCGACCTCGCGGGCGTGTACGAGAAGATGCGCGCCGAACACGGCGCGGTGGCCCCGGCCCTGCTGCACAACGACGTACCCATCTGGGCGGTCCTCGGTCACAGCGAGAACCTCCACATGGTGCGCACCCCCTCGCAGTTCACCCGCGACTCGCGCCAGTGGCGGGCCGTCCGGGACGGCTCCATGGGCCCCGACCACCCGCTCGCCCCCGTCATCGCCTGGCAGCCCATGGCCAGTTTCGTGGAGGGGGACGAGCACCAGCGGCTGCGCGGCGCGGTCACCGGTGCCATGGCGGGCCTCGACCACCGGGGCATCCGCCGCTACATCAACCGCTACAGCAACCTCCTGCTCAACGACATCTGTCAGGACGGCAGGGCCGACCTGGTGAGCGGGTTCGCCGAGCATCTGCCGATGATGGTGATGTGCCATGTCCTCGGGATGCCCGAGGAGTACAACGAGCGGATGGTGCAGGCCGCCCGCGACATGCTCAGAGGCACCGAGACCGCCATCGCGAGCAACGCGTACATCATGGACGCGTTGATGCGCCTGGTGGCGCGGCGCCGGGTGCAGGCCGAGGAGGACTTCACCAGCAACCTCATCGCGCAGCCGCAGCAGCTCACCGATGAGGAAGTCGGCGCGCATCTGCGGCTCGTGCTCATCGCGTCGTACGAGGCGACGGCCAACCTCATCGCGAACGCCCTGCGCATGGTCCTCACCGACCCGCGCTTCCGCGCTCAGCTCAGCGGCGGCCAGATGACGGTCCCGGAGGCGGTCGAGCAGTCCCTGTGGGACGAACCGCCGTTCAGCGCCATGGTGGGGTACTTCGCCAAGCAGGACACACAGCTGGGCGGCCAGCAGATCAAGGCGGGCGACGGGCTGGTCTTCGGCATCGCGCCGGGCAACGTGGACCCCGTCGTGCGCCCGGATCTGGCCGCCAACATGCAGGGCAACCGCTCGCACCTGGCGTTCGGCGGCGGACCGCACGAGTGTCCTGGACAGGACATCGGCCGTGCCATCGCCGACACGGGCGTGGACGCGCTGCTGATGCGCTTCCCGGACGTGGAACTCTCCATCGACGAACATGAGTTGAAGTGGACCTCGTCCGTCCTCTCCCGGCACCTCGTGTCACTTCCGGTGCATTTCGCGCCGCGTCCGCCGCAGGACGTGATGGCGCGGCCCATGCCGCGGGTGCCCGGCGCGCGCAACGACTGGCAGGTGTCGTCCCCGGCGCCGCGGCCCGTGCACCCGGCTCCCGCCGCTCCCCAACCGGCTGCGCGGCCCACTCCGCCGCCGCCCGCGCCCGAAGCCGCGCCAGTGGCGGCGACCGTGCCGAGGCAGGGGGTGTGGCGGCGCCTCGTCACCTGGTGGCGGGGCTACTGACCGCCCGCTGAGCCGTTCTCCCAGGTGTCGTACGAGGTCCAGGCGCCCAGCTCACGTGCGCTGACGAAGCGGTGGTCGGCGCCCGTGACGGGGTCCCTGAACTCCAGGACGCGGGAGAGCAGTTGGAGGGGCCGCCGGAAGTCGTCCGGCGGCACCGGGCCCATGACGCGGGGGTAGACCGGATCCCCGAGGATCGGCAGCCCCAGGGTGTTCATGTGCACGCGCAGCTGGTGGGTGCGGCCGGTGTGCGGGGTGAGCCGGTAGCGCGCCAACGCGCCTGTGCGCTCGGCGAGTTCGATGCGGCTCTCGCTGTTGGGGTCGGCGCCCTGGACTTCGTAGGCGGCGATGATGCCGCGCTCCTTGACGATGTGACTGCGCACGGTGCGGGGGAGTTCGACCGCGGGGTCGTGGGCGGCCACGGCCTCGTACTGCTTGTGCACCCGCCGCTCCCCGAACAGTGTCTGGTAGGCGCCCCGTTCCTCGGGTCGCACGGTGAAGAGAACAAGGCCCGCCGTGAGCCGGTCGAGGCGGTGCGCGGCGCCGAGCGCGGGGATGCCGAGCTCCCTGCGGAGCCGGGCGAGCGCGGTCTCGACGACGTGGCTCCCGCGAGGGGTGGTCGCCAGGAAGTGGGGCTTGTCGGCGACGACGATGTGCTCGTCGCGGTACACCACGTCGATGCCGTACGGCACCGGGACCTCGTCCGGCAGATCGCGGTGGAACCACACGAAGGTGCTGGGCACATAGGGATCGTCCGGTGCCACGGGAACCCCGTCCGCGCCGACGATGAGACCGTCCCGCAGCATTCCGTCGATCACCCCGGGCCCGGCCTTGAGCCGCTCGACGAGATGATCCCGTACGGTCTCCCAGGCGCCGTCGACCGGCAGCTTGACCCGCATGGGATCGACCCCGCGCCGCTGCGGCAGGGGAGAGGGCGGGATACGGGGCTTACGGGTCACAACGGGCAAGAGTACGGGGCCTGGCGGGGGCGCCTTGCCGTGTTGCTCCGGACCGTCCCAGGTCAGGAGCGCGTCGACTCGTCTCCCCGGACGCGGACGCGGGCGCTGACGCGGGCGTGCAGATGCATGTCGTGCCAGCCGTCCGCGTGCAGCACCGCGCTGCGCTTGGTGCCCTCCGGCGCGAAGCCGGTCTTGAGCGCGACGCGGCAGGACGCTTCGTTGCCCGTGGCGTGGGTGAGCTCGAGGCGGTGTAGGCCGACTTCGTCGAAGGCCCAGTCGCTCAGTGCCGTGAGGGCACGCGGGGCGATGCCTCGGCCGCGGGCCTTCGGCATGGTCCAGTAGGCGACTTCGGCCTGACCGTCGCCGAGCACGATGAGGCGAAGCGAGATCCGGCCCACCACTTCGTCCGTCCCGGCGTCGGCGATGGCCCAGTGTGCGTCGCGCTCCTCGGACCAGGCCCCCCGCCAGCCGTCGATCCAGCCGCGCGTCTCGTCCACGGAATCGGCCTCGCGGGCATGCCAGCGCTGGATCACCGGGTCCTGGAACGCCTCGTACACGGCGGGCGCGTCGTCGGGCGACCAGGGGCGGATGTTCAGCCCTCCGGGGACGGGAAGGGTCGGCTGCTCCTGCCGGGCGAGGGCACCCGCCGCGACTACGTCCGAGATCTTGAAGGGCATGGGGGCATCGTGCCAGCGGCCGACGCTGAGCGGGACCGGTTTTCCGTCGGCGGACCCGACCCGGTCAGGGGCGCGAGGAACTGCGCGCCCAGCCCCCGGCGGCCGGTCAGGCGGGGTGGTCCCGCGCCGAGGGCGTGCAGGCTTGCCCGAGGGCGTCCAGGCTTGCCCCGGGGCACGCCTGTCCAGCTCAAGCCGAGTGCGACTCCTGCTCCGCCTCCACCTGCGCGTTCCAATCCCGCTTGGACGCCTGCCAGCCGTCCTCGTTGTGACCGAGGCGCCAGTAGCCGGAGATCGAAAGGCGCTCGCGCGGCACCTCGCGCTCCACGCGGAGGTAGCGACGCAGCTCCTTCACGAACCCGGCCTCGCCGTGCACGAACGCCTGCATGTCGCCTGCCGGGAAGTCGAGGGACCGTACGGCCTCGACGAGCGCCTCGCCCACGGGGCGCTGCCCGCGGTGCAGCCACTCGATCTCCGCGGCCGAGCTGATCTTCTGCTCCTCGTCCGCGTCGGCGACCTCCACGAAGGCGTACGCCCTGGCGCCTTCGGGCAGTGCCTCCAGAGCCGCGGCGATCGCGGGCAGCGCGCTCTCGTCACCGGCGAGCAGATGCCAGTCGGCTCCGGCGTCCGGGGCGTAGCCGCCGCCCGGACCGTTGAAGCGGATCGTCGTGCCCGGTTCGACGCTCCGCGCCCACGGTCCCGCAAGACCCTCGTCGCCGTGGATGACGAAGTCGACGGCGAGCTCACGGGCTTGCGGGTCCCAGGAGCGCACGGTGTACGTGCGCGTCACGGGCCACTGGTCGCGGGGGAACTCCTCGCGGATCCGCTGGATGTCGAAGGGCTCGGGATACGTCACGCCCTCGGCGTCGAAGAGCAGTTTCACGTAGTGATCGGTGGAGCCGCCCGTCGTGAACTCGGCGAGGCCCTCGCCACCCAGGACCACGCGTTGCATGTGCGGGGTGAGGCGCTCGGTGCGCACCACCTGTGCGGTGTGGAGCTTCGGTGCTTTGCGTGCAGGACGTTCTGCCATGGCGGCGGCCTCCCCTGATCAAATGCTGCTTAGGCTTACCTAAGCTAACACCTCAGGTCTGGAGAGTCGTGAGCAACCGCTTGAGCGCCCCGCCGAGGTTCCACCGCGCGGCAAGCTCGTCCAGGGCGGCGGGATCGCGCGGCTCGCTCGGCAGCGCGAGGTCCACGTCCGGCAGCGCGACGTCGCCCGCGACGCGGACCACGGTCGGCGCGACGGCCACATAGGCCCGCGATTCGTCCAGCCGCTTGCGCTGTGAGGGCGTCAGCTTGCTCTTCGGGTCGTCGACGGCGGCCATGATTCCGGCCAGATCTCCGTACGCGTCGAGCAGCTTGGCCGCTGTTTTCTCGCCGATGCCGGGCACGCCGGGCAGGCCGTCACTCGGGTCGCCGCGCAGCAGGGCCAGGTCGACATAGCCGGGGCCGTCCACCCCGTACTTCTCGCGGAGCCAGGCCTCGTCCGTGAGCTGGAGGCTGGCGACGCCCTTGAGGGGGTAGAGGACGCGGATGCCGCGCTCGTCGTCGACCAGCTGATAGAGGTCGCGGTCGCCGGTGACGATGTCGACCGGGCCCGTGGCGCGGCCGGCGTACGTACCGATCACGTCGTCCGCCTCGTACGACGCGACGCCCACGCGGGCGATGCCGAGTGCGTCCAGGACGTCCTCGATGATCGGGACCTGCGGGGAGAGCGTGTCCGGCGTCTCCTCGGCGTCCGGGCCTTCCGCGAACTCCTCGGCGACGCGATGCGCCTTGTACGACGGGATGAGCTCGACCCGCCAGTGCGGGCGCCAGTCCGCGTCCATGCAGGCGACCAGGTCGTCCGGGCGGTGGTCCTGGACGAGCCTGGCGATGAAGTCGAGCAGGCCGCGCACCGCGTTGACCGGTGTGCCGTCCGGGGCCTTCACGGAATCGGGGACCCCGAAATAGGCCCGGTAGTACAGGGACGCCGTGTCGAGCAGCATGAGCCGTCGCGTTCGCTGAGTCACCTTCGCATCATGCCGCACGGCACTGACAGTGCGCGATTACGTTGCGTATGGTGCCGCGCCGTGCAGAGTATGCAACAAATGTGAACTGGACCACTCCTGTGTTTGATTTTTGTATGCACGGGAAGGCGCCGATCCGGAGCGCTCCGGTCGAGTATTCAACTATTTCGCCGGGTGAAAGTGGGCGGAACCCACGCGCTCCACGGCCCGCCGGCGGGGGAGGCGGGCCGTCTTGGTTCAACCCGAGAGGTGTATGTGTCCAGGCTGCAAGCCGAACGCCTGTACAAGGTATTCGGCAGACGACCCGCTGACGCGGTGGAGAAACTCCGCCACGGAACCGACCGAGAGGAGCTGCGCGCCGAAGGCACCACTGCCGCGGTGATCGATGCTTCCTTCACGGTCGAGCCGGGCCAGATCTTCGTCGTCATGGGTCTCTCCGGATCCGGCAAGTCCACGTTGCTGCGTATGCTCAACGGCCTGTCGGAACCGACGGCCGGACAGGTGCTGTTCGACGGTCAGGACCTGACCGGACTGAGCGCCCGTGAGCTGCGCCAGGTGCGCTCCAAGAAGATCAGCATGGTCTTCCAGCACTTCGCGCTCTTCCCGCACCGCAGCGTCCTCGAGAACGCCGGTTACGGCCTCGAGGTGCAGGGCGTGCCGCGCGCCGAGCGCGAGGAGCGTGCCACGGTGGCGCTCGAACTCGCCGGGCTCAAGGGCTGGGAGAAGTCCTGGCCCGACGAGCTCTCCGGCGGTATGCAGCAGCGCGTGGGCCTGGCCCGCGCGCTCGCGACCGACGCGGACCTGCTCCTCATGGACGAGTCGTTCAGCGCGCTCGACCCGCTGATCCGGCGCGACATGCAGGACCAGCTCCTCGAGCTCCAGAAGCGGCTGAAGAAGACCATCGTCTTCATCACCCACGACCTGAACGAGGCCATGCGTCTCGGCGACCAGATCGCCGTCATGCGCGACGGCGAGATAGTCCAGATCGGCAATGCCGAGGACATCCTCGTCACCCCGGCCAACGACTACGTCGCCGCGTTCACGCAGGACGTCGACCGCTCCCGTGTCCTCACGGCGGGCGCGATCATGGCCGAGCCCGAGACCGCCTTCGGTACGAAGACGGCCGACGGCAAGGAGCTGAAGACCGCACAGGACGTGCTGTCCGCGGCCCCCGCCACGGTCAAGGCCGGGACCCCGATCATCGAGCTGTTCACGCCGTGCTCCACCAGTGGTGTGGCCGTCGCCGTGATCGACGACGAGGGCAAGCTCATCGGCGTCGTACCGCGGGCGCGTCTGCTCGCGGTGCTCGGTGAGCCGATGGCACCGGAGAACGAGCCGCAGGACACCGCCGTCCCGCTCGACAAGACGCAGGACAACGGCGGACAGGTTGTGGGCAAGGTGGTCAGCGGTGCCTAGGATTCCCTTCGGCGAGTGGGTCAACGACGGCGTCGACTGGCTGCTCAGCCACATGGCCTGGCTGTTCGACTTCTTCCAGACCGTCTTCCAGGGCGCCTACGACGGTATATCCGACGTGCTCCAGGCGCCCGAGCCGTTGCTCCTCGCGGGCATCTTCGCCGTCATCGCCTTCTGGCTGCGCGGTGTGGTCGCCGGTGTGCTGACGTTCGCGGGCTTCGCGTTCATCATCTCGCTGGAACTGTGGGACCACGCGATGATGACGCTGGCCCTGGTGCTGGTGTCGACGATCATCGCGCTGATCATCTCCGTGCCCGTGGGCATCTGGGCGGCGCGGTCGAGCACCATCAGCGGCATCGTCCGCCCGGTGCTCGACTTCATGCAGACGCTGCCGGCGATGATCTACCTCATCCCCGCCATCCTCTTCTTCGGGATGGGCGCCCCCGCGGGCATCGTCGCCACCCTGATCTTCGCCCTGGCCCCCGGCGTCCGCATGACGGAGCTGGGCATCCGCCAGGTCGACAAGGAACTGGTCGAGGCCGCGGACGCGTTCGGCACCACGCCGCGCAACATCCTGCTGCGCGTCCAGCTGCCCCTCGCGCTGCCCACGATCATGGCCGGTGTCAACCAGGTCATCATGCTGGGCCTGTCCATGGCCGCCATCGCGGGCATGGTCGGCACCGAGGGCCTCGGCGCCGACGTGAACGAGGCCATCGGCCAGCTCAACGTCGGCCTCGGCTCCGAGGCGGGCGTCGCGATCGTCATCCTGGCGATCTACCTGGACCGGATGACGAGCTCGCTCGGCACCCAGGTCTCCCCGCTCGGCCGCCGCGCCGTCGCCAAGCTGCGTGCCGCGCACGGCCTGAACCTCTGGACCTACCGTCCGCAGGCCGCCGTCGCGGTCATCGGCGTGGTCGTTCTCGCGCTCGTCGCGGGCGGCATGGGCGTCTTCGGCGGTTCGAAGTCCGAGGAGACCACGACGGACGCGAACAACGTCGGTCAGGGCAGGGAAGTCAACATCGGCTACATCCCCTGGGACGAGGGCGTCGCCTCCACCTTCCTCTGGAAGGAGATCCTCGAGCAGCGCGGCTTCAAGCCGCAGACGAAGCAGCTCGAGGCGGGCCCGCTCTACACCTCGCTCTCGCAGGGCAGCGTCGATTTCCAGACAGACTCCTGGCTGCCGACGACGCACGCCGCGTACTGGAAGAAGTACGGCGACAAGCTCGAGGACCTGGGCTCCTGGTTCGGCCCGACCTCGCTCGAGCTCTCCGTGCCCTCGTACGTGAAGGGCGTCGACTCGCTCGAGGACCTCAAGGGCAAGAGCTCCACGTTCAAGGGCAAGATCACCGGCATCGAGTCGAGCGCCGGAATGATGGGGCTGCTCAAGGACAAGGTGCTCAAGGAGTACGGCCTCGGCAAGGAGTACAAGGTCGTCGACGGCTCCACGCCCGCCATGCTGGCCGAGCTGAAGCGCGCGTACGCCAAGAAGGAACCGATCGTCACGACGCTCTGGTCGCCGCACTGGGCCTACAGCGACTTCGACCTGAAGAAGCTCAAGGACCCGAAGGGTGCCTGGGGCAAGGGCGACGGCGTGCACACGCTCGCACGCAAGGGCTTCTCCAAGGAGAACCCCGAGGTCGCCAAGTGGCTGAAGGACTTCAAGATGAGCGAGAAGCAGCTCACGAGTCTTGAGGCGGAGATCAACAAGGCGGGCAAGGGCAAGCAGCAGGACGCCGTCCGTGCCTGGCTGAAGAAGAACCCGGGCGTGGTCGACAAGCTGGCCCCGCTGCCGAAGAAGTCCAACTCGGAAGAGACGAAGCGGCCGCTGAACGCGGCGTACTTCGCCTGGGACGAGAACATCGCCGTCACCAATCTCTGGAAGCGTGTCCTGGAGAAGCGCGGCTACAAGATGAAGCTGACGCCCTCAGACGTCGGCCCGGTCTACACCGCGCTCGGTCAGGGCGATCTCGACCTGAACCTCGACGCCTGGCTGCCCACGACGCAGAAGCAGTACTGGGACAAGAACAAGGCCAACCTCAACGACCTGGGCTCCTGGTACAGCCCGACGTCGCTGGAGGTCGCCGTCCCGTCCTACGTCAAGGGTGTGAAGTCGCTCGAGGACCTCAAGGGCAAGGGCGACCAGTTCAACGGCAAGATCATCGGCATCGAGCCGGGCACGGGCGTCATGACGGCGCTCAAGGACAAGGTCCTGCCCGGTTACGGTCTCGACAAGGAGTACAAGATCGTCTCCGGTTCGACGCCCGCGATGCTCTCCGAGCTGAAGTCGGCGTACGCCAAGAAGGAGCCGGTCGCGGTCCTGCTGTGGTCGCCGCACTGGGCGTACAACGAGTACAAGCTCACCAAGCTGAAGGACCCCAAGGTCGCCTTCGGCAAGGGCGACACGATCCGCACGCTCTCCAGCAAGGACTTCCCGAAGCAGTACCCGCAGCTCACGAAGTGGCTCAAGAACTTCAAGATGAGCGAGAAGGAACTGGCCGGCCTGGAGAACGAGATCAACAAGGCGGGCAAGGGCCATGAGCCCGAGGCCGTCGACACGTGGCTGAAGAAGAACCCGGGCTTCGAGCAGAAGATGGCTCCGCAGTCCTAGCTCTTCGCTGCTTCGTACGACCGAGCACGACCGAGCACGACTGAGTGCGACTGAGTACGACAGAGTACGACTGAGTACGACCCAATACCCCCGAGGGGTGGGCCTCGCCTTGTGGCGAAGCCCACCCCTCGGGGCGTTCCCGGGGGCACCCCCGCTCCCTAGGCTGGGCACCCTCCCCGCCGCTCGAACGTAAGTGCCCCTCCGTGACCGTCCGTACGCCCCGCCTGCTGCTCGCCGTGGCTCTCGCCCTCGCGGGCGCGCTGCTCCTGGCGCATCTGGCCAACGCGAGTTCCGCCCCGGCCTCCGCGGGCACCGCGCGGCTCGCCGCACTGGCGGACGATGTGACCGCCGCCGACGGATACCGCTACGACACCCGGGACAGCAGCGGCCGGACCATGGACGCCGTGCAGATCACGCAGACCCCCGACGGCACGTACCTCGCCGTCTACCACACCCTCCTGGACGACGGCCGCTTCCACGCCGCCGTCGCCACTTCCCCCGACCTGCGCCACTGGCACCGCCGCCATGACTTCGGCCCCGGCACCCATCAGGCGTCGCTCGCCGCTGACGGGCGGGGCGGGTACGTCCTGGCCTACGAGAAGGACCCGAAGAACCACATAGCCGTGCGCGCGTACGCCGACGAGGCGGCGCTGCTCGACGGGCGCGCCGAACAGGCCTTCGATGCGCCGCGCACCCTCTCGCGGTGCGCCGAGGGCACGCCCAGCATCACTGCCGTACGCGGGAACACCATCGAACTCACCGGGCACTACCGCGCCGACTGCGACACCGACCGCCAGCTGCGCGCCACCCTCACCGGCTTCCGCGTCTGGCACGCCGAGCCGGACCGGCGGCTCGACCGGGCCCTCCAGACGTGGGGCAACAGCGGAAACCTCGGGGACCGGGCGCCCGTCGAGCTCGACGGGCGGCGGATGCTCTTCGTAGAGGGGCAGCGGTGGCGCGGCGACTTCGGGAGCTGGCGTACGTACGCGTACGACCCCGTGAGCGGCCGGGCCGACCGGCTCGCCATCTCGACCCACGGCGGCAGCCGCGCCTTCGCCAACCCGTCGGCGACCCTCCTCACCGACCCACAGGGCAGGCCCGCCTTGCTGGTCAGCCTGTTCATACCGGGGGAAGGAGCGGCTCCCGGAGAGGCGGGGCAGCTCGTCTACTGGCACAAGCTGTAGGCAGCGGTCCGCGCAACGGGGCAAAACCGTTTGGCGAACATGCGTAGGGTGCAGAAAACCCCTCAGGGCTGAGAGTGGACCGATGGCCCGACGCGCAGAAGGGAGCCGAGGCGGTGGACGAACAGAAGGAAACCCTCCGGGTGGGCTCGGCCGTGCGGCGACGCCGCAGGCAGCTGGAGCTCACCCTTGCCGTCGTGGCCGAGCGCAGTGGCCTCTCGGTGCCGTTCCTGAGCCAGGTCGAGAACGAGCGGGCGCGGCCGAGCCGGCGTTCCCTGCAGCGGGTCGCCGACGCGCTGCTGACGACCGACGTCGAACTGCTCGCCGCCGCGGACCCCGCGTGCACGGTCGACCTGGTCCGCGCCGACCAGAGCGAGGCCGACGGCTCCCCTTCCGTACGCGATCTGGTGCGCGGTCACCATCAGCTGCACGCCATCGAGTTCACCGGCGACCATGACGAGGGACGTGAATTCCAGCATCGCAACGACGAGTTGATGTACGTCGTGGGCGGCGCCGTCGAGGTCGAGGCGGAGGGCAGGGCCTATCGGCTCGGGCGCGGGGACAGCCTGTATCTGACGGGCGGGGTGCGGCACAGGTGGCGGGCGACCGTGCCCGACAGTCAGGTGCTCGTCGTGGCGGTCGCCGACCACATCGAGGCGATGGACGACTCGCGGCGCTGAGGGGGAGGGCTCGTTCCGATGGCTGGTGTACGGGTCATCTCGCTGGTGCCCTCGCTGACCGAGGCGGTGGCCGTCAGCGTGCCAGGCGCGCTGGTGGGGGCCACGGAATGGTGCAGCCATCCGGTGGATCTGGACGTCGTCCGCGTCGGCGGCACCAAGAACCCCGACGTGCGCCGGATCATCGCTCTCGCCCCGGATCTGGTGATCGCCAACGAGGAGGAGAACCGCGCACCCGACCTCGCGGCGCTGCGCGCGGCGGGGGTCGAGGTGCTCGTGACGGAGGTACGCGATCTGCCGGGGGCCTTCCGTGAGCTGACCCGGGTGCTCGCCGCGTGCGGGGCGGGGCGGCCGCGGTGGCTGGACGAGGGGGAGTCCGCGTGGGCCCGACTGCCGGTGCCCGACGCCCGGTCGACGGCGGTGATCCCGATCTGGCGGCGCCCCTGGATGGTCCTGGGGCGCGACACGTTCGCCGGGGACCTGCTGCGGCGGCTCGGCGTCGACAACGCGTACGCGTCGCATGAGGAGCGCTATCCGCGTATTCCGGTGGAGGAACTGCGGGGCGCGGGCGCGGACTTGGTGATCCTGCCGGACGAGCCGTACCGCTTCACGCGGGAGGACGGCCCCGAGGCGTTCACGATCCCCGCGGCGCTGGTCAGCGGGCGCCATCTGACCTGGTACGGGCCGTCACTGGCGGAGGCTCCCGCCGTGCTCAGCGCGGCGCTGCGAGCAGCTTCCCGCTGAGCAGGCCGCGCAGCGTCTGCGTGAGCGCCACCGCCCAGGCCGCCACAAGCAGGACGAACAGGGCGACCGCCAGCCAGTCGTACACCGCGAGGCCCGTGTGCTTGGCCAGGCCCTCCGCGCCCGTGACGCACGTACCGACCGGGAACGTGAACGCCCACCACGTCATCGCGAAGCCCATGCCCTTGCGGCGGGCCCGCAGCACCATCGCGCCCGCCAGTGCCAGCCACAGCAGGGCGAAGCCCATCACCGGCACTCCGTAGAGCACCGCGAAGACGGCGAAGCCCTGGTCGTACGGGGCGGGGACGACGCCTGCCGCGGCCGTGTCCGCGAACTTGTTGGCCGCCGTCGTCGACTGGCCCAGCGGGCCGAGCACCAGGAAGAGGGTGGGCGTGAGCGCTAGCGGCAGTGGGCCGCCGGTCAGCAGGCGGGCGAAGATCACCGGCAGCATCACCAGGGTGGTGAGCAGACTCAGGCCGAACATCGCGAGGCAGGCGAAGAGCAGCGTCTCCTGGGGCTGGCCTGCCGGGAGATGCGGTACGAGGAGCGGGCCGACTGCCGCGGACACCATCGGCGCGACCACGGGCAGCAGCCAGACAGGGGATGCCTGGCCGGGCTCGATGCGGTGCTTCACCACCATCAGGTACGGGATCGCGACGGCCGCCGCGAGCCCGATGGCCGTACCGGCGGCGAAGAGCACGGTGTCGAGCGCGACCGCCGCGCCGGTCCCGATCCAGTCCTCGCCCACCAGGAGAGCGCCGGCGCCGACCGCGAGCAGGGCCATGGAGAGGCAGCCGTAGAAGGGGGCGACGGCCGGGTCGAGGAGGTGGGCGCGGGCCTGGTCGCGGTGGTGGATCCAGTGCAGGGTCCTGGCGCCGAGCAGGGCGACCAGCATGAGCAGGGAGAGCGCCCAGACCGCGGTGCAGGCGGTGCGCAGGCCGGGGAGGTGGACCGGCAGGGTCGCGCCCGCGTTGGCGATGATCGCGGTGCCCATGACGGAGGCGTACCAGTTCGGGCCGAGGTGGCGGGTGGCGAGGGCCCTGTGGGTGCCGGTGGTGGTGGCAGTGGTGGCGGTGCGCTGGGGTGCCTGCGGTTGGGCGACGGTGACCATGCTTCTACGGTCGTCGGCCGGGAGGTGCCCCACCAGGAGTCAGTTACGTATGAGGGCATAACCTGGGCTTATGAGTACGTCTTCTGCTGGTTCCGCCGGTGTGAGCGGTGTGAGCGGTGTGAGCGGTGTGAACGGTGTGTCCGATACGTCGCCCGGGGCGCCGCTCGCCCATCGCGTGCCGGACCTCGGAGCGCTGGAACTGCTGCTCGCCGTGGCGCGGCTCGGCAGTCTGGGGCGGGCCGCCAAGGAGCTCGGCATCACGCAGCCCGCCGCGAGCAGCCGGATCCGGTCGATGGAGCGGCAGCTCGGGGTCGGCCTGGTCGACCGGTCGCCGCGGGGCTCGCGGCTCACGGACGCGGGGGCCCTCGTCACGGACTGGGCGCGGCGGATCGTGGAGGCGGCGGAGGCGTTCGACGTGGGCGCGCAGGCGCTGCGGGACCGGCGGGACTCGCGGTTGCGGGTCGCGGCGAGTATGACGATCGCCGAGTATCTGCTGCCGGGCTGGCTGATCGCGCTGCGGACGCAGCGGCCCGACACGGCGGTGTCCCTCACGGCCGGAAACTCGACCGCGGTCGCCGAGCGGCTCCTCGCAGGCGATGCGGACCTCGGCTTCGTCGAGGGCCTCGCGGTGCCGAGCGGGCTCGACGCGGCCGTCATCGCGCACGACCGTCTGATCGTCGTGACGGCGCCGGACCACCCGTGGGCGCGGCGCCGGAAGCCGCTGGCCGCGGGGGAGTTGGCGGCTACGCCATTGATTCTCCGGGAGGAGGGCTCGGGGACCCGGCAGGTACTCGACGCGGCCCTCGGTGGTCTCGCGCGCCCGTTGATCGAGCTCTCGTCCACCACCGCGGTGAAGGCCTCGGCGGTCAACGGCGCGGGGCCCGCGGTCCTGAGCGAGCTCGCTGTGGGCGAGGAACTCGCCGCGCGCCGCCTGGTCGAGATCCCGCTGGAGAACGTACGCCTCAGCCGCTCGCTGCGAGCGGTCTGGCCCACGGGCCACCGTCCCACAGGCCCGGCGCGGGACCTGCTTTCGCTCACTCGGGCGGGGGCGCCGCCCCACTAGGGCGCTTCTGATGGATCTCCGCGGCGTCGCGACGCCCGGCACGCACCCTCAACGCACGGCGCGAAGGGACAGGTGGCTCCGCCACATGACCCTTCACACCGCACTCCCCCAAGCTCTTCGAGCAGGGGGACCCCCAGCGCACGCACCGAACGCCGCTCCTTCTCCCACGGAGATCCATCAGAAGCGCCCTAATCGGCTGGCGGCCGAAGCGTGCGCCGCGCGACCATGAAGCGCATGACCCCTGTCGCACCTCCCGCCACCGGGCTCCGCACCCCGTGGCATCAGCTCCCGGCCGCGGTCCGTGGCGCCCTGGAGGAGCGCTTCGGCGCGGCCGTGACCGAGGCGGTCACCCAGTCCGGAGGGTTCTCGCCCGGTGTGGCCGCACGGTTGCGGCTCTCCGACGGGCGGCGCGTCTTCGTGAAGGCGGTCAGTGCCGGGACCAACCCGAGCAGCCCGGACCTGCACCGCGCCGAGGCCCACAACGCGGCCGCCCTGCCCGACTCCGTGCCCGCACCCCGGCTTCTCACTTCCTACGACGACGGCACCTGGGTCGCCCTCGCCTTCGAGGACATCGACGGGCGACATCCCCAAGTGCCGTGGCGGGGAGAGGAGTTCGAGCGTGTTCTTGACGCTGTCGGCGAGCTCGCGTCGCTGCTGACCCCATCCCCCATCGACGCGCGGTCCGTCGCCGACGCGGTGTCCTTCCGCGGCTGGCAGCGACTGATCGAGGCGGGCGTCGCGCATACGCATCCGGACGTCTTGGACCCGTGGGCCCGGCGCAATCTCCACGCGCTCGCCGAACTCGCCGCCCCCTGGGCCGAGTTCGCCGTAGGCAATACCCTCGCCCACGGCGATCTGCGTGCCGACAACATGCTGCTCACCGGCGACGGTGCCGAAGACGCCGGAGTCGACGAACGCGCCGAAGAACGCGTCGTCTTCGTCGACTGGCCGCACGCCGTCCTCGCCGCCCCCTGGTTCGACCTGCTCCTCATGCTGCCGTGCGCGCGCGCCCAGGGCGGACCGGACCCGGAGGCGGTGTTCACCGCCCACCGGGTGAGCCGCGACGCCGATCCGGACGGCGTGACCGCCACCCTCGCCGCGCTCGCTGGATCCTTCGTACGCAACGCCCTCCAGCCCGCCCCGCCAGGACTGCCGACCCTCCGCGCCTTCCAGTACGCCCAGGGTGTCGCCGCCGTCGACTGGCTCAGGAAGCGGCTCGGCTGACCAGGGCCGCCATGACGCGCGTGTCCTCGCCCATCTCCGGGTGCCACTGGACACCCAACGTCCAGGAATCCGCCGGAAGTTCGACGGCCTCGATCGTGCCGTCCGCCGCGTGCGCCGATACGAGCAGACCCTCGCCCAGGCGATCCACCGCCTGGTGGTGATAGGTGGGGACGCCCACGGATGTCTCCGGTGCGATCGACTCGTACAGCGTCCCCGGCACCGGCCTCACCTCGTGCGTACCGAAGACCCCGATCGCCTCGACATGCCCCTCCATGTGCTGCACCAGCGTCCCACCGAGCGCCACGTTGAGGAGCTGCATCCCCCGGCAGATGCCGAGCAGGGGCGTTCCGGAGGTCAACGCCGCCCCGATCAGGGCGAGTTCCCACGCGTCCCGCTCCCGGGCGGGCGGGCCCGTCCGCTCCTCGCGCTCGGCGCCGTAGCGGACCGGCTCGACATCGGGGCCGCCCGCGATGACCACGCCGTCGAGACGGGCGACGACAGCATCGGCGTACGAAGGATCGTCCGGCGGGAGCATCGCGGTGAGACCGCCCGCCGCCTGTACGAGGCGCGGGTAGCCCGCGGGCAGCAGCGCCGCCGGCAGTTCCCATACGCCCCAGCTCGTCTTCGACTCCAGGTACGTGCTGACGCCGATCAGCGGCCTGCCGCTCACGTTCACTCCGCTCTCCCTCATGTATCTCAGTCGCGTTCCAGTTCCGCCTCCGCGGCGGCCAGCGCCGCGAACTCCTCCTCCGGCGCCCGTGCCACGAGCCTCTTCCGGCTGTAGAAGCCGAAGTACGCGATCGCCACCACGTATACCGCGAGCGCGATGAGCGCCGCCGTCACGTCCACCAGAAACGTCGCGACCAGTGCCGCACAGGCAAGGACCAGAGCCACCGATGATGTCAACATGCCGCCCGGCGTGCGGTACGGCCGTTCGAGGTCCGGCTCCCTGCGGCGCAGCACGATGTGCGAGAGCGACATCAGGGCGTACGAGATCGTGGCGCCGAACACCGCGACGTTCAGCATCCTGGCGCCGTCCCCGGTGGCCGCCGCCAGGCCGAAACCGATCGCTCCGGGGACCAGGAGGCCCAGGTAGGGCGCCTTGCGGGTGCTCGTCAAGGAGAGGAAGCGGGGGAGGTAGCCCGCGCGTGAGAGGGCGAAGAGCTGGCGCGAGCCCGCGTAGATCAGCGAGAAGAACGAGGCCACCAGGCCAGCGAGGCCCGCGTAGTTGACGATGCGGCTGAGTGCCGTCGCCTTGCCGCCCGGCTGCAGGGCCGCCACCAGCGGATTGCCCGCCTCCTGGATGGCGTTCGCGCCGCGCGCGCCGGCCGAGGCGAAGAACGTGAGGAGCGCGAGGACGACGAGGATGGCCATCGACCAGCGGATCGCGCGCGGCAGTGTGCGGGCCGGGTCCTTCGTTTCCTCCGCCGCCAGGGGGACACCTTCCACCCCCAGGAAGAACCACATGCCGAACGGGAACGCCGCCCAGATGCCCAACAGGCCCATCGGAAGCCAGGAGTTGGACCCGAAGGCCGAGGCATCGACCGGGATGTCGTTCAGCTTCGACGCATCGAAGTCCATGAACGCGCCGACCGCGAAGACGAGCAGCGCCGCCACCGCGATGCCGGTCACGACGAAGCTGAAGCGCAGCGCCTCGCCGACACCCCAGAGATGGATGCCGATGAAGATCACGAAGCACGCCAGGTAGACCGGCCAGCCCGATGTCAGGCCGAAGAGGCCGAGCGATTCGACGTAGTCGCCGATGAAGATGGAGATGGCGGCCGGCGCCAGGATGTACTCGATGAGGATCGCCGTGCCGGTCAGGAAGCCGCCCCAGGGGCCGAGCGCCCGGCGTGCGAAGCCGTAGCCGCCGCCCGCGGTGGGCAGGACCGACGACAGTTCGGCCAGCGAGAAGACCATGCACGTGTACATCACGCCCATGAGCGCCATGGCGATCCCGAGGCCGCCGAAGCCACCCTCGGCGAGGCCGAAGTTCCAGCCCGAGAAGTCGCCGGAGACGACGTACGCGACGCCGAGTCCGGTGAGCAGGAGCCAGCCCGCGCTGCCCCGGCGCAGTGTTCTGCGCTCCAGATAGTCGTCCGCCGGTTCGGCGGTGCTCGGCTTGGTGGACTCCACTGTCATGGCTCGGCTCCTATGCGGCGGCGGCAACGCGGCCGGGTGACGGGGTGACGGGGTGACGGGGCGGCGGTGTGACGGTGTGACTCAATGGAACGGATCCATACCTTTGCCGTGCCGGGTGCCAGAAATCAAGACCCCTGCGTTACACCGCCGTTAATCACCCCTCACCCCGCCCCTTATGTCAGGAAGCCCCGCAGCAAGGCGGCCGTGCCGCCGCAGTGCTCGCGCATCATTTCCCGTGCGCCGTCCGCATCCCCGTCGAGCACCGCCTCGACGAGCGCGGTGTGCTGGCGCTGCGAATGCTCCAGGTTCCGTACCAACAGGGGGATGCAGTCCAGGAGGTCGTTGACGGTCGCGCGGACCGCCGCGTACTGCGCGGTGAGCGAGGGGGAGCCGCAGAGCTCGGCGAGGGTGAGGTGCAGGAGGGTGTCCAGGCGGCGGTACTCGGAGAGGGGCGCCTCGTGGGTCTGCGCCAGGGCCGTGCGCAGCCGGTCGCGCTGCTCGTCGGTCAGGCCGTGCGCCGCGCAGAGACCGGCGGCCCCCACCTCCAGGACCTCGCGGAAGCGCAGTGCGTCCTCGACGTCCACGTCCGCCACGCGCCGACGCAGCTCGTCCTCGCCCGCCGCTGCGGGGCGCGGACGGACGAACGTACCGCCGTAACGGCCCCGCCGCGACTCGACGAGCCCCTGGTCCTGGAGCACCTTCAGAACCTCGCGCAGCGTGACCCGGCTGATGCCGAGCCGGTCGGCCAACTCCCGCTCCGACGGCAGACGTTCACCGCCGGGCACCAGGCCGAGGCGTACGACCTGGAGGATCTGCTCCAAGGCCTCCTCGAAACCGTTGCCCGCCCGCACGGGGCGAAGGACCGGCGTCAGCCGGTCGTCGGCGGCAGAACCGGCGGCAGAAGCCGTCGCGTCGGCATCCGTGTGCGACATCTGGCCGTACCCCCTTCCCAATCAATGGTTCTCGGCAATACCTTATGGCTCTCGGCTGACCCAAGGAGGATTTTCCCGTGGCAGACCGCACACCCCCGCTCGGGATCGAGGAGCTGCGTGCTCTCGTCACGAGCGGCGAGATCGACACTGTCGTCCTGGCCTTCCCCGATATGCAAGGGCGGCTCCAGGGCAAGCGGTTCGCCGCCCCCTTCTTCCTCGACGACGTCCTGGAGAACGGCACGGAGGGCTGCAACTACCTCCTGGCCGTCGACACTGAGATGAACACCGTCGACGGATACGCGATGTCCTCCTGGGACCGCGGCTACGGCGACTTCGCCATGCGCCCCGACCTCAGCACCCTGCGCCGCGTCCCCTGGAACGAAGGCACCGCGATGCTCATCGCGGACCTCGCCTGGAACGACGCGACGCCCGTCGTGGCCGCCCCGCGCCAGATCCTGCGCCGCCAGCTCGACCGGCTCGCGGAGCACGGCTTCACGGCCAACGTCGGCACGGAGCTCGAGTTCATCGTCTTCAAGGACACCTACGAGCAGGCCTGGGACGCGGGCTACCAGGCCCTGACCCCGGCGAACCAGTACAACATCGACTACTCCGTGCTCGGCACGGGCCGCATCGAGCCGCTCCTGCGCCGCATCCGCAACGACATGGCGGCCGCAGGACTCGTCGTCGAGTCGGCCAAGGGCGAGTGCAATCCGGGCCAGCACGAGATCGTCTTCCGTTACGACGACGCCCTCGTCACCTGCGACCAGCACGCCATCTACAAGACCGGCGCCAAGGAGATCGCGTCCCAGGAAGGTGTCTCACTCACCTTCATGGCCAAGTACAACGAGCGCGAGGGCAACTCCTGTCACATCCACCTCTCGCTCGCCGACGCGGACGGTACCAACGCCATGGCCGGTGACGGTCCCGGCGGCATGTCGGCCGTCATGCGGCACTTCCTGGCCGGGCAGCTCGCGGCGCTGAGGGAGTTCTCGCTCCTCTATGCGCCCAACATCAACTCGTACAAGCGGTTCCGGCCGGGATCCTTCGCGCCCACCGCCGCAGCCTGGGGCTACGACAACCGCACCTGCGCCCTGCGCGTCGTCGGCCACGGCCGCTCGATGCGCTTCGAGAACCGCCTCCCGGGCGGCGACGTGAACCCGCACCTCGCGGTCGCCGGACTCGTGGCCGCGGGCCTGCACGGCATAGAGCAGAAGCTCGAACTGCCCGAGGAGTGCACGGGCAACGCCTACACCGGCGACTACGCCCACGTCCCCACCACCCTGCGCGAAGCCGCCGAGCTCTGGGAGAACAGCGCCATCGCCAAGGCCGCCTTCGGCGACGAGGTGGTCGCGCACTACAGCAACATGGCCCGGGTCGAACTGGACGCCTTCGACTCCGTGGTGACCGACTGGGAGCTCCGCCGCTCCTTCGAACGTCTGTGAGGCACCCTTGCTCGACGTACAGAACCTCGACGTACAGAACCTCGAAGTACTGAATCCGGCGACGGGAGAGGTCATCGCGACTGTCCCCGCCGCCACCCCCCAGGACGTGGACGCCGCTGTCGTACGCGCGACCAGGGCGCAGGCCGAGTGGGCGGCCACCGCCCCCGCCGACCGTGCCCGGCTGCTGCGCCGCTTCGCCGCGGCCGTCGACGAACACGTCGAAGAACTCGCCCAGTTGGAGGTACGCGAAGCCGGTCACGTCATCGGCAACGCGCGCTGGGAAGCGGGCAACGTCCGCGATCTCCTCGACTTCGCGGCCGGGGGAGCGGAGCGACTGAATGGCCGTCAGATCCCTGTACCGGGCGGCCTGAACGTCACGATCCTCGAACCCCTCGGGGTCGTCGGCGTCATCGCACCCTGGAACTTCCCGATGCCGATCGCCGCCTGGGGCGCGGCTCCTGCGCTCGCGGCGGGCAACGCGGTGATCCTCAAGCCCGCCGAGACGACCCCTCTCACCGCGCTCCGACTGGCCGAACTCGCCCTGGAGGCAGGCCTTCCCGAAGGTCTCTTCCAGGTGCTGCCCGGCGCGGGCGACATCGCGGGCAACGCACTCGTCGAGCACCCCGGCGTCGCCAAGATCGTGTTCACCGGCTCCACCCGCGTCGGCAAGCAGATCATGGCCAAGTGCGCCGACCGCGTGAAGCGCGTGACCCTCGAACTCGGCGGCAAGAGCCCGAACATCGTCTTCGCCGACGCGGACGTGGAAGCAGCCGCCCTCGCCACTCCCATGTCGTATCTCGACAACTCAGGCCAGGACTGCTGCGCCCGCACGCGCATCCTCGTACAGCGGTCGGTGTACGACCGCTTCCTTGAGATCGTCCGGCCCGCGATCGAGTCGATCGTCGTCGGTGACCCGTCCGACGAGAAGACCCAGATGGGTCCGCTGATCTCCAAGTCTCAGCTGGAGCGCGTGCGTTCGTACGTTCCGGAAGGCGCCGGAATCCACGGCACGGCCCCCGAAGGCCCCGGTTTCTGGTTCCCGCCGACGCTGCTCACGGATGTCGGCCCGGACTCCGCGGTGGCCGTGGAAGAGGTCTTCGGTCCCGTCGCGGTCGTCCTCCCCTTCGAGGACGAGGCCGACGCGATCCGTCTCGCCAACGCGACCGAGTTCGGGCTCTCCGGCTCGATCTGGACGCGGGACGTCGGTAGGGCGCTGAGGGTCTCCCAGGCCGTCCGGGCCGGGAATCTGTCCGTCAACTCGCACTCCAGCGTGCGCTACTGGACCCCGTTCGGGGGTTACAAGCAGTCCGGACTCGGCCGTGAGCTCGGCCCGGACGCGCTCGCCGCTTTCACGGAAACCAAGAACGTCTTCATCAGCACGGAAAGTTCGGAGGCCTGAGCCACTCATGACTGAACAGAACATCTGCCGCCGCCTGGTGGGCCGCACCGCCGTCATCACCGGCGCGGGCAGCGGCATCGGCCTCGCCACCGCGCGCCGCCTGGCCTCCGAGGGTGCGCACGTCGTCTGCGGCGACATCGACGAGACCGCGGGCAAGGCCGCCGCGGAGTCGGTCGGCGGGACCTTCGTCAAGGTCGACGTCACGGACGCCGAGCAGGTCGACGCGCTCTTCAAGACCGCGTACGACACCTATGGCTCGGTCGACATCGCCTTCAACAACGCGGGCATCTCGCCGCCCGACGACGACTCCATCCTGGACACGGGCCTGGAAGCCTGGAAGCGCGTCCAGGAGGTCAACCTCACCTCCGTCTTCCTGTGCTGCAAGGCCGCCATCCCCTACATGCGGCGCCAGGGCAAGGGCTCGATCATCAACACCGCGTCGTTCGTGGCGAGGATGGGCGCCGCGACCTCCCAGATCTCGTACACGGCCTCCAAGGGCGGCGTCCTCGCCATGTCCCGCGAGCTCGGTGTGCAGTTCGCCCGCGAGGGCATCCGCGTGAACGCGCTCTGCCCGGGTCCGGTCAACACCCCGCTCCTCCAGGAGCTGTTCGCCAAGGACCCCGAGCGCGCCGCGCGCCGCCTCGTCCACATCCCGGTGGGCCGCTTCGCCGAGGCCGACGAGCTCGCCGCGGCCGTGGCGTTCCTCGCCAGCGACGACTCCTCGTTCGTCAACGCCACGGACTTCCTCGTGGACGGCGGCATCTCCGGGGCGTACGTCACGCCCGTGTAGTTCATCTTCCAGTAATCATCCCGTCAGCCGGGCGTCGCACGACGCCCGGCTGACCTGCGTAGACACAGGAGTGTGTACATGAACTTCAAGCGCCGCTGCACCGCCGCGGCCGCCGTGCTCGCCGTCGCGGGAACCGGCCTCCTCGGTGTCCAGGCCACGGCCGAAGCAACGCAGCCGTCTCCGTCGAACGCCGGGAAGTGCCCCACGCTGAGCATCACCAAGGGGTGGTACGGCGACAACAGGGCCAGACTCCAGCGCATGGTGGACCAGTACGGCCGCTGCGGCGACGGCGGTCATCAGGGCGCGGGCACGGGCGCGGCCAAGCCCGTCGCCACCTTCGACTGGGACAACACGGTCATCAAGAACGACGTCGGCGACGCCACCATGTTCTGGCTCCTGCGGAACAGCAAGATACGTACGCCACTGAACGCCGACTGGCACACCACGAGCCGCTATCTCACCGCCCCGGCGGCCAAGGCCCTCGCCGCGGCCTGCCCCGCCACCGCGAAGACGCTGCCCACCGGCAGCGACACGGACTGCGCCGACGAGATCGCCTCGGTCTACAGCGAGGGCACCACCACGGACGGCACCACGGCCTTCGACGGCTTCGATCACCGCCGCATGGAGCCCCAGTACGCCTGGCTCGCCCAGCTCACCCGCGGCTGGTCCACCCGCCAGGTCAAGGACTTCGCCGCCGAGGCCCGCAAGGAGAACCTCGCCGCGCCCATCGGCACCGAACAGCGGGTGGGCACCGGCAAGTTCACCGGCTGGGCCCGCTACTACGACCAGCAGCGCGATCTGATCCGTACGCTCAAGAAGGCCGGATTCGACGTCTACGTGGTCTCCGCGTCGCCCGAGCCCATCGCCGAGGTCTGGGCGAAGGGCGTCGGCGTCGACACCCGGCACACCATCGGTATCCGCAACGTCACGGCGCACGGGAAACTGACGGCCCGTCTGAAGGGCTGCGGCGCCGTCAAGGACGGCGACGACTCGATGATCACGTACATCGACGGCAAGCGCTGCTGGATCAACCAGGAGATCTACGGCGTGCGAGGCGCGGCGGCCGAGAAGGTCCAACCTCCCTACAACCGCCCGGTGTTCGCGGCGGGCGACTCCGACACGGACATCTCCTTCCTGCGCGACGCCACGGCCCTGCGGCTCGTACTGAACCGCAACAAGAACGAGCTCATGTGCCGTGCGTACGACAACGGCGACGGCCGCTGGCTGGTGAACCCCATGTTCATCGAGCCGAAGGGCAAGCTCGCGAAGCCGTACCCGTGCGCGAGCACCGGCTACACCGAACGGGACGGCAAGGAAGCCCCAGTGCGCCGCGCGGACGGGTCCATCGTCCCCGATCAGAAGGACACGGTGCACGGACCCTGACCGGACCCGAGGGATTGATGTACGGTCCATGCGCATGCGTAACAGACATGCCTTGGCGTTGACGCTGGCCACGGCCGCCACCCTGGTGGCCGCGCCGGCGTCGCTCCCCGCGGCCGCCGCCACGCCCGCGAACTCCACCGCTGCGAAAGCTCATTGCCCGCAGCTCTCCAAGAAGCTGACCTGGTACGGCGACAACCGCGCCAAGCTCCAGCAGATGATCGACGAGCGCGGACGATGCGGCTCCCACTCGGGTCACGACCAGCGAGGGCACGACGAGAAGCGTCCCGTCGCCGCCTTCGACTGGGACAACACCGTCGTCAAGAACGACATCACCGACGCGACCATCGCCTGGTCCCTCCACCACGACAAGATCCTGCGCCCCGCGAGCTGGAAGTCCACCAGCAAGTGGATGACGGACGAGGCCGACAAGGCACTCACCGCCGCCTGCGGCACCGACGTGCCCGTAGGTGCGCCGCTGCCCACCTCCACCGACACCGCCTGCGCCGACGAGATCTTCGAAGTCCGCGAGGACGGCAAGACGATGAGCGGCGCCGCCGCCTTCGCGGGGGAGTGGGACCACCGGCACACCGTCCCGCAGTACGCCTGGGTGCCCCAGCTGTTCGCCGGGCACACCGTCCCCGAACTGGAGTCGTACGCCGCGAAAGCCCGCAAGCAGGTGCTCGCGGCCCCCGTCGGCGCCACCCAGACCGTCGGCACGCACGAGATCCCCGGCTACGCCCGCTATTACGATCAGCAGCGCGACCTCATCCGCACGCTGAAGAAGGCCGGGTTCGACGTCTACATCGTCTCGGCGGGTTCGGAACCGGTGACGGAGGTCTGGTCCAAGGGCATCGGCATCGACCGGAAGCACACCGTCGCCATCCGCTCGGTCCTCGACAGCAAGGGGCGGATCACCACCTGGAACCAGGGCTGTGGCGACGTACCCGTGAACCAGGGCGAAGCCATCCCCTACATCGACGGCAAGCGCTGCTGGATCAACCAGGAGATCTACGGCGTCAAGGGCAAGTCGGCCTGGGGCAAGCAGGACCCGTCCCACCGCATCGCGCTCGGCGGCGGTGACGCCGACACGGACGTGACGTTCGTCGGCGACGCCACCGGCGCGCACCTCGTCCTGAACCGCAACAAGAACGAGGTCATGTGCCGTGCGTACGACAACGCCGACGGCCGCTGGGTCGTGAACCCCATGTTCATCGAGCCCATGAAGCAGAAGCCGGACCTCTACCCGTGCTCGACCGCCGCGTACAACGCACCGGACGGCAGCAAGGGCCCGGTCCTGCGCGAGGACGGCTCGGTGGTGCCTGATCAGGCGGACTTGGTGTTCTGATCTTCGGGGCACGTCTTAGAGTGCCCGGATGAGCATGTCGCCGCCTCCCGGCTGGTACACGGACCCGTCTGCCCCACCGGCACAGCACGTCGAGCGCTGGTGGGACGGGTCCGCGTGGACCGAACACCGGCGAGCGCCCGCTCAGCCGGTGGTTTCGGGAGGCGGTGGCAGGGCCAAGGCCGTCGCGCTGGCGGCGGCCGGGGTCGTCCTGGTCGCGGCCATCGTCACGGGAGTCGTGATTCTCGGCAAGGACGATGACGCCCCGGAGGCGGGCGCTCCCGCGCCGAGCACCTCGGAGCCGGTGGACACCTCATCGCCGACCTCGCCGACACCCACCACATCGGCGCCCGACCCCGACCCCGCCAACCTCGTCGATCAGCTCAACGGCATCACGATCCCCGTCCCCGACGGCTGGGAGAAGGCCGACAGCACGGTCGGCGGCGACCCGACCGTGCGGACCCCGGACACCTACGACTGTCCCGGCGAGGGCAGCCTCTGCCGCCACGGCACGGTCTACTCGCGCACGGCTACGGGGACCGACGAGCGTTCGCCCAAGGCGCTGGCCCTCGGCGATATCAAGGAAGCGGCGGACGGTGCGTACGACGAGGACCGAGTCGGCATGGAGCCGTTCGACGGCATCGTGAGCCACCAGAAGGTCAAGGCGGGGACCGTCGCGGTGGCAGGCCGCTCCGGCTATTACGTGCGCTGGCGGGTCCGTACGAAGACGGGCCCCGGCGGGTACGTCCAGTCCCTCGCGTTCCCCTCCAGCGCCGGGTCCGAGGCGATGGTGATCGTCCGCTTCGCGATCGACGCGGAGTCCGGGGGATCCGGGGAAGGCGAAGGGGGAGCCGACGGCGAAGGCCCCCCTCCCCTCACAGACATGGACAAGATCACCAAGGGGATCCGCGCGGTCGGCGGCGGGGCGACCAGCGGCGGCGTGGGCAACAGCGTGGGCGCGACGCCCTGACCCGCCCCGGAGGGCGGTCCCTCAGAGGAACGTGTGGCCTTCTCCCCGGTACGTCGGAACAGTCGCCGTCACCCGGTCGCCCTCGACGAGGTGGAGCGCGTCGAACCGCTCGCACATCTCCCCGGCCTTGGCGTGCCGGAACCACACCTTGTCGCCGATGAGGAGATCGTCGGCGGGCGCGCCGAGCAGCGGGGTCTGCACCTCGCCCGCGCCCTCCTGCGGGTCGTAGCGCAGCCCTTCCGGGAGGTACGGCACCGGGGAGCGGTCAGGGCCCGCGGCACCGGACGCGGGGTAGCCGCCGCCGAGGACCGTCACCGTGCCGACGCCGGGGCGGCGTACGACGGGCTGGGCGAAGAGCGCGGCGGGGCGTCCGCTGAACGACGTGTAGTTGTCGAAGAGCCGCGGTACGTAGAGACCCGACCCGGCGGCGATCTCGGTCACGGCCCGCTCGGCCGCGGTGTGCTGCACACTGCCGGTGCCGCCGCCGTTGACGAACTCCAGGTCCGGCGCGACGGCCCGCACCGCGCGGATGGTCTGGGCCCGGCGGGCGGCAAGCTCCTTGCGGGCTGCGGTCTGCATCAGCCGGATGGCCCGCGAGCGGGCCGGATGCCCGGCGACCGCGTCACCCACCCCCGCCACATGACCTTCGTACGCCATCACGCCCACGAGCCGGAAACCGGGCCGCCGGGCCACGGCGCGGGCAAGAGCGGCGACTTGGACGGGGGAGTGCAGGGGCGATCGCAGCGCCCCGATCCGGACCTTCCCCCCGAGGACCTTGTACGAGGTGTCCAGCTCCAGACAGACCCGCACCTCTTCGCGCCCGCCGTCCCTGGCCTCGTCGATGAGCCGCAGCTGCGCCGGGTCGTCGACCATCACGGTCACGGAGGAGGCGAGCTTCGGGTCGGCGGCGAGTTCGGCGAAGGCGGCGCGGTCCGCCGATGGATAGGCGAGCAGGACGTCATCGAAGCCGGACCGCGCGAGCCAGAGGGACTCGGCGAGCGTGAAGGACATGATCCCGGCGAAGCCGTCGCGGGCCAGGACGCGTTCGAGCAGGGCCCGGCAGCGTACGGACTTGCTGGCGACCCGGATCGGCTTTCCGCCCGCCCGGCGCACCAGGTCGTCGGCATTGGCGTCGAACGCCTCCAGATCGACGATCGCGAGAGGGGCGTCGAGGTGTGCGGTGGCCCGGTCGTAGCGGGCCCGGTCTGCTGCACGGGAGGTCATGGCCGAAGCCTGCCAGACACGATTACCCGAGGGTAGGGGGATGATCCGGGCAGATCGCCCGGGGGTGCGGACTGGTTCCCTCGGGACCGGAATCTGCCCTTAGAGTTACGCGCAGAAGAGCCAGGAAACGGGGGGTGCATGAGCACGGAAGCGCGACGGGCTCCCGTCCCGCCACGTCCCACGACTCCGCCCCCACCGCCGGGCCCGCCCACGGCCCTGCCGCCTCCCGCTCCGTCCGCGCGCTTCCCGGACGAGCGCCCGCAGGAACGCGAGGTGGAGGAAGGGGACCAGGACTCCGTACTCGGGGACCTGTTGGCGCCCTTCGACCGGGTGCGGTTGCCGAGGCCCACGGTGTCGTCGGACGACGAGGGTTCCGATGCCGACGCGGACATCGACGCCGATACCGATGCCGGGGCGTCGGACTCTCCGCCCCCTCCGCCCGCTTCTGCGCGATTCCCCGATACGCCGCCGCCCTCGTCGTCGACGATGACGCGGACGCACGTGCCGGACTCCGAAGCCCCGCTCCTGCCACCGCGCCCACCTGCCCCGCCAACCCCGGCGCAGGCGGACGTGCCGGACGCGGAGAGCGAGCCGGGGCCGAGCGGCGCGGACTACCGGCTCCTCCCCCCGATGCCCGCGACACCGCCGCTGGGCTCTGCGGCCGCGCCCGAGGGCATATCGGACGCGGACCCGACCCCCGCACCGCTCCCCGGCCTCGCGCCACCGCCTTGGTCCGCGTGGGCCCCCGCACCCGCATCGGAGCCCGCCGAGCCCGCCGAGCCCGCGGACAGAGCCATACCCGCGCCCACCGCCTCCCCCCGGACAACCGCCGCCCGCCGCGCGGTCGGTGCCGTCGATCTGACTCCCGGGCCCGGTTCGGGACGGCCCTTCGTGTCGTTCGCCCGGCCTGCCTTGTACGACGACAGCACCACGCGGCTGCGGCCTGTCCGCTCCTGGGCGCAGCCCCGCGCGGCCGCCGCCGCTGCCTGTGTGGTGCTCGGGCTCGGGCTCATCGGGGGTGCGGCCACCGGGAGTTGGCTGACCGGGGGCGCCGAAGGGGTGAGCGCCACGCCGAACGCGTACGCCGTGGCGGGCGACCTGTGGCACAGCGTCCCCGTGGACGAGCTCTTCCCGGCCACCATCAAGGGCGAGGGCGCGGGACCCGGCGGCGCCGACCGCACCTGGACCCGCATCGCCGTCGCCCCCGACAGCAACTGCGAGGGTGCCTTCGACCCCCTCCTGCGCAAGGCCCTCGCATCGGCGGGCTGCCTCCGGCTGCTGCGCGCCACCTACATGGACGCGACCCGCAGCCATGTCACCACCGTGGGCCTGCTGTTCACCAAGGCCGACGCCGACGCCATGCGCTCCCTGCGCACCCGCTTCACGGAGGAGGGCCTCGCCAGGCGCCCCGACCTGATGCCACGGCCGTACGCGGCCAAGGGCACCCCGGCCGCGGACTTCGGCGACGCCCAGCGCGCCTCCTGGACTGTGTCCGTGCTCCCGGACGCCCCCGTCGTCGCCTTCGCCGTCTCCGGCTTCGCCGACGGCCGCAAGGTCCCCGAACCCGAACCCGCCGAAGAGGCCGTCAAGTCCTCCGCCACCACCGCCCCCGCCCAGGCGGGCCTCGGCAACGAGGCGAAGGGCATCGCCGACCGCGTCGAGCGGCGCCTGCGCAAGGCCATCGCGGCCACGGAGAAGTCCTCATGAGAATCCGCCAGTTGGGCATCGTCGCCCTCGCCGCGTCGCTCGCGCTCCTGCCCACCGCCGCGCACGCCGACGACGGCATCCGCGCTCAGCAGTGGGCCCTCGACGCCATGCACACCGGTCAGGCCTGGGGGACCACCAAGGGCAAGGGCGTCACGGTCGCCGTCCTGGACACCGGCGTGGACCGCGAGCATCCCGACCTGACCGGCAGCGTCCTCGAAGGCAAGGACATGGTCGGCTTCGGCGCGAAGAGGGGCGACCGCCCCTGGGCCAGGCACGGCACCGCCATGGCCGGCATCATCGCGGGCCACGGACACGGCTCGGGCGGCGGCGACGGCGTACTGGGCATCGCACCGGAAGTGAAGATCCTGCCGATCCGCGTGATCCTGGAGGACGGCGACCCCTCGCGCGCGAAGGCCCGCAACACCCGGGGCAACGCCCTCGCCGACGGCATCCGCTGGGCCACCGACCACGGCGCCGACGTCATCAACCTCTCCCTCGGCGACGACTCCAAGTCGGCCCACCCCGAACCCGCCGAGGACGCGGCCGTCCAGTACGCCCTGAAGAAGGGCGCGGTCGTCGTCGCGTCGGCGGGCAACGGCGGCGAGCGCGGCGACCACATCTCGTACCCCGCGGCTTACCCCGGAGTCATCGCCGCCACCGCCGTCGACAAGAACGGCGACCGCGCGTCCTTCTCCACCCGCCGCTGGTACGCCACTGTCAGCGCCCCCGGCAAGAAGATCGTCATCGCCGACCCCGACCGCGAGTACTACGAAGGCTGGGGCACAAGCGCCGCGTCGGCGTTCGTCTCGGGCGCCGTCGCCCTGATCCGCGCCGCCCACCCCGGCCTGACCCCGCCCCAGATCAAGCAGCTGCTGGAGAGCACCGCACGGAACGTTCCCAGCGGCGGTCGCGACGACTCGCACGGCTTCGGCTTCATCGACCCGGCGGCGGCCATCACCGAGGGCGCCAAGAAGAAGCCGGACGACCTGAGCTCCGCGGCGTACGGGAAGAAGTACTTCGGTTCGGGGCCTGCCGCGGACCCGGGCGAGGACGGTCCCGCTGGCTGGGTCGGTCCGGTGGCGGGCGCCCTCGGCGTAGGGCTCCTCGTGGCGGCGGTCTACCTCTGGCGTGGCCGCCGGGGAACCCGTCCCGGCACCGCCCGATAGTCCACGGCACCGCCCGGCAGGTCCACGGCCTCGCTGGATAGGGTCAGGACCGTGGCGAACAAGAACATCCCGGACCCCGGCTTCTCCGACGACGACGGCTCCGCCGACCCCCGGCTCACCGCGGCCCTGACCGCGTGGGCCGCTGACCGCACGGCCCACGGCCCCGTCCTGGAAGCGCTCACCGGCGCCCGGCTGCTCGTCCCCGTCGTCGCTGTCCTCGGCGAGGTCGAGGAAGACGAGAACGGCCTGCGCCGCGAGAAGACGAGCGACATGGCGGTCCCCACCCTCAAGGCGGGCGACCGCAAGGCGCTGCCCGCGTTCACCTCGACCCGGGCCCTCGCCCTGTGGGACCCGGAGGCCAGGCCCGTCGCTGTCCCGCTGCACCAGGCGCTCCAGGCCGCCGCCCACGAGCAGGCCGACACGATCGTCCTCGACCTGGCAGGGCCCGTCCCGTACGAGATCAACCGGCCCGCGCTCATCGCTCTCTCCGAAGGGCGCCACACCCGGGACCCGCTCGCCGACCCCGCCGTCACGGCAGCCGTGCGCGCGGCCGTCGCCGCCGAGCCTGCCGTCCTGCGCGCCTACCTCGGCGCGGGCACCGCGGACGGCACCCTCGCGCTCGTCCTCGACCCGGCGACCGACCCGGCCGAAGCCGCCCGGCGCGTGGCCCGGCACATCGCGGCCGATGAAACACTGAGGGCCCGCCTGGTGAGCGGCCTCGACCTGGCACTGCTGCCGGCCGAGGCGACGCCACCGGGCGAGCCCCTCTACGTACGTACGGTGTGAGAACTCAGCCGTAGACCGGGCCCGTGTACTTCTCGCCCGGACCCTGGCCCGGCTCGTCCAGCACGTCGGACGACTCGCGGAAGGCCAGTTGCAGCGACTTCAGGCCGTCGCGCAGCGGGGCCGCGTGGAACGAGGAGATCTCCGTGGCGCTCGCGTCCATCAGACCGGCGAGCGAGTGGATCAGTTTGCGTGCCTCGTCCAGGTCCTTGTGGCCCTCGCCGCCCTCGGCGAGGCCCAGGTTCACGGCCGCGGCGCTCATCAGGTGGACGGCGACCGTGGTGATCACCTCGACCGCGGGGACGTCCGCGATGTCACGGGTCAGGGCGTCGAAATTGGGGGAGTCAGTGGGGGCGGACTCGGGGGCAGGGGTGGCGTCGCTCATGTCCCACACGATATGCGGAGCCCCGCAGAGCCTGAGCCGCGGGAGTCCGTGAGTGCCGCTGGTTAGCCCCACCCCCGGAGAGCTGCTAACCTTGTGTAACGACCGGCCGGATACTCGCGTGCCAACGCAGGGACCCGGCCCACAAGTGGAGGCTCCGCTTCCCACCTAGTCGCTCCTTGGAGCGGCAGGTCACCGGTCAGGCAGCCGCGGTCCTCGAGACTACGGCAGGCCCGAGTTGCGCCCCGCGATCACCGCGGAGGTGCTCCGGTAGTAATGGAGCCCCTTCCTGTGATCGGTTGGGGCATTTTTTATGTACTCACTCGGTTGGTCGAGATAGTCGAGATAACAGACGTAACGCGGCCGTCCGCCAGACCGCCGCGTGGTGCTACCGAGGAGGATCCATCAGCGCCGAGCCCCGCATCAACGACCGGATTCGCGTTCCCGAGGTGCGACTTGTCGGTCCCAGCGGCGAGCAGGTCGGGATTGTTCCGCTTGCCAAGGCCCTGGAGCTTGCACAGGAGTACGACCTCGACCTGGTCGAGGTGGCGGCTACCGCCCGTCCCCCCGTGTGCAAGCTCATGGACTACGGGAAGTTCAAGTACGAGTCGGCCATGAAGGCCCGTGAAGCGCGCAAGAACCAGGCGCACACGGTCATCAAGGAGATGAAGCTCCGGCCGAAGATCGACCCGCACGACTATGACACCAAGAAGGGTCACGTCGTCCGGTTCCTCAAGCAGGGCGACAAGGTCAAGATCACGATCATGTTCCGTGGTCGCGAGCAGTCCAGGCCGGAGCTCGGCTTCCGACTGCTGCAGCGTCTCGCGAACGACGTCGAAGACCTCGGGTTCATCGAGTCGAACCCGAAGCAGGACGGCCGAAACATGATCATGGTCCTCGGTCCGCACAAGAAGAAGACCGAAGCCATGGCCGAGGCCCGCGAGGCCCAGGCCGCCCGTAAGGCCGAGCGACAGGGCCGCACGGACGACGCCGCCGACGAGGAGACGCCCGACGAGGTCGTCGCCGAGTCCGTCGCCGAGGTCGAGGCGCCCGCCGAGGAGCCCGCCGAGGCCTGATCCGGGACGCGCATCCCACGCGCGCCTTGGATGACAACCGATACATCTGACGCTCCCTGCCCCGGTTCGCAGGAACCGGAGACCGGCAGGGAGTGCCAATGACGAGGAGAGAACGGCGCTATGCCGAAGAACAAGACGCACAGCGGTGCCAGCAAGCGCTTCAAGATCACCGGCTCCGGCAAGGTGCTCCGTGAGCGCGCCGGCAAGCGCCACCTGCTCGAGCACAAGTCGTCCCGTCTGACGCGTCGCCTCAGTGGCAACGCCGAGATGGCCCCGGGCGACGCCAAGAAGATCAAGAAGCTTCTCGGCAAGTGAGTCCGGGCGCACACCGCGCCTGAACTCTGACCGGGACCCAATCGATACCGGGTCGTGTGAGTCCAACCACGGCCCCGCTACAAGGAGTTAACAAGTGGCACGCGTCAAGCGGGCAGTCAATGCCCACAAGAAGCGTCGGGCGATCCTCGAGGCTGCCAAGGGTTACCGCGGCCAGCGCTCGCGCCTGTACCGCAAGGCCAAGGAGCAGGTCACCCACTCCCTGGTCTACAACTACAACGACCGTAAGAAGCGCAAGGGCGACTTCCGTCGGCTGTGGATCCAGCGCATCAACGCTGCGGCCCGTGAGAACGGCATGACGTACAACCGCCTCATCCAGGGTCTGAACGCCGCCAACATCGAGGTGGACCGCAAGATCCTGGCCGAGCTGGCCGTCAACGACCCGAACGCGTTCGCCGCGCTGGTCGAGGTCGCGCAGAAGGCTCTGCCGAGCGACGTCAACGCGCCCAAGGCTGCCGCGTAACGCTGCGCTGAGCTGAGCGTGACATCGGACCCGTAAGCCGAGCGGCTTGCGGGTCCGAGTGCGTTCGGCCTCTCGTCTGCCGTCGTCTGTCCGTTGCCGTCCGCGGGTCAGTTCTTGGCCGGTCGCGCAGTTCCCCGCGCCCCTGACGGGGGCTCCATCACCCGAAGGTGAGTTCATGACCGCCGCTCCCGAGCTGATCTCCCCCAAGTCACCCCGCGTCAGCGCCGCACGGCGGCTGGCCAAGCGGAACTTCCGGGGGAAGGAGCGGCTGTTTCTCGCCGAGGGGCCGCAGGCCGTGCGGGAGGCCGCTGCTTATCCGGACACGCTCGTCGAGATCTTCGCGACCGTCGAGGCCGCCGAGCGGTACGCCGACATCGTGGGGGAGGCCCGGAGTGCGGGGGCCCGGGTGCACCTCGCGGACGAGGACGTCATCGCCGACATCTCGACGACCGTGACCCCGCAGGGGCTCGTCGGGGTCTGCCGGTTTCTGGACACCCCGTTCGACGACATCCTCGCCGCACGGCCCAAGCTCGTCGCTGTCCTCGCGCATGTCCGTGATCCCGGGAACGCCGGCACCGTACTGCGGTGTGCCGATGCCGCCGGGGCCGACGCGGTCGTGCTGACCGATGCCTCCGTGGATCTCTACAACCCCAAGTGCGTCCGCGCGTCCGTCGGCTCGCTGTTCCATCTGCCCGTGGCCGTCGGCGTACCCGTCGAGCGGGCCGTCCAAGGGCTGAAGGACGCGGGCGTACGCATCCTCGCGGCGGACGGGGTGGGCGATGACGACCTCGACGACGAGCTCGACAAGGGCACCATGGGCACCCCCAGTGCCTGGGTCTTCGGCAACGAGGCGTGGGGGCTCCCGGAGGAGACCCGCGCACTCGCCGACGCCGTGGTGCGCGTTCCGATCCACGGCAGGGCCGAGAGCCTCAACCTCGCGACGGCGGCGGCCGTGTGCCTCTATGCGTCCGCCCGTGCACAGCGTGCCGTTGGAGGGTGCCGTTCCGTCACTCCCAGCTAGTAGTGTGACGGGCTCGGGGGCCTCCTGCGCCGGTCCGAGAGGTGGGGTACGGGGAAGATGAGCATCGGCACGAGCAGATCACCGGGAGTACAGGACATCCTGGGTACTCGCGCGGACCATGGCGCCCTCGGTGATCTCGGCGGGCTCGGCCTCGACCCGGACGAGCTGCCTGACGGCCTCGTCGTCGCGGACGAGACCGGCCGCGTCATCTGCTTCAACACCGCGGCCGTGCGCATCACCGCGGTCCATGCCGCCGACGCCCTGGGCGCCCCGCTGGAGCGCGCCCTCCCTTTAGAGGACCTGGAAGGGCGCCGCTGGTGGCAGCTCACCGATCCCTACGGCGGCATCGCCACCCGCTTCGCCCAGCCCGAGCGCAATCTGCTGCTCCCCGGCGGGCGTGAGGTCCTCGTCTCCGCGCGCTACGTCCGCGCCGCGCCCACCGGCCCCGTCCGCCGCGTCGTCGTCTCCATCCGTGACACCGAGGCCCGCCGCCGCACCGAGCGCAGCCACGCGGAGCTGATCGCCACCGTCGCCCATGAGCTCCGCTCGCCCCTCACCTCCGTGAAGGGCTTCACAGCGACGCTGCTCGCCAAGTGGGAGCGGTTCACCGACGACCAGAAGAAACTGATGCTGGAGACGGTGGACGCCGACGCCAACCGCGTCACGCGGCTCATCGCCGAGCTCCTCGACATTTCACGGATCGACTCGGGGCGCCTCGAACTGCGCCGCCAGCCCGTGGACATCGGTGCCGCCGTCGGCCGCCACATCCAGGCCCATGTCGCATCCGGCGAGGACGCGCACCGCTTCCTCGTCCGGGTGCAGCAGCCGATGCCCGATCTCTGGGCCGACCCCGACAAGATCGACCAGGTGCTCAGCAACCTCCTGGAAAATGCCGTGCGGCACGGCGAAGGAACCGTCACCATCGACGTGGCACCCTCATCGTCCCCGCGTGAGCAGGGCGGGGCCGAGACCGCCGTGACCGTGAGCGACGAGGGCACCGGCATTCCGGAGGAATCGATGGGCCGCGTCTTCACCCGCTTCTGGCGGGGCAGCAAGCGCGGCGGGACGGGACTCGGCTTGTACATCGTGAAGGGCATCGTGGAAGCGCACGGCGGGACGATCACCGTCGGCCGCGCGCCCGGTGGCGGCGCCCAGTTCCGATTTACGTTGCCCGTGGGCACTCCGGCGTATCTCCTCTGATCCGCCCGAGCACAGCCCGCGGGCTCATTCACCTGCGCCACCCCCGTTAGACTCGATCCTTGGCACGTTTGCGTCCCCCTATGTGGACGATTCGTCTCCGAGTCGTAGACGGGGACCATCACCAGCCAAACGGAAGCACGGGAAGAGATGTCGGCACCGAACAAGTCGTACGACCCTGTTGAGGTCGAGGCACTGAAACCTGAAGAGATCGAGCGGATGCGGGACGAGGCGCTCGCCGCCTTCGCCGCCGCGGGCGACCTCGAACAGCTTCAGGAGGCCAAGATCGCGCACACCGGCGGCACCTCGCCGCTGGCGCTCGCCAACCGCGAGATCGGCGCACTGCCCCCGCAGGCCAAGGCCGAGGCCGGCAAGCGCGTCGGCATGGCGCGCGGCGCGGTGAGCAAGGCCCTCGCCGCCCGCCAGGGTGAGCTCGAGGCCGAGCGCGACAGCCGGGTGCTCGTCGAGGAGGCAGTGGACGTCACGCTGCCGTACGACCGCGTCCCGGCCGGTGCCCGGCACCCGCTGACCACGTTCATGGAGCGCGTCGCGGACGTCTTCGTCGCCATGGGCTACGAGATCGCGGAGGGCCCCGAGGTCGAGGCGGAGTGGTTCAACTTCGACGCCCTGAACTTCACCCCGGACCACCCGGCCCGGCAGATGCAGGACACCTTCTTCGTGCAGGGCCCCAAGGGCACTGAAGGAGACGAGTCCGGTGTCGTGCTGCGCACGCACACCTCGCCCGTGCAGGCCCGCGCGATGCTCGACCGCGAGCCGCCCGTCTACATCGTCTGCCCCGGCCGTGTGTACCGCACGGACGAGCTGGACGCGACGCACACCCCGGTCTTCCACCAGATCGAGCTGCTCGCCGTGGACGAGGGCCTGACCATGGCCGACCTCAAGGGCACCCTTGACCACATGGTCCAGTCGCTCTTCGGCGCGGACATGAAGACGCGCCTGCGCCCGAACTACTTCCCGTTCACCGAGCCGTCCGCCGAGATGGACATGGTCTGCTACGTCTGCCGCGGCGAGTCCGTGGGCAACCCCGACCGCCCCTGCCGCACCTGCGGCAGCGAGGGCTGGATCGAGCTCGGCGGCTGCGGCATGGTCAACCCGAAGGTGCTCACCGCCTGCGGCGTCGACCCCCAGAAGTACAGCGGATTCGCCTTCGGGTTCGGCATCGAACGGATGCTGATGTTCCGCCACAACGTCGAAGACATGCGAGACATGGTCGAGGGTGACGTCCGGTTCACCCGGCCCTTCGGGATGGAGATCTGATGCGGGTCCCGCTTTCCTGGCTGCGGGAGTACGTCGATCTCCCCGCCACCGAGTCCGGCCGTGCCGTACAGGCCAAGCTCGTCGATGTCGGCCTCGAGGTCGAGACCGTCGAGCAGCTCGGCGCCGGCCTGACCGGCCCCCTGGTCGTCGGCAAGGTCCTCACCATCGAGGAGCTGACGGAGTTCAAGAAGCCCATCCGCTTCTGCACGGTCGATGTCGGCCAGGCAAACGGAACGGGTGAGCCGCAGGAGATCGTCTGTGGCGCGCGCAACTTCGCCGTCGGCGACAAGGTCGTCGTCGTGCTTCCCGGCGCCGTCCTGCCCGGCGACTTCAAGATCGCCGCGCGCAAGACGTACGGCAAGACCTCGCACGGCATGATCTGCTCCGGCGACGAGCTCGGCATGGGCGATGACGGAAGTAACGGCATCATCGTTCTTCCGCCCGAGCACGAGGTCGGCACCGACGCCATCAAGCTGCTCGAGCTGGTCGACGAGGTCCTGGACATCGCCGTCACGCCCGACCGCGGCTACGCCCTCTCGATGCGCGGCGTCGCCCGCGAGACCGCCATCGCGTACGGCCTGCCGCTGCGCGACCCGGCGCTCCTGGACGTGCCCGCGCCGAACTCGTCCGGCTACCCGGTCAAGGTCTCCGACCCGCGCGGCTGCGACCGCTTCACCGCGCGCACGGTCACGGGCCTGCAGCCCGAGGCCCGCTCCCCGATCTGGCTGCGCCGCCGCCTGCAGAAGGCGGGTATGCGGCCGATCTCGCTCGCTGTCGATGTCACGAACTACGTGATGCTCGAGCTCGGCCAGCCGCTGCACGCGTACGACCGCTCCCGCATCGAGGGCACGATCGGTGTGCGCCGTGCCGAGCAGGGCGAGAAGTTCACGACGCTCGACGGCGCCAAGCGCGTCCTCGACGCCGAGGACCTGGTCATCACCGACGACCGCGGGCCGATCGGTCTCGCGGGCGTCATGGGCGGCGCCAACACCGAGATCGCGGATCACGCGGAGACGGCCGGAACCACCGACGTCGTCATCGAGGCCGCGCACTTCGACGCGATCTCCATCGCCCGCACGGCCCGGCGCCACAAGCTGCCCTCCGAGGCGGCCAAGCGCTATGAGCGCGGCGTCGACCCGCAGGCCGCGTCCGCCGCGGCGCAGCGCACGGTGGATCTCCTCGTCGCGCTCGCGGGCGGCACCGCCGAGTCCGGGGTCACCGAGGTCATCGCGCCCTCCGGGCCCCACACGATCAACATGCCCGCCGATCACCCTGACAAGGTCGCGGGCGTGGACTACGGCCGCGAGACCGTCGTCCGCCGTCTTCAGGAGGTCGGCTGTGACGTCTACGGCCAGGACGCCCTGACCGTCACCGTGCCGTCCTGGCGTCCCGACCTCGCCGAGCCGAACGACCTCGCCGAAGAGGTCATCCGGCTCGAGGGGTACGAGAACCTCCCGTCGACGCTGCCCAAGCCCCCCGCGGGCCGCGGCCTGACCGACCGGCAGCGGCTGCACCGCCGCATCGGCCGCGCGCTCGCCGGGAGCGGATTCGTCGAGGCGCCGACCTACCCCTTCATCGGCGAGCAGGTCTTCGACCAGCTCGGCCTGGAGCCCGGCGACCCCGCTCGTCGCGTCGTGAAGCTGGTCAACCCGCTCTCCGACGAGGAGCCCGCTCTTCGTACGACGCTGCTTCCGGGGCTGCTCGGCGCGCTGCGCCGCAATGAGGGCCGCGGCAGCCACGACCTGGCGCTCTTCGAGACGGGGCTTGTCTTCAAGCCGCGTGAGGAAGCCCGTATCGCGGTGCGCCTTCCCGTCGACCGGCGGCCCACCGACGAGGAGATCGCCTCCCTGACCGAGGCGCTCCCCGTGCAGCCCCGCCATGCCGCCGTCGTCCTCGCGGGCGCCCGCGAGCAGGCGGGCTGGTGGGGCAAGGGCCGTCCTGCCGAGTGGGCGGACGCGGTCCAGGCCGCGCGCACGCTGGCCGCCGAGTCGGGCACCGAACTGCTTGTGCGCCAGGGGCAGTACGGCCCGTGGCACCCGGGCCGGTGTGCCGAGCTCGCAGTCGTGATCGACGGTGCGGAGCAGGTCATCGGGCACGCGGGCGAGCTGCACCCGCGCGTCGTCAAGGCGCTCGGTCTGCCCGCGCGCACCTGCGCGATGGAGCTCGACCTCGACCGTCTCGAGGACGCGAGCGCGGGTGTTCCGCGAGGGCCGAAGATCTCCACGTTCCCGGTCGCCACGCAGGACGTCGCGCTCGTCGTCGACGGGGGCGTCCCCGCCGCCGACGTCGAGAAGGCGTTGCGCGAGGGCGCGGGTGAACTCCTCGAGTCCCTGCGCCTGTTCGACGTCTTCACCGGCGAGCAGATCGGTGCGGACAAGAAGTCCCTGGCGTACGCGCTGCGGTTCCGCGCCGCAGACCGCACGCTGACCGTCGACGAGGCCTCCGCGGCCCGTGACGCGGCCGTCGCCCTGGCGACCGAGCGTACGGGCGCAGTGCTGCGCGGAGCGTAGTCACCGCCAGTAGTCGCCGCCAGGCGCACAAGAGGCGCAAAGAAGGGCGTATCCGGGCTTCCGGGTGCGCCCTTCACTCGTTTGAGTGGCAAGTAAGCCCTCTCTGGCCCGATCGGCCCAGGCGGTCGACAGAATCAGTCCGGCCGCAGGGGGCAGTGATCTCTCCCGCGGACCGCACAGCCTGCACGCTGGACAGGGCCTTAGGGGGGCCGTCGGCATGATGCGTTTCAGGTCTTGGGCTCCCCGCCGGATGCCGCTCCGGGTGAGGGGCCGCACCACACTCCGGGCGAAGGGCGGCAAGAGGGCGCGGTGCATGGCGCCGCCGCGGATCCGGCGTGCTCTCGCGCTCGGCCTGCCGACGGCATGGGGCGCCGTCGCCATCACGTACAAACTGGTCTGCCCGCTCGCCCAGCAGAACGGCCTCGGCGCGCGCATCGTCACCAGCGCCGTCTTCTTCGCGGTCGGCACCGGTCTGATACTTCATGTCCGTGGCGCGCTCCTTCGGGAGGTGCGTCAGCTCCGCGAGATCGCGGGCGCCGCTCAGAACGTGCTCCTGCGTCCGCTGCCGCCACGCGTCGAGGGCCTCGCGGTCGCGGCCGGGCGGCTCTCCGCGTCACGCGGCGCCTCCGTCGGCGGCGATCTGTACGAGGTGGCGGCCACCGACCACGGCGTCCGTGTCGTCATGGGCGATGTGCGCGGGCACGGTCTGGCCGCCATCGCGACCGCCGCCGCCGTGCTCGGCAGCTTCCGCGAGGCCGCGCACGAGGAGCCCGAACTGCCGCTGGTGCTCAGGAGACTGGAGCGGGCCCTCGGACGGCATCTTCGGGAGCGGTCGCGGGCCGAGCATCCGGCGAACGGCGGTGCGGCGCCGGACAGCCCACTGGCCGAGGAGTTCGTCACCGTGCTCCTCATCGAGATCAGCCCGGACGGCGAGGTGACCGCGCTCAACTGCGGCCACCCCTGGCCCTATCGCCTGAGCGGCCATGCCGAGCCGGTCCGCGGTGGGGATCCGCTGCCACCGCTCGGCCCGTTCCCGCTCCCCGCCGACCTTTCCGTACTGCACTGTGGAGCACTCCTGCCGGGGGAGGCGCTCGCGCTGCACACGGACGGGATGGAGGACGCACGGGACGCGGCCGGACGGTTCTTCCCGCTCCAGGCGGCGCTCACCGAAGCGGTGCGGGTCCCACCGGTCGCGCCCCAGACTGTGATCCGCGCGGTCTACTCCCGACTCCTGCGTCACACCGGGCGGTTGCCGGTCGACGATGCCGCGCTTCTCATCCTGCGCAACGACCGCAAACGCGTGCCGCTGCAACAGGGGGAGACGGCGCGCCGGGAAAGCACCATGACATGACGCACCGTCTCCTCGTCCCGGCCATGCGCCGTCCGGCCCCGCCTTGGAGTGTCGGGCAGACGGCGGGTCGGACGGCGGCAGTGAGGGCCGCCGCACTTTTCGAGGGGGAGCCGGCGGCCCGGCCGGCCTCCTTGTGAGGAACCTCAGTCAAGCGTGACAGGAGTGTCGACGGCAGAGCGCACACCCCCCGGATTCGGGTATTCCGTTCACACCCCGTGTGAAGTCACCTCTACTACGCTGACACCACCGAGCGACCGGAGGGCCTCCATGCAGCCCAATACCCTGCTCGACGCGATCCTCGACGAAGCGGGAATCTCTCACGCGGGCCTAGCCGCCCACGTCAATCAGGCGGGGAGGAAACGAGGCCTCGCCCTGCGGTACGAACACACCGCGGTCTCCCGGTGGTTGAAGGGCCAGCGCCCACGCGGCCAGGTGCCGGACCTGATCTGCGAGGTCCTCGCGGGACGGCTCCAGCGCACCGTCACCCTCGACGACATCGGCCTCGGCGTGCCCGGTGTACCGGCGGCGAGGCACGGCTCCGCGGGATCGACGCTCTCGGGCTTCGTGGAGAGAGCCACCGCCCTGTGGCGCTCCGACGAACAGCAGCGCCCGCATCTGCTCGGCGCCCCCGCGGTGACCGGAACGCCCGCCGTGATGCCCGTCTGGGAGTGGGAGAACCCTCCCGAGGACGTGGACGTCTCGCGTGGCGGGCGGCACGCCGTCAGCACGGCGGACATCGACATGATGCGCGCGGCCCGCGCCCACTACGAGCAGATGTACCGCAAGACGGGCGGCATCGCGACCCGCACCCGCATCGTCGGCTTCCTCAACGCCGAGGCCGCGCCTCTGCTGCGCGGCAGCTACACGGACGAGACGGGACGCCAACTCCACCGCTCCACCGGCGGGTTGGTCGCCATCGCCGGGATCTGCGCCTACGACTCGGACGCACACGGCCTGGCCCAGCGCTACTTCCACCAGGCCCTGCGTCTCGCGAAGGCCAGCGGGGACCGGGGGCTCGGGGCGTACGTCATCGCGCTGCTTGTCAACCAGTCGCTGTTCATGAGGGAGTACCGCCAGGCGGTGGCCTTCGCGGAGGCAGCGCTGCGCGCCGCGGGGCGCGAACTCACCCCGGCGCTCGCATCCGATCTCTACGCCATGCAGGCCAAGTCGTACGCACACCTGGGCGACGGCAGCAGCGCGCTGTCCTGCATCCGGCGTGCGGAGGTCGCCGCGGAACGCATCCGGCGTGGGCGCGAGCCGGACGAGACCGGCTATGTCCAGCCCGGACTCGTCAACGTACAAGTGGCGGAGGCGCTGCTCAGCCTCGGCGACCTCACGGGAGCGTACGAGCACGCTGCGGCAGCCGTGGACACACCGGCGCACGACCGGGGCCGGGTCCACCGGCTCGCCATGCTCAGCCAGATCGAACTGCGCCAGGGGAACACCGACGAGGCCGTGGCCACGGCGGTGCAAATGGCAGAACAGGCACGGGGGATGGAGTCCCAGCGGCTGCGCGACCGGCTGCGGGCCGTGCGGGAGCATCTCGTACGCAGCGACTGCGCGGGCACGGCCGAGGCGGCCGAACTCATCGACGGAGCGCTGCGCGTGCCCCTGTGATGTGAACCGCGTACCACTGCTCTGAACACCCTCCTGCTGCGATATTGCCATCTACTCGGCGGAAGGTGGCAGAACCGTGCAGTGGACGAAACAAAGCGAACAAACTGTGTATGAAAACCGATGGTTCACGGTCAATCTGGCGGATGTCGAACTGCCCGACGGCCGGCACCTCGACCACTTCCTCATACGGCTGCGGCCCGTTGCCGTGGCGACCGTCGTCAATGACGCCAATGAGGTGCTGCTCCTGTGGCGGCACCGGTTCATCACCGACAGCTGGGGCTGGGAGCTCGCCGCGGGTGTCGTCGAGGACGGGGAGGATCTCGCGTACGCGGCCGCCCGGGAAATGGAGGAGGAGACCGGCTGGCGGCCGGGCCCGTTACGACACCTGCTGAGTGTCGAGCCGTCCAATGGGCTCACCGATGCCAAGCACCACATCTACTGGTCGGACGAGTGCACCTACATCGGTCATCCCGAAGACGACTTCGAGTCCGACCGCCGTGAATGGGTCCCGCTCAAACTCGTCCCTGACATGGTGGCGCGCGGTGAAGTGCCGGCCGCCAATATGGCGGCGGCGCTCCTCCTCCTGCACCATCTGCGACTAGGCCAGGACACGCACTGACTGACTAACGGCCGATGGCCTGCCAGACCGCCACGGCGAGCGCGCCGACCGCCGTCAGGGCGAGAAGGGCGGGCAGCGGCCAGCGCGTGTGCTCCAGTGCGGCGATCCTGAGGGTCAGGTCGTCCTGGCTCTTGATGCTCTGTTCGTCGTGCTGGGTGAGCAGCGCCAGCTGTCCGTCGACGCGGGCGAGACCCACGTCCAAGCTTCGGCGTAACTCGGCGAGTTCTCCGGGGACCACGCGAGTTTCAGGGTCGGCGGTCACAAGCCCGTTCCTCTCTGTAGCTGTCCTTCCCCCTGAGCGCACGGAAAGTGAACCCTGCCCGGCGGCCACGGCGCGAGAGTGTGCGAAGGGCATATGCGAGCCCGTGGCGCACACGGTGTGTGAACGACGTGAGCCCGGCACTCGAAAGAGTGCCGGGCCCACTCGGGGTGTCAAGTGCCGCAGATCAAGCGGCAGTTGGCTGATTTCAGCTGTACGAGCCGTATCAGGCGTATCGGTCGTATCAGCTGTAGGGGTAGAAGCCCGAGCCCGACTTGCGGCCGAGCCGGCCCGCGTCCACCATCCGCTGGAGCAGCGGAGGGGCGGCGTACAGCGCCTCCTTGTACTCGGCGTACATGCTGTCCGCGACCGAGGCGACGGTGTCGAGGCCGATCAGGTCGGCAAGCTTGAGCGGGCCCATCGGGTGGGCGCAGCCGAGCTCCATGCCGTTGTCGATGTCCTCGCGGCTCGCGATGCCCGACTCGAACATCCGGATCGCGGAGAGCAGATACGGGATGAGCAGCGCGTTGACCACGAAGCCCGAGCGGTCCTGGGCGCGGATCGCGTGCTTGCCGAGCACCTTCTCGACCATGGACTGCGCCCGGCTTATCGTCCCCTCGGACGTCGTCAGCGCGGGGATCAGCTCGACGAGCTGCTGCACCGGGGCCGGGTTGAAGAAGTGGATGCCGATGACCGCGTCGGGGCGGGACGTCGCGACGGCCAGCTTCACCAGCGGGATGGACGAGGTGTTGGAGGCCAGGATCGCGTCCTGCCGGGTCACCACCTGGTCGAGCACCTGGAAGATCTCGGTCTTGACCGCCTCGTTCTCGACGACCGCCTCGATCACCAGATCGCGGTCGGAGAACTCCCCGAGGTCGGTCGTGAAGCTCAGCCTCGCGAGCGTCTCGTCCCGCTCCTCCTCCGAGATCTTGCCGCGTTCGGCAGCCTTGGAGAGGGAGTTGTGCAGCCGGGTACGGCCGATCTCCAGGGCCTCGCCGGTGGTCTCCGCGACCTTCACATCCAGTCCGGAGCGGGCGCAGACCTCCGCGATCCCGGCGCCCATCTGGCCACAGCCCACTACTCCGACGCGTGCGATGTCGGGCATAGAGTCGGTCACCTCGTGCCTTTCGCTGATGAACGGGGCAGGCAGGTCCCCGTACGATTTCGGTGCCTGCCTCGGCCGTGAACGTTACTCCGGAACCTCGGGTGCATGACGTGCCGGGTCGGGCATGCTGTCCCCTGACGGCAACGGTGCCGCGGGATATACAGCTCAGGGGGCGAGCGGATGAGGCGTATGTCACGCCGGGGGTTCACGGTGGCGGCGGCCGCGATGGTGGCGGGGCTCACAGCGGCGGGGGACGCGGCGGCCGTTCCCGGGCATGCGCCTTCGCGTCGCGAACTACGGGGCATGTGGCTCGCCACGGTCGCCAACCGCGACTGGCCTTCGAAGCCGGGCCTCACGGCGGCACAGCAGCGCGCCGAGCTGATCGGTCACCTCGACACGGCCGTACGGCGAAGACTGAACGCCGTGGTCTTCCAAGTGCGGCCCACCGCCGACGCGTTGTGGCCCTCGCCGTATGAGCCGTGGGCCCAGTACCTCACCGGCGTGCAGGGGCAGGACCCCGGCTGGGACCCGCTGGGCACCGCCGTGCGGGAGGCGCACCGCAGAGGGCTCGAACTGCACGCCTGGTTCAACCCCTTCCGCATCGCCAACCACACGGACCCCTCACGCCTCGTTCCGACGCACCCGGCCCGGATGCACCCCGACTGGGTCGTGCCGTACGGCGGGAAGCTCTACTACAACCCCGGCCTGCCCGAGGTGCGGCGCTTCGTCCAGGACGCGATGCTCGATGCCGTCCGGCGCTACGACATCGACGCGGTGCACTGGGACGACTACTTCTACCCGTATCCGGTCGCCGGGCAGGTCTTCGACGACGACGACGCCTTCGCGCGCTACGGCGGCGGCTTCCCCGACCGGGCGGCTTGGCGGCGCGACAACATCGACCGCCTGGTGCGCGAGATGGCCACGCGCGTGAAGGAGGTGCGGCGGCGCACGGAGTTCGGGATCAGCCCCTTCGGGGTCTGGCGCAACGCGTCGACCGACCCGCTCGGCTCGGACACCCAGGCGGGCGTGCAGACCTACGACAACCTGCACGCCGACACCCGCGGCTGGGTCAAGAAGGGCTGGCTGGACTACATCTGCCCGCAGCTCTACTGGAACATCGGCTTCACCGTCGCGGACTACGGCAAGCTGCTCCCCTGGTGGGCCGATGTCGTCGACGGCACGGGCGTGCGTCTTTACGTGGGGGAGGCCCTCTACAAGGCGGGCGATCCCGCGCAGCCCGCCGCCTGGCAGGACCCGGCCGAGCTGTCCCGCCACCTCGCGTACGCCAAGGGGTTCCCGCAGGTGCGCGGGCACGTCTACTTCTCCGCGAAGGAAGTGGGCGTGGACAAGATCGGCGCGATGACACAGCTGGTCGCCGACCACTACCGGAAGCGCGTGCAGCCCCCGCGCTGATCCCGTGCCGGGCCGGGAACTGCTGGACCGGGAGCTACTGGTCCAGCAGCTACTGGGCCGGGTCCTCGTGCCGTACGACAGTGTCGGGGCCCGGCGACATCAGCGTCTCGTGGCCGTCCTCGAGGCGGACGCGATAGGGCGGGCCGCCGTCCGCGCCGAGCACCTCGACGACCTCCGCGATCCGGTCGTGCTGTCCGACGGTCCTGCCGTGGACCACCAGCTTGTCGCCTACGGTTGCACGCATCTGGAGCGACCTCCTCGTCCCACCCTGCGGTTGCTGTCCGTGGCCGTCAGTCTACGTCCGGTGCCGCGAGCCTGGCCCTAACCGCGGGCCCGTTGGGTGACCGCGATGCAGACGAGGACGGCGGCGGCGGTCAGCGGAGCCGCGGGCGTCAGGTGCTCGCCGAGCAGGAACACCGACCAGACCAGGGTGAGCAGCGGCTGCGCGAGCTGGAGCTGGCTCGCCTTGGGGACGCCGATCACGGCCATGCCGCGGTACCAGACGACCAGGCCGAGGAACTGCGAGCCGATGGCGGAGTAGAGCAGCCCCGCGGTGCTGTGCCCGGTGAGCTGGAAGGACTCGTGCTGGAGGGCCAGAGCCGCCCCGGCAAGGGCCAGCGGCAGGCACAGGACGAGCGCCCAGCCGATGACCTGCCAGCCCGGCATCTCGCGGGCGAGGCGGCCGCCCTCGGTGTAACCGGCCGCGCAGATGAGGAGCGCGCCGAAGAGGTAGAGGTCGGCGGTCGACAGGGCGCCGCCGCTCTGTACGACGGTGAACGCGATCACCGCCGCCGCCCCCGCGAGCGCGGCGGCCCAGAACATCCGTGAGGGCCGCGCCCCCGTGCGCAGCGCCGAGAACACGGCGGTGGTCAGCGGAAGCAGGCCGACGACCACGGCCGCGTGGGCGGTGGTGGACGTCTGTAGGGCGAGCGTGGTGAGCAGCGGGAAGCCGAAGACGACTCCGGCGGCCACGACCGCGAGCCCCGCCCAGTGGCGGCGTGCCGGGAACGTGACACGCAGGGCGAGCAGCGCGCCGCCCGCGATGACCGCGCTCAGCACGACGCGCAGGGCCACGAACGACCAGGGGCCGATGCCCTCGAGGCCCCAGGCGGTGGCGGGGAAGGTGAGCGAGAAAGCGGTGACGCCGAGCGCGGCCATGACGGTGCCTGCGCGGTGGGAGCTGTGCTGCGGGGGTCCCGCCTGCCGGGTGCGCGCGGCTTCTCGAGTGCCTGCGCCTGTGCCTGAGCTGGTGGCTGCGGCTTCGGTGACTGCTATCCGACTCGGGCGAGTAGCGCTATCCTGTGCTGTCATGCATGAGAGTAGCAGTGTGGGTGACTTGGCGAAACAGCTGCGGGCCGAGCTGGACCGCTACTCACCAGGTGGAAAGCTGCCGTCGAGCCGGGCTCTGATCGAGCGGTTCAGGGTGAGTCCAGTGACCGTTTCGCGGGCCCTGGGACAGCTGGCCGCCGAGGGCCTGGTCGTCACGCGGCCCGGCGCGGGCGTCTACCGGGCCGAGCCGCAGGCCGCCGCCGCGCCCGCGGGGGACACCTCGTGGCAGGAGGTGTCCCTGAGCGCCGACGCGGCGACGGAGCTGGTGCCGCGCGCCGTGGACGCCTCCGGAGTGCTCGTCACGCTCGCCGCGCCTCCGCCGGGCGTCATCGAGTTCAACGGCGGCTATCTGCACCCCTCCCTCCAGCCCGAGCGGGCGATGGCCGCGGCGCTCGCGCGGGCGGGGCGGCGGCCCGGCGCGTGGGGGCGCCCGCCCATCGACGGGCTTCCCGAGCTGCGGGAGTGGTTCGCGCGGGGCATCGGCGGCGCGATCACAGCTGCCGAGGTGCTGATCACGGCGGGCGGCCAGAGCGCGCTCACCACGGCACTGCGGGCGCTCGCCCCGCCCGGATCGCCGGTCCTCGTCGAGTCGCCGACCTACCCCGGAATGCTGGCGATCGCCCGCGCGGCGGGGCTGCGTCCCGTGCCGGTGCCGGTGGACATCGACGGCGTACGCCCCCAACTGCTCGAGGCGGCGTTCAAGGCCACCGGGGCCCGGGTGTTCGTCTGCCAGCCGCTGTTCCAGAACCCGACGGGGGCGGTGCTCTCCGCCGCGCGCCGCCCGGAGGTGCTGCGCATCGCCCGTGAGGCCGGGGCGTTCGTCATCGAGGACGACTTCGTCCGCCGCCTCGTCCACGAGGACGCGGGGCCGCTGCCCAGGCCGCTGCAGACCGACGACCCCGACGGCGTCGTCGTGCACGTCTGCTCGCTCACCAAGGCGACATCGCCGAGCTTCCGGGTGAGCGCGCTGTCCGCCCGCGGTCCCGTCCTCGAGCGGCTGCGCGCGATCCAGGTCGTCGACCACTTCTTCGTGCCGAGGCCGTTGCAGGAGGCCGCGCTCGAACTGGTCGGCTCCCCGGCCTGGCCGCGCCATCTCCGGCAGGTGGCAGGGGAGTTGAAGGACCGCAGGGACGCGATGGTGGCGGCCCTGCGCCTGGGGCTCCCCGAACTCGCCGTGCCGCACATCCCCGCGGGCGGCTACCTCCTGTGGCTCCGCCTCCCCGACGGCACGAACGAGGCGGCCCTGGTGGGCGCGGCCCTGCGCGCGGGCGTCGCGGTGGCCCCCGGCCGCCCGTACTTCGCGGCCGAACCCACCGCGGCGTACCTGCGGTTGAGCTTCGCGGCGGTCGCGGGGGTGGGGGAGATCAAGGAAGGGGTGCGGAGGCTGCGGGCCGCATGTGACGAGGTGTGGGGTGCGGCGGGCTGAGAGTAATCGGGCTGAGATCCATGCGGTCCCACCAGGTGAAACCCGCTCGACGGCCGAGCGGGGCGCCTGCGAGCCTGCCGCCATGACCGACGCACACGACACCCTCCCCACCCTCCCCACCGGGTACGAGATATCAGCCGATGCCGCTCGCATCGATGCCGCCCGCGTCCATCAGTGGCTCTCCACGGACGCGTACTGGGCGATGGGGCGGCCCCGCGAGAAGCAGGATCGGGCGATCGCCGGATCGCTCAACTTCGGGGTCTACGACACGGCCTCCGGCGAGCAGGTCGCGTACGCACGCGTGGTGACCGATCACGCGACCTTCGCGTGGCTCTGTGATGTGTACGTCGACCGTTCGGTGCGCGGCAAGGGCTTCGGCAGCGCGCTCGTGGCCGCTGTCAGGGACCACCTGGAGCCGTGCGGTCTGCGGCGGATTCTGCTGGCTACGGCCGATGCGCACGGGGTGTACGAGAAAGTCGGATTCAGTGTCCTCGACGTGCCCGAGAAGTGGATGGCGCTCGGTCGGCAGTGAGCCGTTGCCGGGGCGTGCGAGCCGTCCGCGTACTGCTCGTGAAGCCTTGACCCGCGCAGTCGCGCACTCCACGATCACCGAATGCACCTTCGCGTCTCGCTCATCGCCGCCGCCCGCAGCGGCTCGCTGCTCGCCGAGCGCTTCGACGACGATCGGCCGCTCGACCAGGCGGCCTGGCACGAGGTACAACTCGCCGCCCCCACGCTCGTGCCGCTCGGGGTGGCCGAGCTGCGCTACTGCTCGCCCACGCCGCGCAGCCGCACCACCGGCGACGCCCTCGGCTTCGCACCGCTGGCCCAACCGGCCCTGCGGGACTGCGACATGGGGCGCTGGCGCGGTCTGACCCTCGCCGATGTGACGGCCCGGGAGCCTGCCGCCGTCGATGCCTGGCTGAGCGATCCGCGCTCGGCGCCGCACGGCGGAGAATCGCTGCTCGCGTTCATCTCGCGCATCGGCGGCTGGCTGGACACGCGCCCGGTCGGCGACGGTTCACGGATCCTCGCGGTGGCCGAACCCGCGGTGGTCCGTGCCGCCCTCGTCTATGCCCTGAAGGCGCCCCCGTCGACGTACTGGAACATCGACGTGCGCCCCCTCTCCACGGTCACCCTGACCGGGTACGGCGGCCGCTGGAACCTGCGGATCGCGACGGAAGGGGAGGGCGCGGCCGCGCTCTAGCCCCTCATGCGGGCGGCGGCGACCGGACGTAATCCGTGGTGAGGATCAGATCCTTGGCGGGCCCTGCGACCCGCCACCGCGTCCGCCAGCGGTCCGCGTCGTACACCTCGAACTCGCCCCGGTAGAGGTCGAGCGCGCAGGGATGGTCGGCGAAGTGGTGGCCGGTGCGCAGATCCAGGTCGTGGAAGGGGCGGCCGTCGGCGAAGTGGACATGCGCGGTGGCCGGGCCGGCGCCCGGCAGGAAGCGGAGGGTGCGTTCGGCGGGGCGCGGGGTGCCGCGCCAGGTGAAGGTGCCGGACTCGTGATGCAGGAGGCCGCCGTCGGCCGCCCACGAGAACACCGTCGTCCCCCTGAAGTGCCCCTCCGCGTTCCCCGCCACATCCTGTGCCGTCCGGGCCACCTGCCACTCCCCGGCCAGGTACGCCAGGACGTCAGGCACCGGGTGGAACACCAATGCGTCGGCGAGCTCATCAGGCTCATCGGGAAACGGCATACCCGCAGGCTACGTCCCCGCCCACCCGCCACATCTACTTGTCGACGAAGCCGAGACTGCCCTCGTCGTAGCGCGTCCCGGCGACCGCGCCCGCCGGCGCCACCGCGTCGATCGCGGCGAGCTCATCGGCGGAGAGCTCGATGGCGAGGGCGCCCAGGTTCTCCGTGAGGTACTTCTCCCGGCGCGTGCCCGGGATCGGCACTACGTTGTCGCCGCGGTGCTGCACCCAGGCCAGGGCGAGCTGCCCCGCGGTGACGCCCTTCTCGGCGGCGAGCGCGTCCAGGGCCTCCACGATGGCCAGGTTCCGCTCGAGGTTCCCGTCGGCGAACCGCGGCTGCTTGCGGCGCATGTCGCCTTCCTCGAGGCTGTTGAGGGAGGTGTACCGCCCGGTCAGGAAGCCACGCCCGAGCGGCGAGAACGGCACGACGCCGATGCCGAGCTCCCGGCAGACCGGCGCGATCTCCGCCTCCAGGTCCCGCGTCCACAGCGACCACTCGCTCTGCAACGCGGCGATCGGATGCACCGCGTGGGCCCGCCGGATCGTCTGCGCGCTCGCCTCGGAGAGCCCGAGGTGGCGCACCTTCCCTGCCTCGACGAGCTCGGCCATCGCACCGACGGTCTCCTCGATCGGCACGCTCTGGTCCACGCGGTGCAGGTAGTACAGGTCGATGTGATCGACCCCGAGGCGCCCCAGCGAGGCGTCGCACGCCTCTCGTACGTACGCCGCGTCGCCCCTGATCTTCGTCGGCTCGCCGAGCCGGTTGGCGAAGCCGAACTTCGTGGCGAGGACGGCCTGCTCGCGCCGTCCGGCGAGCGCGCGGCCGATCAGCTCCTCGTTGTGCCCCTCGCCGTAGAAGTCCGAGGTGTCGAGCAGGCTGACCCCGAGGTCGAGGGCACGGTGGAGCGTCGCGATCGACTGGGCGTCGTCCGCAGCGCCGTACGCGTGACTCATCCCCATGCAGCCGAGCCCTTGCGCCGAGACGGTCAGTGCTCCGAGACGGCGGGTGGGAATGCTGGTCATGCCGGTACCTCCAGGTGGAGCCGTGTGCCCTGTTCGGGCGGACGGCTCCGACCCTAGGAGTTGGAGTCGACTCCAAGTCAAGCCATTTAGCCGGGCCTTGCGGGCTCTGCGGCCTTCACGCCTTGTCCGCCGCCGCGTACAGCGCCGCCACGTCGATCTTCTTCATGCCGAGCATGGCCGTCATGGCCCGCTGAGCGCGCCCCTCGTCGGGGTCGCTGACGAGCGTGATCAGCTCTCGGGGGGTGATCTGCCAGGAGAGCCCGAACTTGTCCTTGAGCCAGCCGCAGGGGCCTTCTTCGCCGCCCTCGGCGAGCTTGGTCCAGTAGTAGTCGACCTCTTCCTGGTCGGCACAGTCGACCATGAGGGAGACCGCCTCGCTGAAGGTGAACTGGGGCCCGCCGTTGAGCGCCGTGTACCGCTGACCGTCGAGCTCGAACTCGACCGTCAGGACGGTCCCGGTCCGGCCAGGGCCGGCCTCGCCGTAGTAGGAGACATTCGTGATCTTGGAATTCGGGAACACCGAGACGTAGAACTTGGCGGCGTCCTCGCCCTGCGTGTCGAACCAGAGGTTGGGCGTGATGCGGGGCATGGCTCTCTCCTGTCGTCTGCTGGTCTGCTCCTCTGCGGAGCGCGGGAGACCCGCGCTCGGGCCTCTCGCCTCTCCCTGTACTGACCCTCGCACTCACCGGAACTCATCGGCGGTGGCTCTGGTCACCATGCGGTGATGACCGGCACGTCGGGTTCGTGCTGCTGCCAGGCCTTATTGAGGCGCGCGAGCCGGTCCGCGGCGCCGATGCCGCGCAGGGACGCGACCTTGCCGTCGCTGACCTCGAACGCCACGGCGCCCACGACCCGGTCGGCGACCACGGCGAGGACGGCCGGGGAGCCGTTGACCACCGCGATATGCATCGCGGGCGAGCCGCCGGCCAGGCGTCGCTTCGCCGGCGTGGGCTTGAAGCCGGCCCGTACGTAGGAGGCGACCCGCTCGCGCGTCGTGTAGCGCAACAGCCGCTTGGCCAGTCCGGCGCCGTCCGAGAAGGCCGTCACGTCGTCGGTGAGCAGCGCCACCAGCCGTTCGGTGCGCCCCGACATGGCGGCCGCGAGGAACTCCTCGACGACCCGGCGCGCGGACGCGGGGTCGGCCTCGCCGCCGCGGCGGCGTTCGGCGGCGACCCGGATCCGGGCCCGGTGGACATGCTGCTGGCTGGTGGACTCGGTGATGTCGAGGATCCGGGCGATCTCGGCGTGGCTGTACGAGAAGGCCTCACGCAGGACGTAGACGGCCCGCTCGACCGGCGAGAGGCGCTCCAAGAGGGTCAGTACGGCCAAGGACACCGATTCGCGCTGCTCGAAGGTGTCGGCAGGGCCGAGCATCGGGTCGCCATCGAGGAGCGGCTCGGGCAGCCAGGCACCGGCCGCTCGCTCGTGGCGTGCCTGCGCCGAGCGGAGCCGGTCGAGGCAGAGATTGGTGACGACCTTGGTCAGCCATGCTTCCGGCGCCTCGACCCGTGCGCGGTCTGCGGCCTGCCAGCGCAGGAACGTGTCCTGCACGGCGTCCTCGGCGTCGGCGGCCGAGCCGAGCAGACGGTACGCGAGCGAGGCCAGCCTGCCCCGGCTGGCCTCGAACCGATCGATGGCTGCGCTGTTCATGTGAGACAACCTATGCGGCGACCCGCACACCGGCCCGGTCGGGCGCGGTGGCCAGGCGGCGCCTGCGCTTCGGCACACCGAAGGTCGGGTGGACGATGCTCCACAGGGCCCCCTTGAGGATGCTCGACTTGAGCCGCGTGGCGGCCCAGCCGCCCAGGTACCAGGACTTCGACCGGACGTCCCCGTCCACCTTCTGGAAGATCGCGTCCCGCCGCCCGAGGCTGATGTGGTTTCCGTAGTACTGCATCCCGACGGTCGGCACCTTGCCGCCCGTCAGGCGCGCGATGATCGCGGCCGTCGCCTGCATGTTGGTGAAGCCGGCCGATGCGCAGGACATCGGCAGCGGGCGGCCGTTGTCGCCGATCGCATAGGCGCAGTCACCGGCGGCGTAGACGTCCGGGTGCGAGACCGAGCGCATGGTGCGGTCGACGACGATCTGGCCGGTCTCGGCGACCTCCAGGCCGCTGGCGGCCGCGATGGGGTGCACGGCGAACCCGGCCGTCCACACGGTCACGTCGGCCGGGACGGACGTGCCGTCTGCGGCGATCGCCCGTGTCGGCTCGACGGCTTCGATGCCGGTGTGCTCGTGGACGGTGACGCCGAGCCGGTCGAAGGCCCGGCGCAGGTGACGGCGGGCCTTCGGGGAGAGCCAGGCGCCCAGCTCGCCGCGGGCGGCGAGCGCGACCGAGAGGTCGGGCCGGGACTCGGCGAACTCGGTGGCGGACTCGATGCCGGTAAGACCCTCACCGACGACAAGGACGGTGCCGCCTTCACCCAGGCCCGCCAGGCGCTCGCGCAGCCGCAGCGCCGAGGACCGGCCGGTCACATCGAAGGCGTACTCGGCCACGCCGGGGACGCCGTGGTGGGCCACGGAGCTGCCGAGCGCGTAGAGAAGCGTGTCGTACGCGAGCTCGCCGGCCCCGTCGTTGTCGTTGTCCTCGCCGGTCAGGGCAACGGTCCTGCGCTCGGGATCGACGCCGGTGACGCGGGCCAGGCACAGCCGCACCCCGGTGCCCGCGAATACGTCGGCGAGCGTGCGGAACGCGACGTCCTTGCCGATCGCGAACTGGTGGAGCCGCATCCGCTCAACGAAGTCGGGCAAGGCGTTGACGACGGTGATCTCGGTGTCGGCGGGGGAGAGCCGGCGGGCCAGGTTTCCGGCGGCGAAGGCCCCGGCATATCCGGCGCCGAGTACGACGATGCGGTGCTTCATGGCGTTGCTCCTGTCTCGTTCGCGTGCCCTTTGAACGGGATGGCGCCCCGATTGCTGACAGGAGCCGGGTGTGACCCGGGTCACCGAACTGCGACGAGCGGCTGGGTCTCCGGCGGACGCTTCGGCCAGATCGGCTGCTCAGTCGCGGCTCGGCGTCGCGCCCGGCCGTATGCATTTACATTGCATAAAACTGCGGCAATGCGTATAGTCATGCTCTCTAGGAGGAGGGTTCCATGGCGGTACGCGCAGCAGTGGCAGGGGCGAGTGGGTACGCGGGCGGTGAATTGCTGCGTCTGCTTCTCGCCCACCCCGAGGTGGAGATCGGCGCCCTGACCGGCAACTCGAACGCGGGCCAGCGCCTGGGTGCGCTCCAGCCGCATCTGTTTCCGCTCGCCGACCGCGTTCTGGAGCCGACCACCGCAGAGGTGCTCGCGGGGCACGATGTCGTCTTCCTCGCGCTGCCCCACGGTCAGTCCGCCGCAGTCGCCGAGCAGCTCGGTCCGGATGTGCTCGTCGTCGACATGGGCGCCGACTTCCGGCTCAAGGACGCGGGGGACTGGGAGAAGTTCTACGGCAGCGCGCACGCCGGGACCTGGCCCTACGGACTGCCCGAACTGCCGGGCGGGCGGGCGGCGTTGGCAGGGTCCAAGCGCATCGCCGTGCCCGGGTGCTATCCGACCGCCGTCTCGCTCGCGCTCTTTCCCGCGTACGCCGCCGGGCTCGCCGAGGCCGAAGCGGTGATCGTCGCCGCCACCGGGACCTCGGGCGCGGGCAAGGCGCTCAAACCGCACCTCCTGGGCTCCGAGGTCATGGGGTCCATGTCGCCGTACGGCGTGGGCGGCGTGCACCGGCACACCCCGGAGATGATCCAGAACCTGTCCGCCGCCGCGGGTACCCCCGTCACCGTCTCCTTCACGCCCACCCTCGCGCCGATGCCCCGCGGCATCCTCGCCACGTGCAGCGCGAAGGCCACCGAGGGCGTCACCGCCGAGTCCGTGCGTGCCGCGTACGAGAAGGCCTACGCGGACGAGCCGTTCGTCCACCTGCTCCCCGAGGGGCAGTGGCCCGCGACCGCCGCCGTGTACGGCTCGAACGCCGTACAGATCCAGGTCGCGTACGACGAGGCGGCGGGGCGCGTCATCGTGATCAGCGCCATCGACAACCTCACCAAGGGCACCGCGGGCGGCGCCCTGCAGAGCATGAACATCGCACTCGGGCTCCCTGAGGAGCTCGGTCTTTCCACGATCGGAGTGGCACCGTGAGCGTCACGGCAGCGCAGGGATTCACGGCGGCGGGCATCGCGGCCGGAATCAAGGAGAACGGCAACCCGGACCTGGCCCTCGTGGTCAACACCGGGCCCCGCCTGGCCGCCGCGGGCGTCTTCACCTCCAACCGCGTCAAGGCCGCCCCCGTCCTCTGGTCGGAGCAGGTCGTCAAGGGCGGGCTCGTCTCGGCCGTCGTCCTCAACTCCGGTGGTGCCAACGCCTGTACGGGACCCCAGGGCTTCCAGGACACGCACGCCACCGCCGAGAAGGTCGCCGAGGTGCTCGACCTGAACGCGGGCGAGGTCGCCGTCGCGTCGACCGGACTCATCGGCGTCATGCTCCCCATGGACAAGCTCCTGCCGGGAGTCGATACCGCGGCCGGTGAACTCTCCGCGCACGGCGGCGAGAAGGCCGCCATCGCCATCAAGACCACCGACAGCGTGCACAAGACGGCCGTGGTCACCAAGGACGGTGGCTGGACAGTCGGCGGCATGGCGAAGGGTGCGGGGATGCTCGCCCCCGGACTCGCCACGATGCTCGTCGTCCTCACCACCGACGCCGACCTCGAAGCGGACGTCCTGGACAAGGCGCTGCGCGCCGCCACGAAGGTCACCTTCGACCGGGTCGACTCCGACGGCTGCATGTCGACGAACGACACGGTGCTGCTGCTGGCCTCCGGAGCAGCTCACGTCACCCCGGAATACGCCGAGTTCACCGAAGCCGTCACCTCCGTCTGCGACGACCTGGCGCGCCAGCTCATCGGCGACGCCGAGGGCGCGAGCAAGGACATCCGGATCGAGGTCATCAACGCGGCGAGTGAGGACGACGCCGTCGAGGTGGGCCGCTCCATCGCCCGCAACAACCTCCTCAAGTGCGCCCTCCACGGCGAGGACCCCAACTGGGGCCGGGTGCTCTCGGCCATCGGCACCACGAAGGCCGCCTTCGAGCCGGACCAGCTGAACGTCGCCATCAACGGCGTATGGGTCTGCAAGAACGGCAGTGTGGGCGAGGACCGCGACCTCGTCGACATGCGGTACCGGGAAATCAAGATCACCGCGGATCTGTCGGCGGGCACCGCCGAGCCGGTCGTGATCTGGGCCAACGACCTCACCGCCGACTACGTCCACGAGAACAGCGCGTACGCGTCATGAGCGGCAGCAGCAGTAGCAACCCGACCGCGCGGAAGCACACCGCGCTCCCCAAGGCGCAGATCCTCATCGAGGCGCTGCCCTGGCTGACCCGGCACCGCGGCAAGACCGTCGTCATCAAGTTCGGCGGCAACGCCATGGTCGACGAGGAGCTGAAGGCCGCCTTCGCGCAGGACGTCGTCTTCCTGCACCACGCGGGCCTCAAGCCCGTCGTCGTGCACGGCGGAGGACCGCAGATCAGCGCCGCCCTCGACCGGCACGGCATCGTCAGCGAGTTCAAGGCGGGCCTGCGGGTCACCACCGAGGACGCCATGGATGTCGTACGCATGGTCCTCGCGGGACAGGTCCAGCGCGAGCTCGTCGGCCTGCTCAACCAGCACGGTCCGCTCGCCGTCGGCCTCACCGGCGAGGACGCGCACACCATCACCGCCACCAAGCACCAGCCCCGCATCGAGGGCGAGTTGGTCGACATCGGCCGGGTCGGCGAGATCACCGAGATCGACACCGGCGCCATCGAGGCGCTGCTCGCGGACGGCCGCATCCCGGTCGTCTCCTCGATCGCACGCTCCCAGGACGACCACCATGTCTACAACGTCAATGCTGATACGGCGGCTGCGGCACTCGCTGCGGCGCTGGACGCCGAAACCCTCATGGTCCTCACGGACGTCGAGGGTCTTTACGAGGACTGGCCGAACAGCGACGAGGTGATCAGCCGCCTGACCGCGAAGGAGCTGGAGAAGCTCCTTCCCGAGCTGGCGAGCGGCATGGTTCCGAAGATGGAGGGCTGTCTGCACGCCGTACGCAACGGCGTCGAGACGGCCCGCGTGATCGACGGGCGGGTCCAGCACTCGATTCTGCTGGAAATTTTCACCGACGAAGGCATCGGCACGATGGTCGTGCCGGACGCAGAGGGGGATGTGCGGTCATGACGGGGAATCAGGAACTGACCAAGCGCTGGCAGGACGCGCTGATGGACAACTACGGCACCCCCAGGCTGCCCCTCGTCCGCGGCGCGGGCAGCAAGCTGTGGGACGCCGACGGCAAGGAGTATGTCGACTTCGTAGGCGGCATCGCCGTCAACGCGCTCGGCCACGCCCACCCGGCGGTCGTCGAGGCGGTCAGCGCCCAGATCGCCTCCCTCGGCCACGTCTCGAACCTTTTCATCGCCGAGCCTCCGGTCGCGCTTGCCGAGCGGCTGCTCCAGCTCTTCGGACGCGCGGGCCGGGTGTACTTCTGCAACTCGGGCGCCGAGGCGAACGAAGGCGCCGTCAAGATCGGCCGCCTGACCGGGCGTTCGCACATGGTCGCCACGCAGGGCGGCTTCCACGGCCGCACGATGGGCGCCCTCGCGCTCACCGGCCAGCCCGGGAAGCGGGAGCCGTTCCTGCCGCTGCCGGGTGACGTCACGCACGTGCCGTACGGCGACGTCGAGGCCCTGCGCGCGGCGGTCACGGACCAGACCGCCCTCGTCATCATCGAACCCATCCAGGGCGAGATCGGCGTCGTAGTGCCGCCCGCGGGTTACCTGAAGGCGGCCCGCGAGATCACCGCCGCCACCGGAACCCTTCTCGTCCTCGACGAGGTGCAGACCGGAATCGGCCGTACCGGCCACTGGTTCGAGTATCTCGCGCACGAGGGCGTGCAGCCGGACATCGTCACGCTCGCCAAGGGCCTCGGCGGCGGCCTGCCGCTCGGCGCGACGGTCGCTTTCGGAGCCACGGCGGACCTGCTCAAGCCCGGTCACCACGGAACGACGTTCGGCGGGAACCCCGTGGCGTGCGCCGCGGGACTCGCGGTGCTCGACACGATCGAGGCCGAAGGCCTGCTCGAGAACACGAAGCGGGCGAGCGAGAAGCTGCGCGGCGGAATCGAGTCACTGGGGCACCCGCTGGTGGGCCATGTCCGGGGTGCGGGCCTGCTGCTGGGTATCGTGCTCACCGAGCCGCTCGCGCCCCAGGCGCAGCAGGCGGCTCAGGACGCCGGCTTCCTGGTGAACGCCCCCGCCCCCGATGTCGTACGGCTGATGCCGCCGCTGAACGTGCGCGACGACGAGGTGGACGCGTTCCTCCGGGCCCTGCCCGGCGTGCTTGACCAGGCCACCGCGGCCGACGGGGACGGACGATCCGGAGAATGAGACGACGATGAGCCAGGCGCAAGGCAATGAGCACGCGGAGCACCCGGATCACGCCGGGCCCGCGGTGCCGCAGACCCGCACCGCACGCCACCGCCGGATCGTGGACATCCTCAACCGGCAGCCGGTGCGCTCCCAGAGCCAGCTGGCGAAGCTGCTCGCCGACGACGGCCTCACGGTGACGCAGGCGACGCTCTCCAGGGACCTGGACGAGCTGAACGCGGTGAAGATCCGCAATGCCGAGGGCGACCTCATCTACGCGGTACCGAGCGAGGGCGGCTTCCGCACGCCGCGCGCTCCGCTGGGGGAGTCCGCCAAGGAAGAGCGGATGCGGCGGCTCTCCGCGGAGCTCCTGATCTCCGCGGAGGCGTCGGCCAACCTGGTCGTCCTTCGTACGCCGCCGGGGGCCGCGCAATTCCTGGCGTCGGCGATCGACCAGGCGGAGCTGCACGACATCCTCGGGACGATCGCGGGGGACGACACACTGATGCTGATCAGCCGGGAGGCTACGGGGGGTCAGGCGCTGGCGGATCATTTGCTGCGGCTGGCGTCGAACGAGCATTAGCTGGGCCTTGGGCCTTGGGCCTTGGGCGTTGGGCTTTGAGCCTTGGCCCTTTGGGCGGCTGTACATCACCGGCTTCGCCGAGTTCGTCCTCACACGCCGGACGGGCTGAGATTCCCGCAGGACCGCGGAATCTCAGCCCGTCCGGCGTTTCTGCGGGTCCCATACCGTGGGTCACGAAATGATCATGAATGCCCCCCGCCCGGACGCCCCCTCCCGGAGGTGCATTCCTGTGCTTCTCGTCATCGTTGTCGCCGTGCTCGCTCTTCTCGCGGGTCTCGCGGCGAACCGTTACCTGCGCCCCCGGCTCGTCAGTGAGGACGACGACACGGGCATGGCCGTCAAGGATCTCGTCGGTCCGCTGCTCACCCTGACCGTCCTGCTGCTGGCCTTCGTCCTCGTCACCGCCAACGGCTCGTACGGCAAGGCCGAGGTCGCCTCCCGCGGCGAGGCCCGCGCCCTGGACCAGCTGGTGGAGACCGCCGAGTACGGGCCCGAGGCCCAGCGCGCGCGGATCCAGGCCGGCGCCGTCTGCTACGCACGTGCCGTCCGCACCCAGGAGTGGTCCGCCATGTCGGACGGCCACGGCTCCCGGGCGCCGAGCGTCTGGTCGACCGACTTCCGCCACACCTTCCGGGAACTGGAGGGCAAGCCGGTCTTCGGCATGTTGGTCGCCGCCGACAACAAGCGCTCCGACGATCGGGAGGAACGCCTCACCCAGGCGACCGCCAGCATCCCCGGCGCCATCTTCTGGTTCCTGCTCGCCACCCTCGTCATCACCGTGATGGCTCTTGGGATCTGCCTGCCCCGCAGGAGCAACCGCGGACAACTGATCACGCTCACCGTGATCACCGCACTGCTCACGACGACGCTGTGCATCATCCGGGACGTCGACCGCCCCTTCGGCGGCATCATCGACGTCCAGCCGACGGCCATCGCGGAGGTCCAACGCCAGGCCACCCGCGACTTTCTCGTCCACCACCGATCCGCTGACCTGCCCTGCGACGGCCAGGGCAAGCGACTGCGGGCATAAGGGACCGGTCAGCTGGCCGTCAGGCCTGCTCCGCCTGCTCCGACCGCCGTGCCCGGTGCGACATCCAGGCCGCGACCAGCGCCCCGGACACGTTGTGCCACACGGAGAACACAGCGGCGGGCAGTGCCGCGAGCGGGCTGAAGTGGGCCGTGGCGAGCGACGCGGCGAGCCCCGAGTTCTGCATTCCGACCTCGAAGGCCATGGCGCGCGATGCCGGAGGGCCGAGCCGGGCCAGCTTGCCCGCGCCGTAGCCGAGCGCGAGGCCGAGGCCGTTGTGCAGGACGACGGCCAGGAACACGAGCAGGGCGGCCGACTTGATGGCCGCCGCGCTGCCCGCGACCACGATCGCCACGATGACGGCGATGGTCAGGGCGGAGAGCCACGGCAGCGCGCTGAGGACGCGACCGATCCAGCGCCCGAAGAGGAGACGTACGACGAGACCGGCGATGACCGGAAGCAGCACGGTCTTCAGGATGTCCGTGACCATCGAGCCCGCGTCGACGGGCAGGTACTCGCCCGCGAGAAGCAGCGTCAGCGGCGGTGTGATGAGGGGCGCGAGCACGGTCGACACGGTGGCCACGGAGACGGAGAGCGCCACGTCGCCGCGGGCCAGATAGGTCACCACATTGGACGCGGTCCCGCTGGGCGCGCAGCCGACAAGGATCACGCCCGCCGCCAGCTGGGGCGAGAGCCCGAGCGCGTGGGCGATCAGCCAGCCGAGGCCCGGCATGATCACGTAGTGCGCGACAAGCCCGAGCGCGACGGCCCAGGGCCGCTTGACGACACCCTGGAAATCGAGCGGGGTCATGGTGAGCCCCATGCAGAACATCACGAGCCCCAGGAGGTACGGGACGTTCGTGCCCCAGCTCTTGAAGGCGTCCGGCGCCATCAGGCCGAGCGCGCCCGCGGCGAGCACGAGGACGGGGAAGACGGTGACGGCGAGGCGTGCGGCCTTGTCGCCGTTCTCCGCGGAGCTGGAGCTGGAGCCGGAGCTGGGGGTCGTCTGTTCGGTTTGCACCCGGCGATGCAACGCCGCCGTGCCGCGCGGACGCAACCCCGTCTCGATATGTGGTCGCTACACGAAGCTGCCCGGAACTGCCCGAAACCGTCCGTGGGCCGCTCAGTACCGCGTGATCGCCGTCGCCCCCGACGCCGTCCCGATCGCGATGTGCGGCCGCCGCCCCGGCTCCGCCCACGCGAGGATCCGCCGCATCGCGTCCCCGGACACCGATACGCAACCGGCCGTCGCCCCGCGTCCGTTGACGTGCAGGAAGATCCCGGCGCCGCGCCCCCGCACCGGACGGTCGTAGTTGAAGCCGATCACCAGGGCGTGCGCGTACTGGGGGTCGTACGTCATGAGGTGCTCGGACTCGGCGGCGCGGCAGTCGGCGGGGCGTGGCTGGGTCCAGCGGTTGTAGGAGCGGGACTTGTTGTCCTGGCACCACCAGGACTTCTTCGTCACACGGCGGTACGTGAAGTGCGTGCCGGACGGCTTCGCCCTGATGCCGAAGGCGTACGGGAGGCCGAAGATCCCCGTGGGTGTCGTGTTCGTGCCCTGCTTGCGCGAGCCGCCCTCCGTCAGGCCCTTCGCGCCGAACCTCGCTGCCGCCGAGCCGGACTTCGCCCACCGCCCGTAGCGCCGGTCCCACCAGGTGACCGTGCCGGTGGTGGAGCCGGTGCGCGTGGCGCGGGCGGTGATGAGCTGGGTGCCGCCGCCCGTGTCGGCCATCCGGTCCGGCAGCGGGGGGCGTGCCTCGGGCGCGGCGCCGAGGGTGCCGGCGAGTGCGAGGACGGCTGCGGACGCGAGGACGGCGGCACGGGGGCGCATGGCTCAGACGGTAGTGGGAGGCAGGGGCAACGGCACTCCGGGCAGGCCGTCGATGCTCTCCGCGATCTGCCTCTTGGTGAAGTACTCGCTCAGTGACGCGTCGTCCTCGCGCGCGAAGCGCTTGCCGTGCAGGTCGCGGTCCTTGTCGTACGACATGAAGGGCACCGCGTATCCACAGGTGTCACGGACGAGTTCGGCCGTCACGACGATGATCGCGCGCAGGCCGTGCGGGGTCGGGTCGATGTCGGGGAAATGCCCGAGCAGCCCTGCCCAGCGCGGGTCGTCGCGGAAGACGGGTTCGCCGCGGCCATGCACCCGGACGATGTTGGGCGGGCCCTGGAAGGCGGTCCACATCAGGGTGATGCGGCCGTTCTCGCGCAGGTGCGCGACCGTCTCCGCGTTGCTGCCCGCGAAGTCCAGATAGGCCACGGTGTGTTCATCGATGACGGCGAACGAGCCGCTGAGTCCCTTGGGGGAGAGATTGATGGTGCCGTCGTCGGAGAGGGGCGCGGTCGCGGTGAAGAAGAGAGGCTGTGCCTCGATGAACGAGCGGAGTCTGCCGTCTATGCGTTCGTAAGTCTTTCCCATGTCTAAGGATTATTCACCAGAGATCATTCGCCTGTCTAACGACTTCGTGCGGCGTCTCGCGCCATGGGTCGGATTGACGGGCAGATTGACGAAACATACGGAACATTGCATACTCATGCATGACCTCGAATGCAGGGTAAGGAGCACGTGAAGTGAGCAGCAACAACGGCGGTGACGTCCGGCTCTGGGGTGCACGGTTCGCCGACGGGCCCGCCGAGGCCCTGGCGAAGCTATCCGCGTCGGTCCACTTCGACTGGCGCCTCGCGCCGTACGACATCGCCGGATCCCGCGCGCACGCGCGCGTGCTCCACAAGGCGGGGCTGCTCACCGACGACGAGCTGACCCGCATGTCGGGCGGGCTCGACCAGCTGGCGGCCGACGTGGCCTCGGGCGACTTCGTCGGCACCATCGCCGACGAGGACGTCCACACCGCCCTCGAGCGTGGCCTGCTCGACCGGCTCGGCCCCGACCTCGGCGGCAAGCTCCGCGCGGGGCGGTCCCGCAACGACCAGGTGGCGACGCTCTTCCGGATGTACCTGCGGGACCACGCCCGGATCATCGGCGGCCTGATCGCCGACCTCCAGGGCGCACTCGTCGGCCTCGCCGAGGCGCACCCGGACGTCGCCATGCCGGGGCGCACGCACCTCCAGCACGCCCAGCCCGTGCTCTTCGCGCACCACGTCCTCGCGCACGTCCAGCCCCTCGCCCGGGACGCGGAACGCCTTCGGCAGTGGGACGAGCGGACGGCCGTATCGCCGTACGGCTCCGGCGCCCTCGCGGGGTCGTCCCTCGGTCTCGACCCCGAGGCCGTCGCCGCGGATCTGGGCTTCGAGCACGGCTCGGTGGGCAACTCGATCGACGGTACGGCCTCGCGGGACTTCGCTGCCGAGTTCGCGTTCATCACCGCGATGATCGGCGTGAACCTCTCCCGGATCGCCGAGGAGATCATCATCTGGAACACGAAGGAGTTCTCCTTCGTCACCCTCCACGACGCGTTCTCGACCGGCTCGTCGATCATGCCGCAGAAGAAGAACCCGGACATCGCCGAGCTGGCGCGCGGCAAGTCGGGGCGTCTTGTCGGCAATCTGACGGGCCTGATGGCGACGCTGAAGGCACTCCCGCTCGCGTACAACCGCGACCTCCAGGAGGACAAGGAGCCGGTCTTCGACTCCTGCGACCAGCTGGAGGTCCTGCTCCCCGCCTTCACCGGCATGATGGCGACGCTCACCGTCCACCGCGAGCGCATGGAAGAGCTGGCCCCGGCCGGATTCTCGCTCGCCACGGACATCGCCGAGTGGCTGGTCAAGCAGGGAGTGCCGTTCCGTGTCGCGCACGAGGTCGCGGGCGGGTGCGTCAAGGAGTGCGAGGCGCACGGCATCGAGCTCGACCAGCTCACGGACGAGCAGTTCGCCAAGATCTCCGAGCACCTCACCCCCGAGGTCAGGACCGTCCTGAACGTCCCGGGCGCCCTCGCATCGCGCGACGGTCGCGGCGGCACCGCCCCCTCGGCCGTCGCCGCCCAGCTCGCCGAGGTGAAGGCCGATCTGACGGTTCAGCAGGAGTGGGCCGCGGCGCGTAAGTGATGCCGGGGCGGCGGGTGCCGCGTTGACGTGGGCATCGCGGGTTACGTTGGTCGTCTTGTGCAAGGAGCCGACCGAACGGAGCCCGCGATGCCCTTCTCCCGCTTGGCCGCAGCGACCACCCCCACCGCCCACATCGGCTTCGGCCTCGCCGCCGTCGGCAGGCCCGGCTACATCACGCTCGACCGTGACGCCGACCTGCCGCCGTCACGCAGCGTCGAGGCCCTGCGTGAGCGCACCCTCGAACTCCTCGACGCCGCCTACGCGTTGGGCGTCCGGTACATCGACGTGGCGCGCTCCTACGGCCGCTCCGAGGAGTTCCTCGCCGACTGGCTGCACGCGAGGCCCGACATCCGTGACGTCGTGGTCGGCAGCAAGTGGGGCTATACGTACACGGCTGCCTGGGCCACCGATGCCGCGGGCCCGCACGAGGTCAAGGACCACAGCGTCACCGCGTACGCCCGTCAGCGAGAGGAGAGCGCCGAGCTGCTCGGCGAGCGGCTCGACCTCTATCAGATCCACTCCGTGACACCGGAGAGCCCCGCCCTCACCGACAAGGAACTGCACGCCAGGCTGGCCGAGTCGGCGGCTGACGGCGTGAGTGTCGGGCTCTCCGTCAGCGGCCCGGAGCAGGCCGCGGCGATCCGCGCCGCCCTCGCCGTGACCGTCGACGGTGAGCCGCTCTTCCGTACCGTCCAGGCCACGTACAACGCCCTGGAGACCTCGGCGGGCCCGGCGCTCGCCGAGGCCCATGACGCGGGGCTCACCGTCCTGGTCAAGGAGGCCATGGCCAACGGCCGCCTCGCCGACGGGCACGCTCCGGCGCCGCTGCGCGAGATCGCCGCGGAGACCGGGTTCGGCTGCGACGCGGTGGCCCTCGCGCTTGTCCTGCGTCAGCCGTGGGCGGGCGTGGCGCTCTCCGGCGCCGCCACCTCCGTGCAGCTCGTGTCGAACCTGCACGCGGCGGCCGTCGACCTCGACGCGGAGCAGCTGGAGAGGCTTGCGGGGCTTGTCGAGGAGCCCGCCGCGTACTGGGAGCGGCGCGGGCAGCTGCCCTGGCACTGATCGCTCTGATCACTCCGGTCAGACCTCTCGGTGAGCGCCGCGCATATCTCGTGAGACAAATTTGTCTCACATGGATTATGGTTGTCTCATGTCAGTCGATCGCGACCAGGTGCTGCGCCGCGCCGCGGCGCTCCTCACCCGCAAAGGCTCCGCCACGATGGACGAGGTGGCCCGCGCGGCGGGGATCAGCCGGGCCACCCTGCACCGCCACTTCGCCGGGCGCGACGCCCTCGTACGCGCCCTGGAAGAGCTCGGGATCCAGGAGTGCGAGGCCGCCCTGGCCGCGGCCAGGCTCGGTGCGGACAGCGCGGGGGAAGCGCTGCGCCGCCTGGTGAAGGAGATCGAACCGGCCGCGGGTCTCCTCGCGTTCCTCGTCACCGAGAACCAGCTCTTCGAGGAGGACGCCCAGCACGACGGCTGGGCCCGGCTCGACGACAGCATCGGCGCGCTCTTCCGGCGCGGCCAGGAGAGCGGCGAGTTCCGCATCGATCTGACCCCCGTCTGGCTCACGGAGGCGCTGTACGGGCTCATCGGCTCGGGCGCCTGGGCCGTACTGGACGGCCGAGTGGCCGCCAAGGACTTCTCATACATGATCGCCGAGCTGCTGATCGGCGGCGCGCAACGGAGAGTGGAATCATGACCAGCACCCAACAGGGGACCGCGTCGGCGAAGTCGGAGCGCGGCCCCGCCCGGTGGCTCGCGCTCGCCGTGCTGGTCCTCGCCGTGCTGCTCGTCGCCGTCGACGCGACGGTGCTCGGCCTGGCCACGCCCTACATCAGCGAGGACCTCAAGCCCTCCGGCACACAACTGCTGTGGATCGGTGACATCTACTCGTTCGTCATCGCCGGTCTGCTCGTCTCCATGGGCAGCCTCGGTGACCGCATCGGCCGCAAGAAGCTCCTGCTGACCGGCGCCGTCGCCTTCGGCGCGGTCTCGGTCCTCAACGCCTACGCGACGACTCCCGAACTCCTCATGCTGGCCAGGGCACTGCTCGGTGTCGCGGGCGCGACGCTGATGCCGTCCACCCTCGCGCTGATCCGGAACATCTTCCACGACCCGCGCGAGCGCAGCCTCGCCGTCGGCATCTGGGGCGCCGCGGCGTCGGCGGGTGCGGCGGTCGGCCCCGTCGTCGGCGGCTTCCTGCTCGAACACTTCTGGTGGGGATCGGTCTTCCTGATCAACCTGCCGGTGATGGCCGTCCTGGTCGTGGTCGGCATCAAGCTCCTGCCCGAGTCGAAGAATCCGGCGCCGGGCCCCTGGGACCTGATCAGCGTCGTGCTCTCGCTCATCGGCATGATCGGCATCGTGTACGCCATCAAGGAGGCGGCGGCGCACGGCATCCGCTGGGACGTCGGAGCGGCCGGCCTGCTCGGCGTGGCGGCGCTCACCTGGTTCGTGCGGCGCCAGCTCACCCTTACGGCACCGCTGCTCGACATGCGGCTCTTCCGTAACCGGGGGTTCTCGGGGGCGGTGCTCGCCGATCTCCTCACGGTCCTCGGGCTCTCGGGCCTGGTCTTCTTCCTCTCCCAGTTCCTGCAACTGGTCCAGGGGCGGCGGCCGTTCGAGGCGGGCCTCGCCGAACTGCCGGCCGCGGTGGGCGCGGTGGCCGCCGGTCTGATCGCGGGCATGGTCGCACGGCGGTTCTCCGTGCGCGCGGTGGTCGCCGGCGGGCTCGCGGCGGTGGGCCTCGCCCTCGCTGCGCTCACCACGCTGAGCCAGAGCACCGGCTATCCGCTGCTCGGAGCCTCGCTCCTGGTCGTCGGCATCGGCGCGGGCTTCTCGTTCACGGTGACCGCCGACGTCATCCTCTCCAGCGTGCCCAAGGAGCAGGCTGGTGCGGCGTCCGCGGTCTCGGAGACGGCGTACGAACTGGGCGCGGCGCTCGGCATCGCCCTGCTCGGCTCCATCGTGACCGGCGTCTACCGGGACTTCACCGCTCCGGCGGGGACCCCGCCCGACGTGGCGTCGGCGGCGCACGAGTCGCTCGGGGGCGCCGTCGAATCGGTGGCGGGGCTCCCGGCCCACGAGTCCCAGGCCCTGCTCGCCTCGGCCCAGGACGCCTTCGTGGACGGCCTTCGCCTTGCGGCGGGGGCGGGCGCGGTGGTGCTCATCGCCACTGCCGTGGCGGCGTGGTTCCTCCTGAAGGGCTCAAAGCTGGAGGACGGCGACTGAGTCGTCCGCGGGGATTGCCGTGTGCGGGCGCGTCGTGGCTGGGCGCGCAGTTCCCCGCGCCCCTTCGGGGCGCTGCCGAGCACGACGGAGGGCCGTACCCCGCGGGGTACGGCCCTCCTCGTATATCCCGTGCCGTCAGGCTGCCTTCGCCTTCGTGGCGTACATGTCCACGTACTCCTGGCCGGAGAGCTGCATGACCTCCGTCATGACGGAGTCCGTCACCGCGCGGAGCACATAGCGGTCGCGGTCCATGCCCTCGTACCGCGAGAACTCCATCGGCTCACCGAACCGCACCGTGACGCGGCCCGGACGCGGGAGGCCCTTGCCGCCGGGCTGGAGCTTGTCGGTGCCGATCATCGCGAAGGGGACCACGGGCGCGCCGGTCATCAGGGTGAGCCGCGCGATGCCCGTACGGCCCCGGTAGAGGCGGCCGTCGGGGGAGCGGGTGCCTTCGGGGTAGATGCCGAAGAGCTTGCCCTCCTCCAGGACGCGGCGCCCGGTCATCAGGGCGGCGACGCCACCGTGACCGCCGTCGCGGTCCACGGGGATCATGCCGGAGCCCGTGAAGAACCAGGCCATCAGGCGGCCCTTGAGCCCCTTGCCGGTGACGTACTCGTCCTTGCCGATGAAGAACACCGGGCGCGGGCAGACGAGAGGCATGATCATCGAGTCGATGAAAGTGAGGTGGTTTCCGGCCATGATGACCGGACCGGTGCCCGGAATGTTCTCGGCGCCTTCCACCCGTGGGCGGAACATCAGACGCAAGATCGGTCCGAGCACAGCCTTGATGAGCGCGAGACGGGACAACGAGCCCTCCGGTGTCAACGGGTCAACGACGAGTATGTGCAGGTGAGGACGATACTCGCGGGTCCCCGTTCACCGCACATCGGGTTCACGTACTCGATACGCAGAGTTGACCTGAGTTTGGGTCGCGTTGCCCTCGAACCGCCCTCCCTGTGACGACCGTATCCCCGTGTGGACGATGTGGCTCGTCCTAGTGGTCCTTGTCACGCGCGGTGGTCACGCGCTGCCACCTCGAAGCGGGCCGCCCCCGCACGAAGGGACCACCGAACCGCATCAACACCCACCGAACGGATCCCGCCCCGCACACCAGTAGCCATCCGGCGTCACCCTTCCGTTCGGTCCAGGGTCTCCCATCTGTCACGCGCGGACACCTACGATCGTGCCGCTTTGTCAGGTGCAAGGCAGCACATCGGGAGGAGCGCTCTATGGGTACGCAGAAGTCGAAGCAGTCGGGGCCGGGGGAGCAGCGGCCGGGGCGGCGCGCGGTACTGGGAGCGGCGGTCCTCGGGGCGGGCACAGCCGTCGTAGGACTGCCCGGCGTGGCGAGAGCCGACGCGAAGCACGGGCACGAGGGTTACAAGGGTCTGCCGGTGCCCACGATCGTGGCGCACCGCGGCACCAGCGGTTACCGGCCGGAGCACACGCTCGGTTCGTACCAGCTCGCCCTCGACATGGGCGCCCACGTCATCGAGCAGGACGTGGTGCCCACCAAGGACGGCCATCTCGTATGCCGTCACGAGAACGACATCACCGCGACGACGGACGTCTCGGCGCACCCCGAGTTCGCGTCCCGCAAGACCACCAAATCCGTGGACGGCGCCTCGCTCACCGGCTGGTTCACCGAGGACTTCACGCTCGCCGAGCTGAAGACGCTGCGTGCCAAGGAGCGCATCCCCGGCACCCGCCAGCGCAACACCCTCTACGACGGCCGCTGGGACGTGCCCACCCTGGAGGAGGTCTTCCAGTGGGCCGAGAAGCAGGGCCGCGAGCACGGCAGGCGGATCTGGCTGCACATCGAGACCAAGCACCCCACGTACTTCCGCAAGCTGGGTCTCGGCCTGGAGGAGCCGCTGGCCAAGCTCCTTCGTCAGTACGGGCGGCACAAGAAGAACTCGCCGAACTTCCTGCAGTCCTTCGAGCCCAGCAGCCTCCAGCGCCTGAGCAAGCTGGTCGACCCGCCGCGCGTGGTGCTCCTGTCCACCGCGAGCTCCCGCCCCTGGGACTTCGTCGAGGCGGGCGACCCGCGCACCGTCGCCGACCTCATCAAGCCCGAGGGCCTGAAGTGGATGGCGTCGTTCGCGCAGGGCATCGGCCCCACGCTCGACCTGGTCATCCCGAAGAAGCCGGACGGCAGCCTGGGCACCCCGTCCACGCTGGTGGAGGACGCGCACAAGGCGGGCCTGATCCTGCACCCGTACACGATGCGCAACGAGAACACCTTCCTGCCCACGAACTTCAAGAAGGGCACCGACCCGAACGCCTACGGAGACGCCTTCGGCGCGTTCAAGGCCTACCTCTCCACGGGCATCGACGGGCTCTTCTCGGACAACTGCGACACCGCGCTGCTCGCCCGTGAGGACTTCCTCAAGGGCTGAGGTGACACAGGGGCTGTGGTGACACAGGGGCTGTGGTGCCGCGTCAACCGTTGATCGCCCGGCCCCGGTTGGGGTGACAGACGGCCGCTCCGGCAACCTCCTGCCGGAGCGGCCGCGTCCCGCCGTGCATGACTCACGAGCTCATCCCCACCCTGCGTCCGCTCCTCGCCGCCGAGGCATCCGCCGCGGCCCACGCCTCGGGCACCGACCCCGGTGACCTCGAACAGGCCGTCTGGCTGCGTCTGTTGGAACGGATGGACGCCGCCGACCCACCCGCCGACCCCGCCACCTGGCTGCGCGCCGCCGTCGCGTCCGAGGCCCGCCGCACCCGGCGTACGGCGGAGCGCGAAGTGGCGTACGCGGCCGAGCCAGCCGACGACACCGAGCGCGGCCCCGAACAGCGCGCCCTGCGGGCCGACCGCGACCGCACCCTGTACGCGGCGGTCCGCAGACTGCCCGGCCGCTGCCCCGGCCTGATGGCGGCGCTGCTCTCCCCGAAGGACCTCACCTACCGGGAGATCGCAGGCGAGTTGGGAATGTCACAGGGCAGCCTGGGGCCGGAACGTTCCCGTTGCCTGGGATGCCTGCGCAGAATGCTCGCGGCGGAGGTTGCAGCTCCTGAACCGTGGGGAAAGGAGCGATAGACAACCGGCGGAGCAGGTGAGCGGGAGGCATGCACACATGGGCATGAGCGTGACCATCTCGGAGGCGGACGAACAGGACGCCGAGAAGATCCTCAAACTGCAGTACCTGTGCTACCAGAGCGAGGCCGAGCTGTACGGCGACTATTCCATCGAGCCGCTCACGCAGTCCCTCGACTCCATCAAGGCCGAACTGACCACCGGCAGCGTGCTGGTGGCCCGCCTCGGCGACGAGGTGGTCGCCTCGGTGCGCGGCACGGTCGACCCCGACGGCACGGCGCGGATCAACAAGCTCATCGTCCACCCCAGGATGCAGCGACACGGCCTGGGCGGCAGGCTCCTGGACGCGATAGAGGGGCGCCTCGGTGAGGGCGGCGCCACCAAGTGCTTCCAGCTCTTCAGCGGGCATCGCAGCGAGCAGAATCTCCAGCTGTACCGGAAGCATGGCTACGCGGCGGTGAAGACCCAGCACGTGAACGACCGGCTCACACTCGTCACCCTCGCGAAGGAGGTCGGCGCGAGCGCCTACGTGGCCAGCGCTTGAAGTGGCCAGCGCTTGAACGGGCACTGCGGGCCGGTCGTGGCTGGTCGCGCAGTTCCTCGCGCCCCTAACGGGCCCTTCGTGCCCTGTTCAGCCAATAGATCGCAGTAACCGGCAGGATCACCGGGATGAACAGATAGCCCATCCCGAAGTCCGACCACACCGTCGCGTCGGGGAAAGCGGACGGCTCGGCCAGCGTCCAGGTCCCCACCGCGAGGACGCCCACCAGCTCGGCGGCGCAGCACACCAGCGCCGCCGTGCGGGCCTTCTCGCCGCCCCGCACGAGCGAGTACGTGATGAAGCCGTAGACGAGCCCCGCGACGGCGGACAGCGTGTACGCGAGCGGGGCCTTGTCGAAGTCCGTCGAGATCTGCACGGCGGAGCGCGACACGGCACCGACCACCATCACCCCGTACAGCCACACCAGCAGGATGCCGGGCCCGCCGATCAGCTTCTGCCGGGCACCCGGCTTCTCTTCCTCGGCCACCGTCACCTCAGCCTCCCCAGATGTCGTAGAGCCGCACTTCGAGCACCGCGAGGACCACGCCACCCGCGGCCACCGTGATGGAGCCCCAACGGGTGCGTTCCGCGAGGGACATGAAGCCCGCCGCCGGGATGCAGGCGAAGGCCCCGATCAGATACGCCACGAAGATCGTCGTGCCCTGCTCGGCCTGCTCGCCGCGTGCGAGCTGGACGATGCCGACGATCAGCTGGAGGGTGGCGAGGAACGTCACCACGCCCATGCCGATGAAGTGCCAGTCCTTGGTCGGCTGGTCCCGGTAGGCGGCGAAACCGCACCACGCGGCGAGCGCGAGCGCGGCCACGGCGGTCGCGATCGTCAGGGCAACAAGCATGACGTGACTTTATTACGGGCCCTTTGACCTGATGCGCTCGCCCCTGGGGTGGCACCTGACCCGATGCGCTCGCCCCTGGGGTGGCCCGTACGCTCGGACACCATGAAGATCCACGCTGAAGCGCTCCTGTTCGACAACGACGGCACCCTCATCTCCTCCATGGAGTCGGTGTACCGCTGCTGGACGCGCCTGGCGCAGGAGTACGGAATCACCGCCGAGACGTTCGCCCGGGTAGAGCTGCACGGCCGCCCCGCCGCCGAGATCATCGCGGACATGCTGCCCGCCGAGCGTGTGGCCGAGGCCGTCGCCCGCATCGAGGAGCTCGAGGTCTCGGACGTCGCGGGCGGCGTCAAGCTGCTCCCCGGCACCCTCGAGCTGCTCGGATCGCTGCCCCCGGAGCGCTGGGCCGTCGTCACCTCCGCCGGGCGCCGCCTTGCCGAGGCCCGGCTCGCGGAGGTCGGCATCCGCCCGGAGCTGCTCATAGCCGCCGACGACATCACGCGCGGCAAGCCCGACCCGGAGCCCTTCCTGCTCGCGGCGGCGAAGCTGGGCGTCGATCCGGCGCGCTGCGTGGTCTTCGAGGACGCCCCCGCCGGTCTCACGGCGGGACGCGCGGCGGGCATGACCACCGTGGCGTTGACCACAACGCACCAGGCCGACGAGCTCTCCGCCGATGTCGTCGTCGAGGACCTCTCGGCCGTGTCGGCGCAGGCCATCGCGGGTGGAGTGGAGATCGTCACCGCGGGCTGAGCGCCCGCAGGGCGGCGTCCGCGGCCGTCCGCACCTGTCCACGAGTTGTCCGTATAGCGGACTGCCGGGGCGGGTCGCGGACGCACGCGTGTTTTACTGGTCCACATGACCACGACGAGCAACCGCACCCTTGCGACCGAGGCGATCACGACGCCCGGTGCTCGTTGTATGTGTCGAATGTGCGCCTTCTGAGGGCCCCCGCACCACCCCTGAGCATCGCGCCCCGAAGCGAAGCCGCTGTGCCGCGCCCCTATGCGACGTACGCCTTACCGGCGACCTGACGTAGGAAGCGAGCCCGCCCCGCGCACACCTCCTCCGGTTCTTTTCGCCACCGCGAGAAACCGTGCCGCGTTCCCCACGAATGCCCCGTGCCCGGCTTTACCCGGCCGCGCACTCGACAGTGACGGAAACCCCTGTGATCACCACTTCCGGCCTCACCAAGGTCTACCGCTCACGCGGTCGTGAAGTAACTGCGCTCGACGGCGTCGATCTGCACGTCCGCGAAGGCGAGGTGTACGGCGTCATCGGTCAGTCAGGCGCCGGCAAGTCCTCGCTGATCCGCTGCGTCAACCTCCTGGAGCGCCCCACCTCCGGCACCGTGACCGTCGCGGGACAGGACCTCACCGCCCTCGCGGGCCGCGGCAGCCGTGCCAGCAAGGATCTGCGCCGGGCGCGCAGCCGCATCGGCATGGTCTTCCAGCACTTCAACCTGCTGTCATCGCGCACCGTGCAGGACAACGTCGAGCTGCCCCTGGAGATCCTCGGTCTCAGCGGCGCCGAGCGCTCCCGCAAGGCCCTCGAACTCCTCGACCTGGTCGGCCTCGCCGACAAGGCGAAGTCCTACCCGGCGCAGCTCTCCGGCGGCCAGAAGCAGCGCGTCGGCATCGCCCGCGCGCTCGCCGGCGACCCGAAGGTGCTGCTCTCCGACGAAGCGACCAGCGCCCTCGACCCGGAGACCACCCGCTCCATCCTCCAGCTCCTGCGCGACCTCAACCGGCAGCTCGGCCTGACCGTCCTGCTGATCACGCACGAGATGGACGTCGTCAAGAGCGTCTGCGACTCTGCGGCCCTCATGGAGAACGGCCGGATCGTCGAGTCCGGCACCGTCACCGAACTGCTCGCGACGCCCGGATCCGAGCTCGCCGCCGCGCTCTTCCCGGTCAGCGGCGAGGCGACGGGCGATGACCGCACCGTCGTCGACGTGACCTTCCACGGCGAAGCCGCGACCCAGCCGGTCATCTCCCAGCTGTCGCGCACGTACAACATCGACATCTCGATCCTCGGCGCCGCGATGGACACCGTCGCGGGCAGGCAGGTCGGCCGTATGCGCATCGAGCTGCCGGGCCGCTTCGAGGAGAACGTCGTCCCGATCGGCTTCCTGCGGGAGCAGGGACTACAGGTGGACATCGCGGGCGAAGATCCCGTGAGCACGCCGAAGGACGCCACGCTGCTGGTCAAGGAAGGTGCCAAGTGACCTGGTCGGAGATGCAGCCCCTGCTGGAGCAGGCCTGTTGGGACACCCTCTACATGGTCGGCTGGTCGACGCTGATAGCCGTCGTCGCCGGACTGCCGCTCGGCATCCTGCTGGTCCTCACCGACCGCGGCGGGCTGCTGCAGAACACGGTCCTGAACAAGCTCATCGGGCAGATCGTGAACATCGCGCGCTCGATGCCCTTCATCATCCTCATGGTCGCTCTGATGGGCTTCACGCGCATGATCACGGGTACGACGATCGGCCGCGAGGCCGCCATCGTGCCGCTCGCGATCGGCGCGACGCCCTTCTTCGCGCGGCTCGTGGAGACCGCGGTGCGCGAGGTCGACGGCGGTCTCGTCGAGGCCGTGCAGTCGATGGGCGGCAACACCTGGACCATCGTGCGCAAGGTCCTCGTGCCGGAGTCGCTGCCCTCACTGATCTCCAGCACCACCACGACGATCGTCACGATCATCGGCTACTCGGCCATCACCGGCGCCGTCGGCGCGGGCGGCCTCGGTGACATCGCCATCCGCTACGGCTACCAGCGCTTCGAGACCGAGCTGATGTGGATCACCGTCGGTGTCCTCGCCGTCGTCATCTCGGTCATCCAGTTCGCGGGCGACTACGCGGCCCGCAGGCTGCACCGGCGCGGCGGCCACTCGGGCGCCGCTCCCAAGCTGCGCCTGCTCAAGCTCAAGACGCCCGCGCCCTCGACCCCCTCGATCTGAACCACCCCGCACACCCCATCGCGGGGCGTACCACCCATGGAGAAAGGCACTTTTCGTGCGTAACACCACCAAGATCACCGCCGCTGTCCTCGCCACCGGAGCCCTCACCCTCGGGCTCTCCGCCTGCGGCTCCGACAAAGACTCCGCTAGCGACAAGGACGGCAAGCTCGTCGTCGCCGCGACCCCCACGCCGCAGGGCGAGATCCTCGACTACGTCAAGAAGAACCTTGCGACGAAGGCCGGTCTCGACCTCGAGGTGAAGGAGTTCACCGACTACGTAACGCCGAACACCGCCGTCCAGCAGGGCGAGGTCTTCGCGAACTACTTCCAGCACAAGCCGTACCTCGACGACTTCAACAAGAAGAACGGCACGGACATCGTGCCCGTCCCGAACGCGACGGTGCACCTGGAGCCGCTCGGCGTCTACTCCAAGAGCGTCAAGAAGGTCACGGACCTGAAGGACGGCGCGACGGTCGCGATCCCGAACGACACCACCAACGAGGCCCGCTCCCTCAAGCTCCTCGCCGACAACGGCGTGATCGAGCTCAAGAAGGGTGTCGGTTACGAGGCCACCCCCAAGGACGTCTCCAAGAACCCCAAGAACATCAAGTTCAAGGAGCTCGAGGCGGCCCAGGTGCCCCGTTCCCTCGGTGACGTCGACGCCGCGGTGATCAACGGCAACTACGCGCTCGAGGCCAAGCTCAGCCCGGCCAAGGACGCCATCGTCGCCGAGCCCGCCAAGGACAACCCCTACGGCAATTTCCTCGCCGTCAAGAAGGGCGACGAGAACGACCCGCGCGTGAAGAAGCTCGCCAAGCTCCTCACCTCGCCCGAGGTCAAGAAGTTCATCGACGACAAGTACGACGGTGCCGTCGTCGCGGCGTTCTGATCATGCGTACGCCCGTCATAGCGGCCGCCGCCGGGGCACTCGCCCTCACGCTCTGCCTGACCGCGTGCGGCACGGAGAAGGCCTCAGGATCGGGAAGCGCCGCCGGTGACACACTCACCGTCGGCGCCACCCCGACCCCGGCCGGCGAAGTCCTCACGTACATCAAGAACAACCTCGCGAAGAAGGCGGGACTCGACCTCCAGATCACGGAGTTCACGGACTACGTCACGCCGAACACCGCGCTCCAGGAAGGCTCCCTCGACGCCAACCTGTTCCAGCACACCCCGTACCTCAAGGACTTCAACGAGTCCAAGAAGACGGATCTCGTGCCGGTCACCGAGGTCTACCTGCCTGCGATAGGGGTGTACGCGAACAAGACGAAGGACGTCACCGAACTGCCAGCCGGTGCGACCGTCGCCGTTCCGAACGACACCACCAACGAAGGCAGGGCGCTCCAACTCCTCGCCTCCAAGGGCGTCATCGGGCTCAAGAAGGGGGCCGGTACGACCGCGACCCCCGAGGACATCACGTCCAACCCGAAGAAGCTGGTCATCAAGCCGCTGGAACCCGCCCAGCTGCCGCGTGCCCTCGAGGACGTCGACGCCGCCGTCATCAACAGCAACTACGCGCTCGGCGCCGGACTCAACCCCAAGAAGGACGCCATCCTTCTCGAGTCGCCGAAGGACAATCCGTACAACAACGTGCTCGCCGTCAAGAAGGGCGACGAGGACGACCCCCGCGTCAAGAAGCTGGCGAAACTGCTCACTTCAACTGAGGTGAAGCAGTTCATCGAGGACAAGTACAAGGGCTCCGTCCTGCCCGTCGAAACGAGCTGACGCACAGTCCGTTTCCGCCCTCACCACGGGGTCCTCTCCTGATGAAGGAGCGGACCCCGTGGTGGGTCTGCGCGCCGACATGCTGCATGCTGGGCTCTTCAGCAGGCCCGAGGGTTCCAGGTTACGGAGCAGCGCATGACAACCACCTTCCCTGACATCTCCATCAGCACGGAGCGGTTGGTGCTGCGCCCGTTCGAGGACGCCGACGTCTCCGCCTACGCGGAGATGATGAACGACGAGATGGTCACCGCCTGGACTTCCGTGCCTCAGCCCTACACCGAGGACGACGCCCGCGACTGGATCACCCGGATCGCGCCCGCCGAGCGCACCGAGGGTCGCGGCATCGCCCTCGCCGTCACCGAGTTCCTCACCCAGCGCCTGGTCGGCATAGTGCAACTGCGGGACACCGACTGGCGCGTGCGCTCCAGCGAACTCAGCTACGTCGTCGCCCCCTGGGCCCGCGGCGAGGGCTACGCGTCGGAGGCAGCGCTCGCCACCGCCCAGTGGCTCTTCAACGACCAGCGCTTCGAGCGCATCGAGCTGCGCACCGCGGCCGACAACACCGCCGCCCAGCAGGTCGCCCAGAAGATCGGCTGCATCAGCGAGGGCGTCCTGCGGGGCGCCTGGATAGCGCGTACGAGGAATGGCGGGGATCCGTTCGGCGGCTGGCTCGACGTCCGCACCGACCTCATCATCTGGAGCCTGCTCCCCGAGGATCTCGAAGGAGTCGGCGAGCAGCTCGCGGACAGCGGATTCAGCGCGTTCTCCGACTGGAACTGACCCCTCGGGCACCACCGGGCCCCAGCAGGTACGCTCGCCCCTGGTCGCACGCGGTTGCCCCCTACACGCGACGCCAGGACCCTCAGAACGACCCGCGAGAACGAACCCAGGAGACTGACGACGATGGCCGACCGCGTCACGGTGATCGGCTGGGACGGCTCGCCGCTGACCGCCGCGGCACGCTCGGCGCTCGGCGCCGCCACCCTCGTCGCGGGCGCCGCCCACCATCTGGCGCTCTCCGAAGTGCCCGGGGGCGCCGAAAGGATCCGCCTCGGCAGCGTGAGCCTGGCCGCCCGCCGCATCGCGGCGCACCGCGGCACCGCTGTCGTCCTGGCCGACGGCGACCCGGGCTTCTTCGGCGTCGTACGCACCCTGCGAGCCCCCGAATTCGGCCTCGAGGTCGAAGTGGTGCCCGCCGTCTCCTCCGTCGCCCAGGCCTTCGCCCGCGCCGGGATGCCCTGGGACGACGCCGAGGTCGTCGTCGCCCACCCCCGCACCCTGCGCCGCGCGGTGAATGTCTGCCGCGCACACACCAAGGTCGCCGTCCTCACCTCGCCGGGTGCGGGCCCCGCCGAGCTCGGACTGCTGCTCGATGGTGTCCACCGCACCTTCGTGATCTGCGAGGAGCTCGGCACCGAGCGCGAACAGGTCACCGTTCTCACCTCGGACAAGGCAGCCGACCACACCTGGCGCGACCCGAACGTCGTGATCGTCATGGGCGGCCCGGTCGCCGCGTCCGACACCGGCTGGATCGCGGGACGCGACCAGGGAACTCCGCGCGGCTGGGCGCTGCCCGCCCCCGCCTACGGCGGCGACGCCCAGCTCGGCGAGGGCGAGAGCGACCGGCTACGGGCCGCCCAACTCGCCCGCATCGGCCCGCGCGTGGGCGACCTGGTCTGGGACATCGGCTGCGGCAGTGGCGCCTTCACCGCGGAGGCCGCGCGCTTCGGCGCCGCCGTCATCGCCGTCGATGCCGACCCCGACGCCTGCGCCCGCACCACGGCGGTCGCCCGCCACTTCGGCGTACAGCCGCAGATCGTGCACGGCACGGCGCCGTACATCCTCGAAGACCTTCCCGAGCCCGATGTCGTACGCGTCGGGGGCGGGGGAGTCGCGGTGGTCTCCGCCGTCGCCGACCGCCGCCCGGCACGCATCGTGACGCACGCGTCGACCCGTGACGCGGCCGAACTCATCGGCAGGGACCTGACGGAGCACGGATACGTGGTGGAGTGCGCGCTGCTCCAGTCCGTCGAGCTCGACACGCGCGCGTGGACGGAGCGGGAGCGGACCGTGGTGTTCCTGCTCTCCGGACAGTTGCCCGATCGCGCCCCGTGACCCTGCCGCGCCACGGTGCGGGGTAGGCTGGCCGATCGTTGTACCGCACCCGAGTGCCCGGCAAATAGTTGGTCAATGTCCGGAAAACTCGCCCGTTTTGGGGGGTGTGTGGTACGGCAGGACCGGAGGGCGCGCAACGTGGCGCAGTCCACAGCGGGCCGTTGCGGATCAAGCTGCCGCGGAGGCATGCCGACCGGGACAATGCCTGTAGTCCGTACGCGGTTCGTGCCGCGCGGCGCGCACGCTCGTTGAGAAGGACGGGCGGTCGGTGCGCCGCTCCGGGCAATGGGGCTTCCCCGGCCGAAGGCTGAGGGGCGGTCGAAGAAGCACTAACCGATGGGCGAGGGGTTACGCATGACCGACACCGGCCAGGTCCCGGGCGAGGGACTGCCGGAGAACGCAGGCATGGTGGAGCAGCCGGGCGTCCCCGCCCCGGGTGCGTACACCTACCTCGACCCCTCCGAAAATCCCGCCGAGAGCGTCGCCACCGCCGAAGACGACGACCTGCTCCTCATGCCGGGCTCCCAGGGCGCCTGGAGCGAGCCGCAGTCGGCTCAGCCGCAGCCGGAGCAGCCGGTGACCGCTCAGCACGGGGTCGCTCAGCCCGTGGCCGGTCAGTATCAGCAGCAGCCGGTTGCTCAGCCTGTGGGCCAGCACGCGACCGGTCAGCCGGTGGCGGACTCGTACCCGGCCGGTCAGCCGCAGCCGCAGGTCGTGCACCAGCCGGGCCCGCACGAGACGGCGGGGCGCGACAGCGGCTCGGTCGATCTGAACGGCGTCCAGCTGCCCGGCGCGCATGCCGGGACGTCCGCGTCGCACCAGGGCCCTGCCCGCCGCCCGCTCCACCGGGGGCCTTCGGGGCCCGTCGTGCCGGACGGCACGGGCAGTCCCGTACGTTCCCTCGCCGACCGCGGCCCCAGTGGTGCGCCGCAGCACGCCGTGCCCGTGCGGCACGCGGGGCCGCCGACCGTGGGGCCCGAGTACCTCGACATCCCGCGTGACGAGGAAGGGATGCTGCCGGGTCCGCAGCTCGGTGAGATCACGCCCCAGGGGGCGACGCCGTGGACGCCGCAGCCGTCTCAGCCCGCGCAGGCTGTCGAACCAGCAGAAACGGTCGTCCCGGAGGCCGCTCCGGCATCAGAGGACGCACAGGTCACACACGGCACGCAGGGCGCACAGGTCACGCAGGACTCGCTCGCCGCCGAGGCCGCGCCGACTCCGCAGCCCGCACAGGCCGCTGAGTCGCCGACTCCGCAGCCCGCACAGGCCGCTGAGCTGCCCCAGCCCGCAGAGGCCACTCCTGCCACTCCTGTAGCTCCTGCCACTCCCGAAACCCCGGCAGCCGGAACGCCCGCCGCCGCTTTCCCGCAGGCTGCGGGTGCCGCCGACCCCGCGATCACGCAGGGCACCGAGGCCGCCGACCAGTTCGCGCACTCCGTCGCCGAGGTGGGGCAGCCCGCGTTCGCCGTGGCCGCCGAGCAGTCATTGGCCGTGGGCCAGGCCGCGCCCGCTCCGGAAGCGAGCCAGGAGTTCCCGCTCCCCGTCGACGAGGCGCAGCTGTCAGCCGTCGGTATGCCCGCACACGCCTCGGGCTCCGGCCTGCCGCAGTTCGCCGTGGCCGCCGCACAGCCCTGGTCGGACGCACCGCTCCAGGGCGCCGCGCACGCGCCCCAGGGCCCGCACCTTGCGCAGGCCCCGCAGGCCCCCCAGGCCCCCCAGTACACAGACACCCCCGCGGCCCACGCTCCCGCGCCCCTCGGCCAGTTCGTGCCGGTCGAGGGTTCGGTGCCGACCACGCCCCACCTGGCACCGACACCGCCGCACCCCCTGTCCGTACCGCCGGAGCACTTCGAGGCCCCGGCCCCGCAGCCTGAGGCCCCCGCACCGGAAGCCGTACAAGAAGCCGCCCCGGACGCCCCTGACGCCCAGGAAGCCCAGGAGCCGTCGGCGCTCATCGACTCCGCCGAGCCCGCCCCGCAGCCCGAGGCCACCGTGCCCGCGCCGCGTGACGGGGGAGAGCCTGCGGCAGTAACTCCCGTACCGGACGAGGCGGAAGTGCCCGTGGCCGAGGCCACGCCCCTCGAAGTGATCGACGCCCCCGCCGAAGCGCCGGAAGCGCCGGAAGCGGCGGCCGTGACCGCCGACGAGCCGGAGCCGGCCCCGGCCCCGGAGCCGGAGGCAGCAGCGCCCGTGGCCGAACCCGAACCCGAGCCCGCTCAGGCGGCGGAGGTCGCTCACCCGGCGGAGGTCGCCGAAGAGCCTGCCCCCGCGGACCCGGTCCCGGCCCCGGCCCCGCACACGGAAACCCCCGCCGCGCCCGCGTACGACGACGCCGAACGCGAAGCGGTCCTGCGCGTCATGCGCGAACGCCGCGACATCCGCAACGGCTTCCGCAGCGACGCCATCCCGCACGAGGTCCTCCTCCGCGTCCTGGAGGCGGCCCACGCGGCGCCCTCCGTGGGGCACTCGCAGCCCTGGGACTTCGTCGTCATCCGCTCGGCGGAGACCCGCCGCACGATGCACGAACTGGCCATGCGCCAGAAGGACGCGTACGCGAAGTCGCTCCCCAAGGGCCGCGCGAAGCAGTTCAAGGAACTGAAGATCGAGGCCATCCTCGACACCCCGGTGAACATCGTCGTCACCGCCGACCCGACCCGCGGCGGCCGCCACACCCTCGGCCGTCACACGCAGCCGCAGATGGCGCCGTACTCCTCCGCCCTCGCCGTCGAGAACTTCTGGCTCGCGGCGCGCGCCGAGGGCCTCGGCGTCGGCTGGGTCAGCTTCTTCGATGAACGCGAGATGGTCAGAACCCTCGGCCTGCCCGAGCACCTCGAAGTGGTGGCCTATCTCTGTGTCGGCTACGTCGACGAGTTCCCCGACGAGCCCGAACTGATGCAGGCAGGCTGGTCCAAGCGCCGCCCGCTCTCCTGGGTGGTCCACGAGGAGACGTACGGCCGCCGTGCCCTGCCCGGCGAGGAGCCGCACGACCTGCTCGCCGAGACCGTCTCCCACATCCGGCCGCTGGACGCGAAGGCGCTCGGCGAGGCGTGGGACAGGCAGAAGCGCATGACCAAGCCGCCGGGCGCGCTCGGCATGTTGGAGATCATCTCCGCGCAGCTCTCCGGGCTCTCCCGGCAGTGCCCGCCGCCGATCCCGGAGCCCGCGGCCGTCGCGATCTTCGCGGGCGACCACGGCGTACATGCCCAGGGCGTCACCGCCTGGCCCCAGGAGGTGACCGCGCAGATGGTCGCCAACTTCCTCGGCGGCGGCGCGGTCTGCAACGCCTTCGCCAACCAGGTGGGCGCCGAGGTCTGCGTCATCGATGTGGGCGTGGCGAGTGAACTCCCGGCTACTCCCGGCCTGTTGCCCCGCAAGATCCGTGCGGGTACGGCGGACATGACGACGGGCCCGGCCCTGACCCGCGAGGAGGTCAAGGCGGCCATCGAGGTGGGCATCGAGACGGCCCGCGACCTGGTGGCGGCGGGCAACAAGGGCCTGCTCACCGGCGAGATGGGCATCGCGAACACGACAGCGTCCGCGGCCCTCATCTCCGTCTACACGGACACGGACCCGGGTGAGGTGACCGGCCGTGGTACCGGCATCAACGACGAGATGCACAGCCGCAAGGTCGACGTCGTACGCCGTGCCCTGGAGCTTCACAAGCCCGACCCGGCGGACCCGATCGGCGTCCTCGCGGCGATCGGCGGCCTGGAACACGCGGCGCTGGTGGGCCTGCTGCTCGGCGGCGCTTCCCTCCGTACCCCCGTGATCCTGGACGGCGTGAGCGCGGGCGCGGCGGCCCTGGTCGCCCGTGCCATCGCCCCCGAGGTCCTCGCGGCCTGCATCGCGGGCCACCGCAGCGCGGAGCCGGGCCACGTGGCAGCCCTCAACAAACTGGGCCTGCGCCCCCTGGTCGACCTGGATCTCCGCCTCGGCGAGGGCACAGGCGCCCTCCTGGCACTCCCGGTGGTCCAGAGCGCGGCAAGGGCGATGCACGAGGTGGCAACGTTCGACTCGGCGGGCGTAACCGAGAAGTAGCCGTGCCCGACACGGGGAGGGCAGGCCTTCCGCAGGCTCTGCCCACCCCGTGAGCCGCCCCGTTTGTGCCCACCCGTTCCGCCTGGGGGTCCCCCCCCCCAGGCCCTTCAGGCACTGGGGGATGGAACAGGTGGGCACAAACGCCCACGGCCCGCAGACGAGTGGGGCCGTAGAGTGAACCCGCACGTCAGCGCCGCTCCACCGCCGCAGCGGCCAGCACAACCCCGCCTCGCGAGGAGCCGCAACGACATGGCAGAAAACCCCGCCTACCCCGTAGGCCTCCGCCTCACCGGCCGACGCGCAGTCGTACTCGGCGGCGGTCAGGTGGCCCAGCGCCGCCTCCCCGCCCTGATCGCGGCAGGCGCCGACATCCTCCTCGTATCGCCGACGGCGACCCCGTCCGTGGAGGCGATGGCGGACTCGGGCGAGATCACCTGGGAGCGCCGCCGCTACGAGCACGGCGACCTCAAGGACGCCTGGTACGCCCTGATCGCCACCAGCGACAGCGAGGCCAACACGGCGGCCTCCGCGGAAGCGGAAGCGCACCGCGTCTGGTGCGTCCGCTCCGACGACGCCGATGCCGCCACCGCCCTGACCCCGGCGACGGGCCGCTCCGAAGGCGTCACGGTCGCCGTCCTGACCACGGACATCCACGGCCGCGACCCCCGCCGCACCGCCGCCATCCGCGACGCGGTCGTCGAGGGCCTGCGCGACGGCACCCTCGTGGCGCCGCACCACCGCACCCGCACCCCCGGCGTCGCCCTCGTCGGCGGCGGCCCCGGCGACCCGGACCTCATCACGGTCCGCGGCCGGCGCCTCCTCGCCGAGGCGGACGTGGTCATCGCCGACCGGCTCGGCCCCCGCGACCTCCTCGACGAACTCCCGCCGCACGTCGAGGTGATCGACGCCGCGAAGATCCCGTACGGCCGCTTCATGGCCCAAGAGGCCATCAACAACGCCCTCATCGAGCACGCGAAGCAGGGCAAGTCGGTCGTACGTCTCAAGGGCGGCGACCCCTTCGTCTTCGGCCGCGGCATGGAAGAGGCCCAGGCACTCGCCGAAGCGGGCATCCCCTGCACGGTCGTCCCCGGCATCTCCAGCTCGATCTCGGTCCCCGGCGCCGCGGGCATCCCCGTCACGCATCGAGGCGTCGCCCACGAGTTCACGGTGGTCAGCGGTCACGTCGCGCCCGACGACGAGCGCTCTCTGGTCGACTGGCCGTCCCTGGCCAAGCTGCGCGGCACCCTCGTCGTCCTGATGGGCGTGGACAAGATCGGCAGGATCGCCGAGACGCTCACCGCCCACGGCCGGTCGCCCGAGACCCCCGTGGCGCTGATCCAGGAGGGCACCACCGCGGCCCAGCGCCGTGTGGACGCCACCCTCTCCACGGTCGCCGCCCAGGTTGCCGCCCACGAGGTGAAGCCCCCGGCGGTCATCGTCATCGGCGACGTGGTGAACGTGGGTCCGCACAGCCCCGCGTAGCCACCCAGAGCCCCCGCGTAACCACCGGTAACCCAACTCGCCCCCAGGCGTTGGCACCACACCCAGGACAAGGCAGTATCACCCTGTGGCTGATCTCATCACCGTTGACGACCCCACCGATCCGCGCCTGCGCGACTACACAGGCCTGACCGACGTCGAACTGCGCCGCAAGCGCGAGCCCGCCGAGGGCCTCTTCATCGCCGAGGGCGAGAAGGTGATCAGACGGGCCAAGCAGGCGGGCTACGAGATGCGCTCGATGCTGCTCTCCGCGAAGTGGGTCGACGTCATGCGGGACGTCATCGACGAGGTCCCGGCCCCCGTGTACGCGGTCAACCCCGACCTGGCCGAGCAGGTCACCGGCTATCACGTGCACCGCGGCGCACTCGCCTCGATGCAGCGCAAGCCGCTGCCGACGTCGGACGAACTCCTCACCACTGCGCGCCGCGTCGTCGTCATGGAGTCGGTCAACGACCACACCAACATCGGCGCGATCTTCCGCAGCGCCGCCGCCCTCGGCATGGACGCGGTCCTGCTCTCACCGGACTGCGCCGACCCGCTCTACCGCCGCTCGGTGAAGGTCTCCATGGGCGCGGTCTTCTCCGTCCCCTACGCCCGCCTCGAATCCTGGCCCAAGGGTCTTGAGGGCGTACGCGAAGCAGGCTTCAACCTCCTCGCGCTCACCCCGGACGAGAAGGCGAAGACCCTGGACGAGGCCGCGCCCCACCGTATGGACCGGGTGGCGCTGATGCTCGGGGCGGAGGGCGACGGCCTCTCCACGCAGGCGCTGGTCGCCGCCGACGAATGGGTCCGTATCCCGATGGCGCACGGCGTCGACTCCCTCAATGTGGGAGCGGCGGCGGCGGTCGCGTTCTACGCGGTGGCGACGGGACGCCCTCAGCTCTGAGAACCCGGCCCGGGGTCCGGCCGCTGGTCCTGCTGCTGTACGCCGGGCACGCCCTGCCCGCCACCGAGCCCGCGCGCGGGCCCCTGGCACCCCTGGGCTGCCGCGATCCCCAGGGCCACCAGCAGCGTGACGACCACGAAGACGAACAGCCGCTGGCGAAGGAGCCGCGGATTGGCGGGACGCCGCTTGCCGCCGGAACGGGTCGTGTTCCTCGACGGCGCGGGGCGCGATCCTGGCCGCGAAGAACTGTTCCCGGCCCGCGAGGAATTCGGCCGCGACGACCCGGTGCGCGATGAACCGGTGCGTGACGACCCGCTGCTCGCCGACCCGGCCCGCGAGGAATTCGGCCGTGACGAGCTGGGACGCGGTGGGGGAGTGCCCTGCGGATGACGCCGCTGGGTGCGCTGGTCCGCGTACTCGGCGGCCATGCGTCCCGTGGGCCTGTCCTGGTCCTGCCGGGGCGCGGGCGGTCTCGTGTCGCCGAGGCCCTGCGCCTCACGGGCCGCGATCTCCTTGAGCCGCAGCGACAGTTGGAGCGTGCTGGGACGTTCCTCCGGGTCCTTGGCGAGGCAGGCCCTGATGAGCGGGGCGAGCGCGTCAGGCACTCCGCCGAGCTGCGCCTCCTCATGGACAACACGGTAGAGCATCACCTCTGAACTGCCGTGCCCGAAGGGCGAGTCCGCCATGCCCGCGTAGGCGAGGGTGGCACCGAGGGCGAACACGTCCGTGGCGGGTGTGACGGCGGCGCCGCGCACCTGCTCGGGCGCGAGGAAGCCGGGGGAGCCGACAGCGGTTCCCACATGGGTCAGCGTCGAGGCGCCGGTGGCCCAGGCGATACCGAAATCAATGATCCGCGGCCCCTTCGGGGACAGCAGAATGTTCGACGGCTTCAGATCGCGGTGTACGACTCCGGCTTCATGTACGGCGACGAGCCCTTCGGCAAGGGCCGAACCCACGACAGCCACATCGGCCGCGGAGAGCGGCCCCTCTCCGACGACCTTGTCGTGCAGGGAGGGCCCGGGGACGTACTGCGTGGCGAACCACGGCCGGTCCGCGTCGAGATCGGCGGCGACGAGCCGCGCGGTACAGCCCCCGCGGATCCGCCGGGCCGCGGAGACCTCGCGCGCGAAGCGCGACCTGAACTCCTCGTCCTCCGCGAGATCGGGCCGGATCACCTTCAGGGCGACGCGCTGCCCCCGCCGGTCCGACCCCAGATAGACGACACCCATGCCGCCGGCACCCAGCCGCCTGTGCAGTCTGAACGAGCCGACGACACGCGGGTCCTCGCGCCGGAGCCGCATCATCGCCATGTCCATCCCCGCTGCCCGGTCCGTTGTCGTGCCACAGCTTACGTTTCCGTGGCCGGGCAGGTGCAGAGGCCGCGCCCTCACGGCCCGACCGATTGTCAGTGCCGGATGGGAAACTTGAAGAGTGGTCAGGGGCTTTGGGGCGAGCGGCCGTTGCGTGCGCCGCGCTGCCCAACCATCCGTCGCTGAAGGGGGATTGATCCCGTGAAGGGTGATCGCGTGGAGATAGTCGTGGACGCCGGGGACACGACGCGGACGTACGAGGTGGTGGCGAGCCGAGCGGGTCGCCGGGTGGAGACAGCGGTCCGCAGGGGAGTGGTGGAAGTGAGCGAAGTCACCCGCAGCGGCTCCGTCGTGCGGACGGCGCGGTTCATGGCGACCCGCGTCCTGGCTCTGGTCGAACAGCCCATCCCCCGGGAGGACACATCCGAGCAGGCCGCCCGCCCCCTCCGGGAAGACCCTGAGACCTAGGCCCCCGTCTCCACCCATGGGAGTACATGACCGACGATCGGTCATCCTCCGGGAGGCCCGGCAATCGATACGAGGGCATGACGACCAGGTCCTCGGATGCACCTAAATTTGAAGTCAAGCGGCGGGTGCCGCACTCGTCCCCCGAGGTCAGACACCCGCCGCTCCACATCTGAACAGACTCGGTCAGGAGAGGAACCATGGCGGACACGGCACCGCGGGCAATGATCCGCACGCAGGGACGTAAGGCCTTCGCCACGTTCGGCGTCCGCCCGTCCGGCACGCGTCACCCCTTGGTGGCGACGGCCATGGTTCTTCCTCTGGCGGCCCTGCTCGTAGTCGTCTTCGGCGGCTGGGAAGCGGTGGTCACACAGGCGTCGTCCGTGGGCGTGATGTTGGGGCGCTGAGCGGCGCCCCAGGCCCGGATGAGCGGTCCGGGCGGGGACATCCGGCCAGGAAACCCCGTGGGGACGGGGGTGCGGCGGACGGCAATGAGAAATGCCCGCGCAGCTGGGGAGCTGCGCGGGCCTTTCTTTGCGCCTGAACCGGCGCCGCTCTCGCGTAGGTGGCTGATCGCCGTTGGGGTTGCGCAATTGATGGTTGCGGACACCAGGCCCCCGGTAGTACCCGCTGCCAGTGCGTACCCTCTCGGGAAGACCCGTCGACGTACCCCGAGGGACTTGTGACCGCACTGCTGCCCGCCCTCACCGCCAAGGCCCGCCACGCGGCTCACCGCACCCCGTGCGCCTGCGCCCCCGAGGCGGTTCTCGCGGACCGGGACGACGCCACGGTCATCCGCCACGGCGACACCGTCGCCAAGGCCCACGCCCCCGGCACGGACCCGGTCGAGCTCGCGGCACGCCTGAAGGTGGCCGCCGCACTCCACGGCACCCTCCTCCCCCCGCTCAGTGAGGCAGCGATGCCGCTCCACGGCCGCCTGGTCACCCTCTGGAGGGCCGGTACCCCGGTCGACCGCGACGACCCCGACGCGGCCCCCTGGGAGGCCGTAGCCACCCTCCTCGCACGGCTGCACGCCACGCCGGCGGCCGAACTCCCGCACTCGCTCCCGGACATGCGGGGCCCGGCCAAGGCCGCCCTGGCGATGGCGCGGATGCGGGCGGCGGGCCCGCACTCCGCGGCCGCCCCCGTCGAGCGCGCCTGGGCCACGCTGCCCGCCTGGGCCCGAGCCGAGGCCCCCGCACCGCTCCCGGGGCTCCTGTGCCACGGAGACCTGCACCTGGGCCAGCTGGTGCGCACCCCCGAAGGGCGCTGGCTGCTCATCGACGTCGACGACCTCGGCCTCGGCGACCCGGCCTGGGACCTGGCCCGCCCCGCGGCCTGGTACGCCTGCGGTCTCCTCGCCCCCGACGAGTGGACCCGCTTCCTCACCGCCTACCGCGCGGCACGCGGCCCCGCGGTACCGGCCGACGGCGCCGACCCGTGGCCCGCCCTCGACGCACCGGCCCGCGCGCTCACCGCGCAGACCGCCGCTCTGGCCATCGTGAAGTCCCTCAAGGAGGACAGGCCTCTCGACGAGATCGAGCTGGCCGTCGTCGACGCATGTGATCGCATGGCCGCCCTCCCGCCGGAGTTGGCGCCCACCGTCACGAAGTAGGCTGCAACGCACCGAAGCCGGGCAGAGATCCGGCGAAACAGTCACGACCGGCGAGGAGTTGAGCCGACCATGCAGTGTCCCAAGTGCCATGCACCGATGCACACGTACAACCGCAATGGCGTCCAGATCGAGCAGTGCAGTGGTTGCCGCGGGATATTCCTCGACTACGGCGAGCTCGAGGCCCTGAGCCGGGTCGAGTCCCAGTGGGGCGGCCAGGGCGGCCAGCAGGTCCCGCCGCCACCGCCCGCCCCACAGGCGTACCCGGCCGCTCCCGCCCCGCAGTGGGGCGCTCCCCAGCACGGCGGCCACCACGGCGGTCACGGTGGGCACTACGGCCACGACAGGCGCCACAAGAGCTTCGGGCACATGCTCTTCTCCTCCTGACGGGAGGAACGACGAAGCCCCCGGCCGTGGGAACGGCCGGGGGCTTCGTACGGATGGTGCGCGATACTGGGATTGAACCAGTGACCTCTTCCGTGTCAGGGAAGCGCTCTCCCGCTGAGCTAATCGCGCGGGTCAATTGCGTGTGCTGCGTACTGCGTGTGATGACTACTGCGTGCGCGATACTGGGATTGAACCAGTGACCTCTTCCGTGTCAGGGAAGCGCTCTCCCGCTGAGCTAATCGCGCGGGGATCCTTGCGGACCAGACCTTCAGTTGTGCTGCGTGCGCGATACTGGGATTGAACCAGTGACCTCTTCCGTGTCAGGGAAGCGCTCTCCCGCTGAGCTAATCGCGCTTGGAGGTGGAGACGGGATTTGAACCCGTGTAGACGGCTTTGCAGGCCGTTGCCTCGCCTCTCGGCCACTCCACCAGGAGTGCGGGGGGTCGGGAAGATCCCCCACTTCCTGCGAGCGGACGACCAGGTTCGAACTGGCGACCTCAACCTTGGCAAGGTTGCGCTCTACCAACTGAGCTACGTCCGCTTGTCTTTCCCGGCCCGCTTGCGCGTCCCGGCGACGTGTTGAACTCTAGCGGATTCCTGGGCCAGTACAAAAACGCGTTTGCGCAGCGTGCTGCGCTGTCACCGGCCCGGGGCGCGCCCAGGACGCCGGTCATAGACTCGCAGACGTGCACAGCGCCCCTCAGACACCCTCACGACCGCCCTCCGTGCCGCCCCTGCCCATGGCGCGCTTCGGCGGCCTGCTCGCGACCGGCCTCAGGGACGTGACCAGCGATCCTTCGGCCCTGGACGCGGGCGGATTCTGGGCGGTCGCAGCGAGCTTCGACGGTGGTCTCGTCTGCGCCCGCTTCGACGACGTACGCGCGGAGCCGGTGCCCGCTCCGGTGCCGGGGGCGTGGCGGGGTCCCGCCGCCGGTGACTGGACGTCGTCGCTCGACCGCGCCGCGTACATGGACGGCGTACGGCGTGTGCGCGAACACATCGCGGCGGGCGATGTCTATCAGACGAATCTCTGCCGCGTCCTGTCGGCGCCGGTCCCGGACGGCGCCGACGTCGACGCCCTGACCGCGCTCCTCGCGCGCGGGAACCCCGCTCCGTACGCCGGCACGATCCGCGTCCCCGGACACGGCGTCGAGATAGCCACGGCCTCGCCCGAACTGTTCCTGCGCCGCGCGGGCCGCGTCGTGGAGTCGGGGCCGATCAAGGGCACGGGCCGCACCGAGGCGGACCTTCTTGAGAAGGACTACGCCGAGAACGTGATGATCGTCGACCTCGTCCGCAACGACCTCGGGCGGATCTGCGAGACCGGTTCCGTGACCGTGCCCGACCTCTGCGTGGTCGAGAAGCACCCCGGGCTCGTCCATCTCGTCTCCACCGTTCGCGGCGAGCTCCGCCCGGACGCGGGCTGGCCCGAGCTTCTCGACGCCACCTTTCCGCCCGGTTCCGTCACGGGCGCCCCCAAGTCCAGCGCCCTGCGCATCATCGACGCCCTGGAGACCGCGCCCCGCGGGCCGTACTGCGGCGGCATCGGCTGGGTCGACGCCGACCGGGGCACCGGTGAACTGGCCGTCGGCATCCGCACCTTCTGGATCGACCGCGCGGAGGGCGTGCTGCGCTTCGGCACCGGCGCGGGCATCACCTGGGGCTCGGACCCCGAGGGGGAGTGGCGGGAGACCGAGCTGAAGGCGGAAAGGCTGCTGGCGGTAGCGTCGGGAGCGTACGAAGTGAGTGGAGGGACCCCTTGGTGAAGATCTGGCTCAATGGCGGGCTGCAGGACCTCGATACCGCCCGCGTCTCCGTGTTCGACCACGGACTGACCGTGGGCGACGGAATCTTCGAGACGGTGAAGTCGGTCGAGGGGCGGACCTTCGCGCTGACCCGGCACCTGGACCGGCTCGCCCGCTCGGCGCGGGGTCTCGGCCTGCCCGAGCCGGACCTGGACGAGGTGCGCGCCGCCTGCGCCGCCGTCATCGACGCCAACCCGATGCCCCTGGGACGGCTGCGCATCACGTACACCGGAGGTCTCTCGCCGCTCGGCTCGGACCGTGGTGACCAGGGCCAGACGCTGGTTGTCGCCCTCGGCGATGCCGACAGGCGCCCCGACACGACCGCCGTGATCACGGTCCCCTGGACGCGCAACGAACGCGGCGCTCTGACCGGCCTGAAGACCACGTCATACGCCGAAAACGTCGTCGCCCTTGCGCGCGCCCACGAACAGGGCGCTTCGGAGGCGCTGTTCGCCAACACCGTGGGGCAGCTGTGCGAAGGCACCGGATCGAATGTCTTCGTCGTGCTCGACGGCGAGATCCACACGCCGCCGGTCGCCTCCGGGTGCCTGGCGGGCATCACGCGCGCGCTGGCCGTCGACTGGACGGGCGCGCGGGAGACCGATCTGCCGCTCGACGTCCTCGATCGCGCCGACGAGGTGTTCCTGACGTCGACACTCCGTGACGTACAGGCCGTGCGCCGGATCGACGGCCGCGAACTGCCGGGGACCCCGGGCCCGGTCACCGCCAAGGCGATGAGGATCTTCGACGAGCGTGCGGCGGACGACCTCGACCCGTGATCGCCGGGCAAGAGACCTCGATCCGCGCGTATTCCCGATGACGTACGAGCCGCAGGGCGGGTAGAACACCACTGATGACCACGACCCTGCGGCCGACCGGGCCGCTCAAGAAGAGCGCTGACGGCGCGAAGTCACGCACCTACGAAGTGTGTGTCAACAGCCGTCCTGTAGGCGGGATAGAACTCGCCACGCACGCCGTGTTCGGCCCCGCCGTCGCCCAGATCCGGGACCTGCGCGTCAAAGACACCGACCGCAGGCGCGGGCGTGCCACCGTCGCCGTGCTCGCCGCCGAGGAAGTGGTGCGCGGCTGGGGCTGCAAGCGGATCGAGGTGGCCGTGCCCGCCGAGGCCGAGGCCGCCCACCGTCTCGCCACGTCCCTCGGCTATGTCGAGCGCAACCGTCAGATGGCCAAGCCCCTGACCGTCGACCCTCCCGCGCTGCCCGAGGGCGTGGCGGGGCGGCCGATGAGCGAGGACGAGTACGAGGTGTGGCTGGCGCACGAGACGGAGGTCTATGCACAGACCTGGATCGAGCGCGGCGTCCCTGAGGCTGAGGCCCGTGCAAAGTCCGAGGCCGACCACGCCGACCACCTGGCGCAAGGCCTTGCCACGCCCGGCGTCCTGCTGAGCGCGCTCACCCATGAGGGCGTGAAGGTCGGCACTCTCTGGCTGGCGCTGCGCGACGACGACGCGTTCGTCTTCGACGTCGAGGTCGAAGAGGAGCACCGCGGGCGCGGCCACGGCCGTTCCCTGATGCTCCTCGCGGAGGCCCAGGCCCGCGAGGCGGGCAGAACCCGCATCGGCCTCAACGTCTTCGCGGGCAACACTCCGGCACTGCGCCTGTACGAGTCCCTCGGCTACGAGCCGCTCACGTACTACGTCTACAAGGACCTGCTCTAGAGGCCGGCGGCGAGCAGCCGGTCTGCGATCTCCTCGACGCGCTCGCGCAGGCCGTCCTGGCTCTTGCCGCCGTCGAGGCGCTCGTCCCCGATGACGTACGTCGGTGTCCCGGTGACGCCGATCGCCTTGCCCTCGGCCTGGTCGGCGTCGACGATCAGCATGTGCCGGCCGTCGACCAGGGCGGTGTCGAATTCCTCGGCGTCCAGGCCCAGTTCACGGGCCGCCGCGACCAGGAAGGGTTCGCCGTCGCGGGCCAGCTGCTCGACCTTGCCGAGCACGGCCTCGACGTACGGCCAGCCCTGCCCCTGCTCGAAGGCCTCCTCGGCGGCCTGGGCGGCGGCGAAGGAGTGCTTGTGCTTCTCCAGGGGGAAGTGCCGCAGGCGCAGGTCGACGCGGTCGCCGTAGCGGGCACGCAGCGCGCGTACGTCGTCCAGGGCGGTCCGGCAGTCCGGGCACTCCAGCTCGCACCAGATGTCGATGACGAGGGGGCCTGCGGGGGCGGTGGAGCCGGCGGGGGCAGAGTCGCTCATGGGCACAGTCTTCCAGCCCCGTGTCCGCCCTCCCAACCGGGACCGCGGGCGCCGACCGGAAACCGCCGACCGGAACCTGGGGAGGAGGCCCGACCCTGATATGTCCCTGAAGTCGGCTCGGGGCGTGGCCTGTGGGCCCCCACCCGGTGCAGGATGGAGGGGACGACAGTGTCACCGTCAACGCCCGCACGCCTGGAGGACCAGATGATTGCCGAGACCGTCTGTGCCGCCGTATCCGCGGCCGGCCTCGGTATTGCCGCCATCACGGCGTACCGCAAGCGCTTCCTCGCGGCGACGCGCCTCGCCGCCTATTCGCTGGTCCCGGTCGGCCTGGTGATGACAGGCGTCGTCGGCTGGGCCGCCGACACCGCCTTCAGCATGAAGGCATGGGCGGGCTTCGGCGTCCTCGGCGCCGCCTGGCTGCTCTTCATGACGACCCGTGCCGTGGAGCGCCGCTCCGGCGGCACCCGCAAGGAGCGCAAGGCGGCGAAGGCCGCCCAGCGCGAAGCGGTGGCCCCCGCGGCGTCCGCGCCCTCCCTGGGCCAGGGTTCGCGCCCGGCCGCCCAGCCGGCGGCCAAGCCGAAGGCGGCCGCGCCCAAGGAGGACTTCAGCGACATCGAGGCCATCCTGAAGAAGCACGGCATCTGATACCGCAGGGGGCCGGACGGAGGGCCGACTAGCCGCCGAGGCGCACCTTCGCGACGACGTTCACGCCGTCGACCCACTCCACAGAGCCGTTCGCGCACCGAACCGCGGCCCCTCTGCCGGGGAACGCGGGGTCGGGCAGGGCGAGCCCCACGCGATGCGGGCCACGCGCCCCGGCGGGCACGGCGAGCTCTCCGTGTACGGTCGCGGGGGCAGGGCCCGAGTGATCGCCACCGGTCTCCGCACGCCCCTGCGGCAGCCATTCGCGCCAGTCCGCCCCGGTCTCCGCCGAGGCCACCGTCCGCCCGTCCGCGTCCAGGAGCACGAGCCGGACGGGACGCGGATGCTTCGGCGCGGCGAAGCCGCGGTTGACCACGTCGACCTGCACGGAGAGGCGGCCCGGCCGCGCGGCGGACAGGTCGTGGCGCGCCTCGCGCACCTCGATCCGGTAGCCGAGGTGATCCCGCAGATACTCGAACTGCGTGCGCGCCACGGGCCGCCCGTCACGCCCCCGGAAGTAGCCGTCCGAGACCGGAAGCAGCGCGTCCGTCGTCTGCCGCTCGGTCAGCTCCGCCGCTTTCCAGGCCGGGACGGTCACCGTGGCGTTGTGCACCAGGGAGAGGCTGTCGAACCGGAGCGTCTGCAGCCGCCGCGCGGCGGCCACTCCGGGGATGACGGTGCTCCACGCGTACGGATCGGCGCTCTGCCCCTTGTCCCACGGCATCTCCCCGTCCACCATCCGCGTCCGCGATACGTCGAGATAGCTGGGCCAGCCCGGGTTGTCGGGGACGTAGTAGTCCCACTCGCCCTCGCCGAGCGTCACGTAGTCGTTGTGGAAGCCGACCCGGTCCAGGATCGCCCGATTGGTGATCATGTCGCGCTTCTCGGCGTAGCGGACCTGGGTCTGCATCCCCGGCGGCAGCGCCTCGACGAGGCTCGTCATGATGGCGGTGACGGCGTCCGGATAGGTCTCGTGGGCGTAATGACTCCCGTGCCACTCGCCCCAGGTGCCGAGGAACCCGGCCTGCCACACGGCGACCACATCGCTGTTCCGTGTGACGAGCGGCGCGAGCTGGCCGATGTGCCGCTGGATGTCCTGCACGGTGTAGCGGCGGTTCTCACGCACGCCGTCGTCGTACACGAAACGCAGGACCGCCGCGTACCCCTTGCGTCGGAGCCCGCGGAAGACGCTCTCGATGTTGTCGAGCGCGCCCTGCGGGATCGTGGAGGTCGCGTAGTCCCAGAGGTAGAAGTAGAGCTGGGTCAGGTTCGCGCCGGGGCCGTACTCGCGCTCCAGGAGGTCGAGCGTCCGCGCGGCGTCGGGGGAGTGGTCCTGCTCGTTCGGCCAGGGGCTCGTCAGGTCGACGGCGTTGTACGACATCTCGTAGCGGAACCCGCGGCGGGGATTGGCCAAGGGGGAGCGGCCCGCCGGGTCGTCGGGGCGGATGCCGCGATGGGGGACCCGTTGCCACGCGGCGGACGCGCGGGGTGCGGCGGACACGGCGGATGGGGTGGAGAGCGGCACCAGCGTGGCCGCGGCCGTGCCGAGCGCGGTGGTCAACAACCGTCTGCGTTCGATGGGCATGAGCGGCGGCTCCCTCGTTCGTGTGGATTCTGCTGCCGCTGAGTTTGACGAGGGGCCGCACTGACGAGCCATGGACGGAACGCGCCGGACGCTGGACTTTTCAAGGTCAACGATCAAGGTCACGGAATCCAGCGAACTCCCGCGCCTTCTTGGCGTGTTGGTCAGCGGCACCCCCGGGACTGCGTCATCATCGCCGCGAGATGCTGGACACCGCACAGGGCGATGCCGCCCCGCCGACCGAGCCGACCGATGAGCGAGCCGCGACCGATGAGCCGCAGGGCTGTCTGTTCGCGCTCTCCCAGCCACCCCTGATGATCTTCCTGGCGGTGATCGGCTGCCTGCTCCTGATGGGTTCGCTGCACGATCTGCTGAGGCTCTAGGGGGCCGGCGCCACAGGGCTCCAGGGGCCCGCGGCCGGGACCTCAGCCCGCCGCTTCCTTGCGCCGGGCCCGGTAGGCGGCGACGTGCAGCCGGTTTCCGCAGGTGCGGCTGTCGCAGTAGCGGCGTGAGCGATTGCGGGAGAGGTCGACGAAGGCGCGCCGGCAGTCCGGCGCCTCGCAGCGCCGCAGCCGCTCCTGCTCACCGGCGACCACGAAGAACGCCAGCGCCATCCCGCAGTCCGCGGCCAGGTGGTCGGCGATGGACGCGCCGGGCGCGAAGTAGTGCACGTGCCAGTCGTAGCCGTCGTGATCGGTGAGCCGGGGCGTGGTGCCTGCCGCCGCGATCAGTTCGTTGATCACCGCCGCTGCGGCCTGTGGCTCGGGGGCCGCGAAGACCTCGTGGAAGCGGCTCCGGATGTGCCGCACGCCGGCCAGGTCACGCTCCGAGAGCACCCCGACGTCACTTATGTCATGGCTTCGTACGAATTCGCCCAGAGCTGCTAGGTCCGCGAGCCCTTCCGTCTCGGTGCCATCGGCGCTCGTGGCGCTCTCGGTGTCTGGTGCGGTGTTCACCAGATCGACCACGGCGTCGAGCGCGCACCGGGTGTCGTGGGTGATCAGCACGATTTGCTCCCTGGCCTGGGGGTAGTGGGGCCTTCCCCGCTCAGGGAGAGCTGGGGGAAGGGTGCCCGCCGATGCTGGCCGATGCTAGCGGCTCCACGACACGACGCACCGGCGCCGTCCCCGCGGGTATCCGCGGCGACGGCGCCGGTGTCTGCCCTATGCGGTTGTTGTGCATGCCCGTGCCGTCGCCCCGAGTCGGACGGCGCCGGGCGCTCTCGCGCTGCCTGGAGCTAACTTTCGGCCAGGATGTGCGAGAGCTCCGTATCCAGATCGAAGTGGCGGTGTTCCGTACCGGGAGGCACGGCCGCGTCGGTTCGCTTCAGGAACGATTCCAGGGCCCGCGCCGGGGCCTCGAGCAGAGCCTCACCCTCGGGGGAACTCAGGGCGATGCAGACAACGCCTTGACCGTGGCTCCGGGACGGCCAGACTCGGACGTCGCCGGTTCCGGTGGGCCGGTGCAGGCCCTCGGCGAGGAGGTCGCGGGCGAACACCCACTCGACGGTTTCCTCGGCTCCGGTGTGGAAGGTGGCGTGCACGGCATAGGGATCGGCCGTGTCATACCGCAGTCCTGCGGGTACAGGCAGTGAGGACTCGCTCGACACAACGAGGCGCAGGTGCAGCTCGCAGCTGACCGTGGTGTTCATAAGCGCCAGGGCCTTTCGCTCAGTGTGCGCTCGGGGATTCGCACGTCGGCGAAATCGACATGCCACCTACGGTGCCGTTGTAAACCCCTCTGAGGGTTATGGGTGTCTTTAGGTAGCTCGTACGGCGGGTTGTTTGTTCGGTCGTACAGCCATTCCGGTGACGGGTTTCCGTCCGGTAGGGTTTGGCCGTATGAATACGGGGAGTAACGAGCCGGAGGTCGCCGAAACGGCCACCGGCGCGAAGGACGAACAGCCGCTCGGTTCGCGTGCGCCGGAGTACGTCCAGGCGCGTAGGGTGCTGCACCTCAGCTGGCAGGTGGGCGTGTTCATCGTCGGCCTCGCGGTGGTTGCCGCGGGCATCGTCATGCTGCCGCTGCCCGGCCCCGGCTGGCTGGTGATCTTCGGCGGAATGGCGATCTGGGCGACCGAGTTCGTCTGGGCTCAGCTGGTCCTTCGCTGGACGAAGCGGAAGGTCACCGAGGCTGCGCAGCGTGCGCTCGACCCCGAGGTGCGCCGCCGGAACATCATCCTGACGACCATCGGCCTGGTGATCATCGCCGTCCTCGTCGGGATCTACGTCTGGAAGTTCGGCATGGAGATGCCGTGGAAGATCAAGGAGTGACCCACGGGTGACTCCAAGGCGGTCGGAGGCACCCGCTGACATGCGGTAATGTTCTCCGTGCGCCCGGGGCGATTAGCTCAGTGGGAGAGCGCTTCGTTCACACCGAAGAGGTCACTGGTTCGAACCCAGTATCGCCCACCCCGGAACTGCGGCCCGGAGGCTTAAAAGCCTCCGGGCCGCAGTTGTATTCACTCTGTTTCCCTTGTGCCACAAGGGAATTGATGCACCGTCGGATGTGGCTTCGGATGTCGCACCGGTAAAGCGGATCAGTGCATTCTGCCGAGAACGTCACGGACCCGGCGTGCGTCGCGCAGTCGTTGTTCGTACGTCGCGCCGATGGCGAGCAGGAGCAGTCCGGCGAGCGCGGGCGGCAGCCAGCGGGGCAGGGCGTCCACCACTTGGACGATGTAGGGCGCCAGTTCGTGCAGCGCGTCCAGGGCGAGGACCGTGCCGCCGAGGACGAGCGGCGCCCGCAGTCGGTGCCGGGCACCCGCCAACGTGATCAGCAGGGCCGCGATGCCGAGGAACAGCGGACGCTGCCAGTGCGCGTCGCTCCAGGCGGCGGCGAGGCTCGGCAGGAGGGTTGCCGCGAGGCCGGGGCCGTAGGCCGTCCAGGAGCGTGCCTCGGGGTCTCGGCGGCGGCGCAGCGCGCCGATCAGGAGCGCGGGGACGGTCACCGGCAGGGTGTACGCCTCCGGTGTCTCGACTGCCCAGGCGGCAAGGCGTACCCAACTCGCCAGGAGGAACAGCACTCCGGCCGCGTACCCGACGGAGCGGCGGTCGGCGCGGAGCGCTGTGCCCGCGGTGATCACGCCGCTGAGTGCGAGGGCCAGGGCGAGGGTTGTCGCGTGCCCCGCGGTGAGAACGATCGCGAGGCCGCCCGCCGCCGCACCGGTGATCTCGACCGGCAGCGTCAGCGCATGACGGCCGAGCCGGGCCGCGGCGAGGGCGCCGAGCGCAGGGACGACGAGCGTGAGCAGCCCGGTGTGGTCCGGGCGCAGGTCCCACGCGGCGCCCGTGGCGCAGGCGAGCGCGGTGGCGTACGTGACGGCGGCGCAGACGGCGGTGGGCGCCACCCCGGGGACGGGCTCCTGGCGGCGGGCGGCGAGCACGGTCGCCGTCAGGAACAGTGCCGTCAGGGCGGCGAGGGTGCCGAGTGTCGCCTCCGTCGTGGCCAGGGCGAGGCACGCGACGCTCACCGATGAGGCGACCGCCAGGCTCAGCGAGGTGAGGGCGAGGGGCGTCGAGCCGACGCGCGACGCGACGGCGAGCAGGGCGGCGGTCAGTGCGATGTACGCCGACACCCCGACTGCGTACGGGAGTTGGAGGGCGGACGGGAGGATGAGGAGGGCGGCCCAGGCGAGGGCCAGGGCGCCGGAGCGGGTGATGCCGGGGTTGTTGAACTGCGGTGTGCTGGGCCGCGCTGCGGCGGGGGGTGGTTCGGCGAAGGGGCCTGAGGCGGGAGTTGAGCGGGGCTCTGTGGCGGGTCCTGAAGCGGGAGTTGAGTGGGGCTCTGTGGCGGGACCTGAAGCGGGAGCTGAGGCGGGTCCCGCGCTGGGGCCTGAAGCGGGAGCTGAGGCGGGTCCTGCGCTGGGGCCTGAAGCCGGAGCTGAGGCGGGTCCTGCGCTGGGTCCTGAAGCGGGAGCTGCGGCGGGTTCGTCAGGCGGGGATGCGGGCAGGGTGGCAGGTTTGGCCGACGCCTGGTCCCGTGGCAGCTCCCCCGGCCGCGCCGTGGCGGGCAGAAGCCGGGGCGCGGCGAACAGGACCCCGGCGACGGCTGCCAGTACGAGAGAGGCCATGACGGGGTGCTGCACGGGAAGTCCGGGCACGGCGGACGCGTCACCCGTGTCTTGCGGCGCGCCCGACCACGCCTTCCCGGCCCAACTCACGGGTCCGGCGAGCGCGGTGACGATCGCGGGCAGCGTCCACAGCACCGCGAGCGCGTGCACCAGGAGTGCCGCCCCGGCGATCCCCCGCAGGACGGGGATCGGCAAGGCGGTGCGTACGGCCGCCAACAGCACGACGGCGCACGCCAGATAGCCGGGCACGGCCCACGCGGCGGGCAGCGCCTCGCGCAGCACGCCCCCGGCCGCGGCCGCCACGAGCAGGCCGCCCGCGAACGCCGCACCCGTCGCCTGCGAGGGCTGCGTGATCAGCCACGCGGCCACCAGGGCGATCGAAGCGGCCAGTATCAGGAGCGCGCCCGCCCGCGTGGCGTCGGGCAGATCAGTGGCCGACCAGGAGAGCCACGCCGCGCCCACCGCACCCCACATGCCCGCGCCGCAGGCGCCGACGGAGGCGACGACGCGTACGGCCTCCTCGGTCACCCACCGCGCGACGGCGACATCGAACGCCGCCGTCACCAGGAGCGCGGCCGCCGTCGCGTGATCACCCGCGCCCGCGGCCTGCGCCCAGAGGAACAGGGGGAGTTGAGCGGTCGCCACGGCAAGCGGCGACGGCAGCCGCAGCTCGCGGAACAGCAGTCCGTACGCGGCCCACAGTGCGGCGAGCACGGCGGACGTGGCGGCCGCATAGCCGAGGGGGTCGCTCTGGGGCAGGGCGACGACATGGAGGGCGTACGCGTCGAGGACGGTCAGGGCGAGGCCGAGCGCGGCCACCGTCTCCGCCGTGGAACGCAGCTTCCGGCGCAGCAGCAGCGCGGGGACGCCGAGCGCCGTCAGCGTCACGGCGACCAGGACCGCGCTGCGCCCGCCGATGCCCAGGTGCCCCCAGCTCACCAGGGTGAAGGCGATCGCCGCGATCGTCAGCAGGACGCCGCCCAGGGTGAGCAGCGCGTTCTGCACGTTCGGCGGAGTGGCCTCAGCGGTGCGGACCGGCCGCAGGGGAGCCGGAGCGGGTGCGGCCGTCGCCCGCAAGGCGCCGAGCAGCCAGGCGCGGCGTTGCAGCAACTGCGCCCTGCGCGCATCGAGTTGGTGCAGCTCCAGGTCGAGGATGCGGAGCTCCTCGACCGGGGGCGGAATGTTCGTCATGTCGGTGGAGTGTGGTCCAGGACACACCGGCTGGCATCGGTGCGGATACTCAGTACGTACTCAGATCGGGGCCCGACCGGCAGACTCGGTCCATGGACTGGAGTCACTACCGCTTCCGCGACGTATGGAACCTGCGGGCGCCGCGCGCCGACGTGTACGCCGCCCTCGAGCGCGCCGAGGACTATCCGCAGTGGTGGCCGCAGGTGCGCGAGGTGACGCCGGTCGGCGAACGCAGCGGCACGGCGCGCTTCCGCTCCTTCTTGCCGTACGACCTGTTCGTCACCGCCGACGAGCGGCGCCGTGATCCCGAGGCCGGGATCCTGGAGATCGCGATGACCGGGGATCTGGACGGCTGGGCGCGCTGGACCGTCACGGCGGTGCCGGGCGGCACGCGGGCGGTCTACGACCAGGAAGTGGTGGTGCGCAAACCGCTGATGCGGCGCCTCGCCGTCCCCGGGCGGCCCGCCTTCCTCCTCAACCACGCGCTGATGATGCGCGCGGGCGAGCGAGGCCTGAAGGCGTACCTCGGGCGGAGCTGACGGCCCTCGCGGAAGCGGTTTGAAGGAAACCCGCCGGGACCTGTATTGTTCAGTCCGTTCCCGGGCGATTAGCTCAGTGGGAGAGCGCTTCGTTCACACCGAAGAGGTCACTGGTTCGAACCCAGTATCGCCCACCCGGAGAATGCCGGTCCGTCACCGACGGACCGGTTTTTTCATGCCCTTGTGCCCTCATGCCTTCGGCCCTTCAGGCGTCAATCATCAGGCAGCCGCAGGCATTTCGGGACGAAGCGGCCATGCGGGATCCACCATCTCCGGCGTACCGCTGCGCGCGAACCAGGCCTGCAGACCGCGTGCCTGCGCCGCGTGCCACACCGCCTGGAGCGCGTGCAGCTCGGCTGCCGAGAGCCGTTCGAGCCGTGCGGCGAAACGCTTCCCCACAGCGCGTACGACATCCAGGGCGGCCTGCGCGTCGGCCGCCGCGTCGTGCGCCTCGTCCAGCTCCACGGCGTAGTGCGCACACAGATCGGTCAGTGTGCGGCGGCCCTTGCGATAGCGGTCCAGCTGCTTGTCGAGGACCCGTGGGTCAAGGACGCACAGGGGTGAGCCCGCCATGTAGTGGCCGAGGGATGACGCGCGGTGCCTGCGCAACTCCCGGTCCAGGATCGTCAGATCGAACGGCGCGTTCATGACGACGATCGGACGGCCCGCCGCGCCCTGCTCGGCGAGCTCCCGTGCTATCTCCTCCATCACCGGCGCCGGCCAGCGCCCGTTGCGCTGCAAATGGTCCTCCGTCAGACCATGCACAGCGGTGGCGCCCTCGGGCACCGGAACGCCCGGGTTCACCAGCCAGCGGGTGATCCGCGGACGCGTGCCCGCGCCTTGTTGGACGACGACGGCGGCCGACACAATGCGGTCGGTCTCGACGTCGACGCCTGTGGTCTCCGTGTCGAATGCGGCCAACGGCCCCTCGTACCAGCACGTCATAGTGACGCAACTCCTCGTTCATGTCCGGCAGATGGGTTTCCTCCCCTGCCCACGCTGGTGATACCCGGGCCGTTTGCGCTGTACGCGGCTCGGAGACAACAGAGGTACAGGGCCCGGAAGTTGACCGGCCCGATGCGGGGATTCACTGGTTCGGAAGGCTCGTTGGACATGGCGCTCGCGCAGCCCGAACAGGGTGGGCTGCTGCCCGAGCGGATCGCACCGCCGCGCGGCACACTCGCCACCACCGCCTGTATGGAGACCCTTCAGGTGGGCTATCTGCACGCTGTCGCCGCCGCGGCGGGGTGCTCGCTCTCACAGCCCTTTCCCGACAACGGAATCGACTGGCACGTCAGCCACAGCGCCCCCGGGCACACGGTCGACGACGAAGTCACCATCAAGGTGCAGCTCAAATGCACCTACCAGATCGCGCCGAACCCACCGGGGCCCGCCTTCTCCTTCACGCTCGACAACCCCCACCTGGAGAAGCTCGCCCGCACACCGGTTTCGGTGCACAAGATCCTGGTCGTGATGCTCGTGCCCCGGTCGCAGGACGACTGGCTGCGCGCGGGGCACGACCGGCTCGACCTGCGGCACTGCTGCTACTGGACCAACCTCGCCGGACACCAGGTGACCGGCCGGCGCAGGACCACCGTGCGCGTTCCGACCTCGCGGATCTTCGACGACAGGGCCCTCTGCGAGATCATGACGCGGGTCGGGACGGGAGGGAGACCCTGATGCACCGCCCGATCGAAGAGCCAGTACGCCCCGTTCGCCCGCACCCCGTTGAGGTCGCGGGCCCCTGGGCCGTTCCGCCGGGGCCGCCAGGTCCCCCCGATCCCACCCAGGTCGACCCCGCCGTGCTCGGCGCGCTGCTCCACCGGCACGGCTGGCACCGGCGAGGGGGAGCGGCGGGCCGCTATGCCCGCTGGACCGCACCGGGCCCCGGAGGGGGCGGCACGAGCCTGCTCGTGCCGGGGAGCAGGGCCTTCCCCGACTGCGACGACCTGCTGGGCGAGGCGCTCACCGCGCTGTCCCGCAGCGCGGCGCCGTCCGCGCGCGACGTGCTCGTCGGGCTCGCTGTGCCCAGCGACGAGATCCGCTGGTGGCGCGATGTCCCGGTGGGCCCGGCGGGCGCCGCGACCTGGACGGCGGAGGAACAACTGCGGTCGGCGGCACGGCAGATGCTGCTGGCCGGCGCCCTGGCGGCGCGCGGGCGTGCCGGGTACTACGGTGCGCGGCACCGCGGGCCCGCCGCCGCGTCCCTGGAGAACGTCCTGGTCGGGCCCGCTCCCGGCGGGCGGCAGCTCACCGCGTTCGTGCCTGTCCTGACCGGGCGGCTCCTCGCGGTGCGGCTTCACCAGGCGTTGTACGCGGTCCGCGAGGCCGTCGACTATCAGCGAGCCACGGGTGGCATGGACGCCTTCGACGGCGCCGTGGAGGCGGGCGTCAGCCATGAGCTGACGGAGGCCGTGGTGGCGCTTGTGCGGGGCACCGAAGGGGCGCGGGTCGCCGTGGAGTGGGCGCCCGCCGCCGGGGTGCCCGAGGGGTGCGCGGTCGATGCCGGGCCTGTCGAGTTCTCGCCGGGTGACCTGCCGGTCCTGCGGGAGGCGGGTGCCCGCTATCTGCGGGACGAGCCTGCGATGCCGGTGCGGATCACGGGGGCCGTGGTGCGGATGCGGCGGTCGGGGCCGCGGGGTGACGGGACGGTGCGTGTACGGGTGCTCGCCGGGGCTGACGTCCCCCACGTACGCATGATGCTCGACGAGGAGTCGTACCGCATCGCGGGCCATGCCCACCTGGTCGGGCTGCCGATCCGGGTGCACGGGAGGCTGGAGAGCCGGGGCGGGTTCCGGCGGCTCACCGGGGCCTCCGGTGTGGTGCCTGTGCAGGTGGACGAGGCGGAGAAGGACCGCCTGATGAAGTCGCTCCAGGAGAATCTCGACTTCTTCGAGGAGGCGTGCAGCGGGGACTAGGGCGCTTCTGATGGATCTCCGCGGCGTCGCGACGCCCGGCACGCACCCTCAACGCAGGGCGCGAAGGGTCATGTGGCTCCGCCACATGACCCTTCACACCGCACTCCCCAAGCTCTGCGAGCAGGGGCCCCAGCGCACGCACCGAACGCCGCTCCTTCTCCCACGGAGATCCATCAGAAGCGCCCTAGTCGGGTGCGGCCGGGGCCCGGGGGGACAACCGTTTCGCGATGGGCGCCCCCGGCTCGGTACGATTCGTTTCGCGTGCAGGAGCAGAACTGCCGCGACCCCTTCAGGTAGGAGAAGACCGGTGTCAGACGTCCGTGTGATCATCCAACGCGATTCCGAGCGGGAAGAGCGCGTGGTGACGACGGGCACTACGGCCGCCGAACTCTTCACCGGTGAGCGCACCATCGTCGCCGCCCGCGTGGCCGGCGAGCTGAAGGACCTCGCGTACGCCGTCCAGGACGGCGAGGAGGTCGAGCCCGTCGAGATCTCCTCCGAGGACGGCCTGAACATCCTGCGGCACTCCACCGCGCACGTGATGGCACAGGCCGTGCAGGAGCTCTTCCCCGACGCCAAGCTGGGCATCGGCCCGCCGGTCAAGGACGGCTTCTACTACGACTTCGACGTCGAGAAGCCCTTCACGCCCGAGGACCTCAAGGCCGTCGAGAAGAAGATGCAGGAGATCCAGAAGCGCGGCCAGCGCTTCTCTCGCCGCGTCGTCACCGACGAGGCCGCCCGCGAGGAGCTCGCCGACGAGCCGTACAAGCTGGAGCTCATCGGCATCAAGGGCTCCGCTTCGAGCGACGACGGCGCGGACGTCGAGGTGGGCGGCGGCGAGCTGACCATCTACGACAACCTCGACCCGAAGACCGGCGACCTGTGCTGGAAGGACCTCTGCCGCGGTCCCCACCTGCCCACCACCCGCAACATCCCGGCGTTCAAGCTGATGCGCAACGCCGCCGCGTACTGGCGCGGCAGCGAGAAGAACCCGATGCTCCAGCGCATCTACGGCACCGCCTGGCCCACCAAGGACGAGCTCAAGGCGCACCTGGAGTTCCTCGCCGAGGCCGAGAAGCGCGACCACCGCAAGCTCGGCAGCGAGCTCGACCTGTTCTCCATCCCGGAGCAGATCGGGTCGGGCCTCGCGGTCTTCCACCCCAAGGGCGGCATCATCCGCCGGGTCATGGAGGACTACTCGCGGCGCCGCCACGAGGAGGAGGGGTACGAGTTCGTCTACACCCCGCACGCCACCAAGGGGAAGCTCTTCGAGACCTCGGGCCACCTGGACTGGTACGCCGACGGCATGTACCCGCCCATGCAGCTCGACGAGGGCGTGGACTACTACCTCAAGCCCATGAACTGCCCGATGCACAACCTGATCTTCGATGCGCGCGGGCGTTCCTACCGTGAACTGCCGCTGCGCCTCTTCGAGTTCGGCACTGTCTATCGGTACGAGAAGTCGGGCGTCGTGCACGGTCTCACCCGTGCCCGCGGCTTCACCCAGGACGACGCGCACATCTACTGCACCAAGGAGCAGATGGCGGACGAGCTCGACACGACGCTCACCTTCGTCCTGAACCTGCTGCGCGACTACGGCCTGACCGACTTCTACCTGGAGCTCTCCACCAAGGACCCGGAGAAGTTCGTCGGCTCGGACGAGGCCTGGGAAGAGGCCACCGAGACGCTGCGCAGGGTCGCCGAGAAGCAGGGCCTTCCGCTGGTCCCCGACCCGGGCGGCGCCGCGTTCTACGGCCCGAAGATCTCCGTGCAGTGCAAGGACGCCATCGGCCGTACCTGGCAGATGTCGACCGTGCAGCTGGACTTCAACCTGCCGGAGCGCTTCAACCTGGAGTACACCTCGCCGGACGGCTCCAAGCAGCGTCCGGTGATGATCCACCGTGCGCTCTTCGGGTCGATCGAGCGGTTCTTCGCGGTGCTCCTCGAGCACTACGCGGGCGCGATGCCGCCGTGGCTCGCCCCGGTCCAGGCGGTGGGCATCCCCGTCGGTGACGCGCACATCCCGTACCTCCAGGAGTTCGCGGCGGACGCCAAGAAGAAGGGCCTTCGGGTCGAGGTGGACGCCTCCTCGGACCGGATGCAGAAGAAGATCAGGACGCAGCAGAAGCTGAAGGTCCCGTTCATGATCATTGTCGGTGACGACGACATGAACGCGGGCACGATCTCCTTCCGCTACCGCGACGGCTCGCAGGAGAACGGCATCCCGCGCGACCAGGCCCTTGCCAAGCTCCTGGACGTGGTGGAGAGCCGCGTACAGGTGTGACGTGCAGGAGAGGCCCCCGGGACGTTCATCGTCCCGGGGGCCTCTCGTCGTCCTCCCGCGCGAACACCTGCAAGAGCCACGACGAGAACGACCCCGTCACCGCGCCGAGCAGCGCGAGGCCGCCGAGCATCAGACCCACCGCGATCAGGCGCCCCAGTGGCGTCACGGGTGTCACATCGCCGTAGCCCACGGTCGCGAGCGTGGCCGACGCCCACCACACCGCGTCCCCGAAGGTACGGATCGTCGCGCCCTTCGCCGCGTGCTCGTGCTGATAGACAGCGAGTGCCCCGGCGAAGCCGAGGAGCAGCGCCGAGAGACCGGCGTACGCGACCACGCGCGCGTGCAGCGCGAGACGTGGCCTGTCGTGCCTGCGCTGGACGGCCTCGTAGATGTGCACGACGCGCAGCGGCCGCAGCAGGGGCAGGACGAGGACGAGGGTGTCGAGCCAGTGGGTGCGTACGAAGCGGGGGCCCTGCCCGCTCAGCCGCCACCGCACCGCGTAGTCCACGGCGAACGCGGCCCAGGCCGCGAAGAGCACCGCGAGACATATGCCGTGCCATGCCGCCGGCAGGCCAGCGGCCAGGACCTGTACCGCGTACGAGGTCAGGTACAGAAGCGACGCCACGGCGAGCGGCGCCTCTGTGCGTTTCTCCCAGCGTGCCTGACGGCTGTCATCGGTCATCGGTCCAGCTTCGTCGGGCCGCACCCGGCGGGCGCCCCGCCGACACGCTTCGAACGGGCGAAGTCATATGCTGCACTTCATGACGAGTGAGCCGGAGCAGCAGATCGGAGTGGGGACGCAGGACGCGTTCCAGCGCCTGTGGACGCCCCACCGGATGGCGTACATCCAGGGCGAGAACAAGCCGAGCGGTCCGGGGGCCGAAGACGGCTGTCCCTTCTGCTCCATCCCGGCCAAATCCGACGAGGACGGGCTTGTCGTCGCGCGCGGCGAGCAGGTGTACGCGGTGCTCAACCTCTATCCGTACAACGGCGGCCACTTGATGGTCGTGCCCTACCGCCACGTGGCCGACTACACCGAGCTGACCGTCCCGGAGACGGCTGAACTCGCCGAGTTCACCAAGCAGGCCATGACGGCCCTGCGCACCGCTTCAGGGGCGCACGGCTTCAACATCGGCATGAACCAGGGCACGGTGGCGGGCGCCGGCATCGCCGCGCATCTGCACCAGCACCTCGTGCCCCGCTGGGGCGGGGACACGAACTTCATGCCGGTCGTCGGGCACACGAAGGTGCTGCCGCAGCTGCTCGCGGACACCCGTGAGATGCTGGCCGACGCCTGGCCCGCCGTCGGCTGACGCGGCTCACGCGTCGTACACGTCCGCCTTCCTCGGCATCGGGTCCTGGATCATCCCGCTGAGGAAGCCGGAGCGGTTGCCGAACTTCTCCGTGTCGACGCCGTTCTCCTCGAGGACCCTGATGGCCGCCGAGTGCACCACGCGCAGCACCGGTGTGGCCGCGCGCATCGCGTCGTCCGCCATGAAGCGGTGCCGCCAGGGCTTGTCGGCCCAGGCGTGCCGCAGGCCGAAGGGCTCGGGCAGGACCAGCTTGCCGCCGAGATAGTCCAGGATCGGCGGATACCAGGTGAAGGGTGCGCGGAGCGCGAGGCGCACGACCTCGTCCGCGTCGACGAGCGGCAGCTTGCGCTCCATGGTCTCCCAGAACTTGATGGGCTTGGAGACCTTCTTGACCTTGGGATCGGGCTTGCTGGTGAACAGGGAGTGGACCGGGCCGAGCGCGTGTCCCGTGACCTCGATGCGCAGGGTCTCGTGCAGGACGGTCACGGTGATCAGCATCGTGATGACCAACTGGCCGTCCCAGAGCGTGAACTGGCAGCCGAGATAGTGTCGGTCGCCGCCGCCGAACTGCTGTTCGTTGCAGATCCGCTGGATCTCGTGGCCCCGGACCTGGAAGGCCTCGACGTCCGTGCCGCTGGGTCGGGCCACGGCCTTCGCGTTCTCTCCGATGGGGGAGACGATCCAGTGCTTTATCGACGGGGTCGGGAAGCCGCCCGTGTGCAGGGGGCCGCGCTCCAGGAGGCGCAGCTGGTCGTGCACCGACCGTATGACGTCCCAGCTGCGGAAGGGGTGGATCTCCGTGTCCTTCTTGCTGGAGACCAGCTCCTCGGCGAGCTGCCAGCTGCCCCAGCGGGTGCCCATGCCGAGTATCCCCTTGGGGCCCGCGTAGAACACCGAGTTGCTCTGCTGCTCGGCGGAGAGGCGCTCCAGGCCCTGGCGGAGCCGCTCCGCGGTGGTCTCGCCGGGGTTGCCGGGCACCGCCTCGGGGATCTTGGCGCCGATGCCGCCGCCGGAGAGCAGGCTCGCCCAGCGGTCGCGCAGGTTCCTCGCGGTGCGCTCGGCGATCAGCTTGGCCCAGAACCAGCCCGCTACGGGGACCACGATCGCCGCGCGTATGTACCAGCCGAGAGGGCCGCCGATCGGCAGCTTGATGAGAAAGACCACGGCGAGGACGCCCGCGGCGACCAGGACGGCCGTGGCGATCGCGCTCACGCGCTTGTCGTCGCGCTTGGCCACGGTCTGCCTGGCCATGAAGATCAGGAGCCAGGCGAGGAGTCCGGGCAGGAAGAGCAGCCCGCACAGCACCATCACGACCGTGAGCCAGCGGTCGCGCTCCTTGCGGATGTTGTTCGCCGCGAGGCAGTGCTCGACGATCGACTGCGGCTCCATGCCGAAGGACTGGATGAGCGGTTTGCGGGCGCCGCCGAGCATCCTCACCTGCACGGCCCGTGCGAACGCCTCGCCCAGATTCGGCGCGAAGAGCGAGAACAGGCCGTCTTTCACCTCGGACTTGTGCCATTCGTTGTTGGCATCGAGTATCTTCGCGGCCTTGTCGTCGCGGTACGCCGCCGATGCGAGGGCATGGGTCGCCGCCGTCTGTCCCGCGGCCCCGGACAGCGGGACCTGAGCCCCGGGCCTGAAGTCGAATACGTCGTCCGCCACTGCCGCCCCCATCGCCGCAATCCGTTCGCTGCTGCGGCTTTTCCCGACTTCCGTGCCTGGCACACCTGTTGATCAGGTCATCAGCGTATCTGTGTGCACCGACATCCGGCAGTGGGCAGCCGGATGCCACGCGCGCCCAAGGGGAGGGAACGGGCGGCATCCGGCGGGTCATCTTCCGGAAGTCCTCAACTAGGAGACGCCACGGGCCTGTTCACGCATCCTCTCGGAGAGCTGGGGCGGCATGGGTTCGTGGCGTGCGTACGTGCGGCTGAAGCGGGCGGTGCCCTGCGAGAGGGACCGCAGATCCACGGCGTACCGCCCGATCTCGATCTCGGGCACCTCGGCCCGGACGAGCGTGCGTCCCTCGGCCGCCTGCTCGGTGCCGACCACCCGGCCGCGGCGCCCCGAGAGGTCGCTCAGTACCGCGCCCACATGGTCGTCGCCGACCAGGACCTGCACCTCGGCGACCGGCTCCAGCAGGTGGATCCTGGCGTCGGCCGCGGCCTCGCGCAGGGCGAGCGCGCCCGCCGTCTGGAACGCGGCGTCGGAGGAGTCCACCGAGTGCGCCTTGCCGTCGAGCAGCGTGATGCGTACGTCGATGAGGGCGTAGCCGGCGGCCACCCCCCTCGCGGCCTGGGCCCGCACGCCCTTCTCGACGGACGGGATGAACTGCCGCGGCACGGCGCCGCCCACCACCTTGTCGACGAACTCGATGCCGCTGCCGCCCGGCAGCGGTTCGACCTCGATCTCGCAGATCGCGTACTGGCCGTGGCCGCCGGACTGCTTCACATGACGGCCGCGCCCCGCCGACCTGCCCGCGAACGTCTCCCGTAGGGAGACCTTGTGAGCGATCACGTCGACCTGCACGCCGTACCGGCTGCGCAGCCGCTCCAGCGCCACATCGGCGTGGGCCTCGCCCAGGCACCACAGGACCACCTGGTGGGTGCCCTGGTTCTGCTCCAGGCGCATCGTCGGGTCCTCGGCGACCAGGCGGGAGAGCCCCTGTGAGAGCTTGTCCTCGTCCGCCTTGCTGTGTGCCTCGATGGCGAGGGGCAGGAGCGGGTCGGGCATGTCCCAGGGCTCCATCAGGAGTGGGTCGTCCTTGGCGGAGAGGGTGTCGCCGGTCTCGGCGCGGTTCAGCTTGGCGACGCAGGCCAGATCGCCCGCGATACAGCTGGTGAGGGTGCGCTGCTGCTTGCCGAAGGGGGAGGAGAGCGCTCCTATGCGCTCGTCCACGTCGTGGTCCTCGTGGCCGCGATCGGCGAGGCCGTGCCCCGAGACATGCACGGTCTCGTCGGGGCGCAGGGTGCCGGAGAAGACCCGGACGAGCGAGACGCGCCCTACGTAGGGATCGGATGCCGTCTTCACGACCTCGGCGACCAGCGGCCCTCCGGGATCGCAGACGAGCGGGGGCCGCGCTGTGCCGTCCGGGGTGGTGACGGCGGGTGCCGGGTGCTCCAGGGGGGTGGGGAAGCCGCCCGTGATCAGTTCGAGGAGCTCGACCGTGCCGATGCCCTGCCGGGCTCCCTGGGCCGCGGGCGCCGCCGCGAGCACGGGGTGGAAGATGCCGCGCGCCACGGCCCGTTCCAGATCGTCCACGAGGGTCTTGAAGTCGATGTCCTCGCCGCTGAGATAGCGGTCCATGAGGGACTCGTCCTCGCTCTCGGCGATGATCCCCTCGATCAGTTTGTTCCGTGCGTCCTCGATCAGCGGGAGCTGGTCGTCGCCCGGTTCGGACTCCTTGCGTTCGCCGGACGCGTAGTCGAAGATCCGCTGCGAGAGCAGCCCGACGAGGCCGGTCACCGGAGCGTGCCCGTCAGGACCCTGCGCGCCGTGCAGCGGCAGATACAGCGGCAGTACGGCATCGGGGTCGTCGGCCCCGAACGCCTCGGCGCAGGTCCGTGTCATCTCGCCGAAGTCGGCGCGGGCCGCCTCCAGGTGGGTCACCACGATGGCCCGCGGCATACCGACCGCCGCGCACTCCTCCCAGACCATGCGGGTCGCGCCGTCCACGCCGTCGGCCGCCGAGACGACGAAGAGGGCCGCGTCCGCCGCGCGCAGACCGGCCCTCAACTCCCCGACGAAATCGGCGTATCCGGGCGTATCGAGAAGGTTGATCTTGTAGCCGTCCCATTCGAGGGGGACCAGGGACAGCTGCACCGAGCGGCGCTGCCGGTGCTCGATGTCGTCGTAGTCGGAGACGGCCGTGCCGTCCTCCACACGGCCCGCCCTGTTCACCGCCCCCGCGGTCAGCGCGAGGGCCTCCACCAGAGTCGTCTTGCCCGATCCGCTGTGGCCGACCAGCACCACATTCCGTACGGACGCGGGGTGGTCGGCCGCTGTAGCCCTGCCGGCGGCTCCGGGGTGTGCATTCGCCTTGTCGCCCATGCCTTGGCCTCCCGGTTACGTGCACGGTGAGGAGGCACAGCCCCCTCGGGGATGCTGGCTGCTCGCGGACACGCGGGGCCGCGTGCGGGTCGGCCCGGCGACGCCCGCGGTGCTTTCGAGCTTTCCACTCGGGTCACTGTGCGTCCATACGTCGTACGCGATCGTGAGGGGGCGAGCCGGTCCGTCAAGGGCGTGACTACGATGGGCCAGCCGGTGGCCACCAGGGCCGCACGGCTCACCGACCCCTCGGGAAGGCCATGCTGAACAAGTACGCGCGTGCATTCTTCACGCGTGTTCTCACGCCGTTCGCCGCGTTTCTCATCCGTCGCGGCGTGAGTCCCGACGCGGTCACGTTCATCGGCACGGCCGGTGTGGTGGCGGGCGCGCTGGTCTTCTTCCCTCGTGGGGAGTTCTTCTGGGGCACGATCGTGATCACGCTCTTCGTGTTCTCCGACCTCGTCGACGGGAACATGGCGCGGCAGCTGGGACGCTCGAGCCGCTGGGGAGCCTTCCTGGACTCGACGCTCGACCGGGTCGCCGACAGCGCGATCTTCGGCGGCCTCGCGCTCTGGTACGCGGGCTCCGGAGACGACAACGTCCTGTGCGCCGTCTCCATCTTCTGCCTGGCCAGCGGCCAGGTGGTCTCGTACACGAAGGCACGCGGCGAGGCGATCGGCCTGCCCGTCGCGGTCAACGGCCTGGTGGAGCGCGCCGAGCGCCTGGTGATCACGCTGGTCGCCGCGGGCCTCGCCGGGCTGCACAAGTTCGGGGTGCCCGGCATCGACGTACTGCTGCCCGTCGCCCTGTGGGCCGTCGCCGTGGGCAGCCTCGTCACGCTCGTCCAGCGCGTCGTGACCGTGCGCAGGGAGGCCGAGGAGGCAGACGCGGCTTCGGAGGCCCCGGCGCAGGGCAGTGAGGCAACGTCGTGAAGGACCGACTGACCGACGCGCTCTACGGAGCCGCCTGGAGCACGGTCAAGAAGCTCCCCGAACCCGTGGCGGTGCGGCTCGGCCGGACCATCGCCGACGCCGTGTGGAAGCGGCGCGGCAAGGGCGTCCTGCGCCTCGAGGCCAACTACGCGCGCGTGGTGCCCGACGCGACTCCGGAGCGCCTCGCCGAGCTCTCCAGGGCGGGTATGCGCTCGTACCTGCGCTACTGGATGGAGTCGTTCCGGCTGCCGTCCTGGAGCAGGGAGCGCATCAAGGAAGGCTTCGACGTCAAGGACGTCCACCACCTGACCGACAGCCTCGCATCGGACAAGGGCGTCATCATCGCGCTTCCGCACCTGGGCAACTGGGACCTGGCGGGCGCGTGGGTCACCACGAAGCTGGAGACCCCGTTCACGACGGTCGCCGAGCGGCTCAAGCCCGAGACGCTGTACGACCGCTTCGTCGCCTACCGCGAGGGCCTGGGCATGGAGGTCCTGCCGCACGAGGGCGGCTCCGCCTTCGGCACGCTGGCGCGGCGACTGCGCGCGGGCGGCCTGATCTGCCTGGTCGCCGACCGCGACCTCTCGGCGTCCGGCGTCGAGGTGAAGTTCTTCGGAGACACCGCACGGATGCCCGCCGGGCCGGCGCTGCTCGCCCAGCAGACCGGGGCGGTGCTCCTTCCCGTGACGCTCTACTACGACGACACCCCGATCATGAAGGGCCGTATCCACGCGCCCGTCGACGTCCCCGAGACAGGTACCCGCACCGAGAAGACGTCTGTCATGACGCAGGCGCTGGCAGACGCCTTCGCCACGGGTATCGCCGACCATCCGGAGGACTGGCACATGCTGCAGCGCTTGTGGCTCGCTGATCTCGACCCCGCGCAGGCTCCCGCCGACGCTCCGACCGAGGGGACGCCGTGAAGATCGGCATCGTCTGCCCCTACTCGTGGGACGTGCCGGGCGGCGTCCAGTTCCACATCCGCGATCTGGCGGAGCACCTGATCCGCCTCGGGCACGAGGTGTCCGTACTGGCCCCCGCGGACGACGAGACCCCGCTTCCGCCGTACGTCGTGTCGGCGGGCCGCGCCGTTCCCGTGCCGTACAACGGCTCGGTGGCCCGGCTCAACTTCGGCTTCCTGTCGGCCGCGCGCGTGCGGCGCTGGCTGCACGACGGCACGTTCGACGTCATCCACATCCACGAACCGACCTCGCCGTCCCTCGGCCTGCTCACGTGCTGGGCGGCGCAGGGCCCGATCGTCGCGACGTTCCACACGTCCAACCCGCGCTCCCGGGCGATGATCGCGGCGTATCCGATCCTGCAGCCCGCCCTGGAGAAGATCAGCGCGCGCATCGCGGTGAGCGAGTACGCCCGCCGCACGCTCGTCGAGCACCTGGGCGGCGACGCGGTCGTCATCCCGAACGGCGTGGACGTCGACTTCTTCGCCGATGCCGAACCCAAGGCGGAGTGGCAGGGGGACACGATCGGCTTCATCGGCCGCATCGACGAGCCCCGCAAGGGCCTTCCGGTGCTGATGAAGGCGCTGCCGAAGATCCTCGCCGAGCGCCCCGGCACCCGGCTGCTGGTCGCCGGACGCGGCGACGAGCACGAGGCCGTCTCCTCGCTGCCCGTCGAGATGCGCGAGCGCGTGGAGTTCCTCGGCATGATCAGCGACGAGGACAAGGCGCGGCTGCTGCGCAGTGTCGATGTGTACGTCGCTCCCAACACCGGGGGCGAGAGCTTCGGGATCATCCTGGTCGAGGCGCTGTCGGCGGGCGCACCCGTACTCGCCAGCGATCTGGACGCCTTCGCGCAGGTCCTCGACCAGGGCGCCGCCGGTGACCTGTTCACCAACGAGGACGCGGACTCGCTGGCCGATGCCGCCGTGCGGCTCCTCGGCGACCCCGCGCGCCGCGAGGAGCTGCGAGAGCGGGGCAGCAAGCACGTACGCCGCTTCGACTGGTCGACGGTGGGCGCGGACATCCTTTCCGTGTACGAGACGGTGACGGACGGCGCGACGGCGGTGGCCGCCGATGAGCGGACGGGGCTGCGGGCGCGGTTCGGGCTCGCCAGGGACTGACCCCGCCCGCGGGGCTCCCTGACACAGGTGCGGGGAGCCCGGCGGTAAACGGGGTGTGCCGCCTGGACTAGCCTCGGGCCGGTGACCTCGACACTGATCTGGATCGCGGTAGCCCTCTTCGCGATCGGCCTCTACCTGAGCTGGACCGCGGGCCGGCTCGACCGGCTGCATGCACGCATCGACGCGGCCCGCGCCGCCCTCGACGCCCAGTTGCTGCGCCGTGCGTCGGTGGCCCAGGAGCTTGCCACCTCAGGGGTCCTGGATCCCGCGGCGTCCATCGTGCTCTACGAAGCGGCGCACGCGGCCCGGCAGGCGGAGGAGGAGCACCGCGAGGTCGCCGAGAGCGAGCTGAGCCAGGCGCTGCGTGCGATCTTCGGCGAGGTGCAGCAGGTCGAGGTGGTGCGCGAGGCCCCCGGTGGCGACGAGGCGGCGACCGAGCTGGCGGCGGCCGTACGCAGGGTGCCGATGGCCCGGCGCTTCCACAACGACGCCGTACGCGCGGCCCGTGCCCTGCGCAGGCACCGCACGGTCCGCTGGTTCCGCCTCGCGGGTCACGCGCCGTTCCCGATGGCGTTCGAGATGGACGACGAGCCGCCGGTCGCGCTGGCGGATCGCGCGACCGCGTAGAGCCATGGAGTCCCCGCTGACCAGGGATGTCGGGGAAAAATGAGCCACGGGTCAGCTATTGGCCCTTGCTGTGGACTGGTCGCCGGGCGTTTCCTCGTAGACGCAGGAACCCGTCTTCAGCGAGCGAGGTCAACTCCGTGTCCAGCACCCTTCCCAGCAGCAACCAGTCGCCCGAGACCGGCACCGCGCGCGTCAAGCGCGGCATGGCCGAGCAGCTCAAGGGCGGCGTCATCATGGACGTGGTCAACGCCGAGCAGGCGAAGATCGCCGAGGACGCGGGCGCCGTCGCCGTCATGGCCCTGGAGCGGGTCCCCGCCGACATCCGCAAGGACGGCGGCGTGGCCCGGATGTCCGACCCGAACATGATCGAAGAGATCATCGAGGCTGTCTCCATCCCGGTCATGGCCAAGTCCCGCATCGGCCACTTCGTCGAGGCCCAGGTGCTTCAGTCCCTCGGCGTCGACTACATCGACGAGTCCGAGGTCCTGACGCCGGCCGACGAGGTCAACCACAGCGACAAGTTCGCCTTCACGACCCCGTTCGTGTGTGGCGCCACCAACCTGGGCGAGGCTCTGCGCCGCATCGCCGAGGGCGCGGCCATGATCCGCTCCAAGGGCGAGGCCGGCACCGGCAACGTCGTCGAGGCCGTGCGTCACCTGCGCCAGATCAAGAACGAGATCGCCAAGCTGCGCGGCTTCGACAACAACGAGCTGTACGCCGCCGCCAAGGACCTGCGTGCCCCGTACGAGCTCGTCAAGGAGGTCTCCGAGCTCGGCAAGCTGCCGGTGGTCCTCTTCTCGGCCGGTGGCGTCGCCACCCCCGCAGACGCCGCCCTGATGCGTCAGCTCGGTGCCGAGGGCGTCTTCGTCGGCTCCGGCATCTTCAAGTCGGGCGACCCGGCCGCGCGCGCCGCCGCCATCGTGAAGGCCACCACCTTCTACGACGACCCCAAGATCATCGCGGACGCGTCCCGCAACCTCGGCGAGGCCATGGTCGGCATCAACTGCGACACCCTCCCCGAGGCCGAGCGCTACGCCAACCGCGGCTGGTAAGGCGCTACGTAGATGAACGACACCCCTGTGGTCGGCGTCCTGGCACTCCAGGGCGACGTACAGGAGCACTTGATCGCCCTGGCCTCGGCGGACGCCGTGGCCAGGCCGGTCAGGCGCCCCGAAGAGCTCGCCGAGGTGGACGGCCTGGTTATCCCGGGCGGTGAGTCCACCACCATCTCCAAACTGGCCGCCCTTTTCGGCCTGTTGGAGCCTCTGCGCGCGCGCGTGCGCGCCGGTATGCCGGTCTACGGCACCTGCGCGGGCATGATCATGCTCGCCGACAAGATCCTCGATCCGCGTTCGGAGCAGGAGACGTTCGGCGGCATCGACATGATCGTGCGCCGTAACGCCTTCGGGCGACAGAACGAGTCCTTCGAGGCGGCCGTCGACATCGCCGGCATCGAAGGGGCCCCGGTGGAGGGCGTCTTCATCCGTGCCCCCTGGGTCGAATCGGTCGGCGCCCGCGTCGAGGTGCTCGCCGAGCACGAGGGGCACATCGTCGCCGTACGTCAGGGCAACGCGCTCGCCACGTCGTTCCACCCCGAGCTGACGGGCGACCACCGCGTGCACGAGCTGTTCGTCGGGATGGTGCGGGGGAACGCGGCGGCGGGATCCTTGTAGGATCTCGGGTACCTCCCGGGCCCTTGAGACCGGGGGCGTTCGTACTGGTTGGGTTACGCGAAGGAGACAGGCAGATGTCCGGCCACTCTAAATGGGCTACGACGAAGCACAAGAAGGCCGTGATTGACGCCAAGCGCGGCAAGCTCTTCGCGAAGATGATCAAGAACATCGAGGTCGCGGCCCGCACGGGCGGCGCCGACCTGTCCGGGAACCCGACCCTCTTCGACGCCATCCAGAAGGCCAAGAAGAGCTCGGTCCCGAACAAGAACATCGACTCCGCGGTCAAGCGCGGTGCCGGTCTCGAAGCCGGTGGCGCCGAGTACGAGACGATCATGTACGAGGGCTACGGCCCGAACGGCGTCGCGGTGCTCATCGAGTGCCTCACCGACAACCGCAACCGCGCCGCGTCGGACGTCCGCGTCGCCATGACGCGCAACGGCGGCAACATGGCCGACCCGGGCTCCGTCTCGTACCTCTTCCACCGCAAGGGCGTCGTGATCGTCTCCAAGGGCGAGGGCGAGCTCTCCGAGGACGACGTCCTGGGCGCGGTCCTCGACGCGGGTGCCGAAGAGGTCAACGACCTGGGTGAGTCCTTCGAGGTGCTCAGCGAGGCCACCGACCTGGTCGCGGTCCGCACCGCCCTCCAGGCGGCCGGCATCGACTATGACTCGGCCGACGCCAACTTCGTCCCGACCATGCAGGTCGAGCTCGACGAGGACGGCGCTCGGAAGATCTTCAAGCTGATCGACGCGCTCGAGGACAGCGACGACGTGCAGAACGTCTTCGCCAACTTCGACGTGAGCGACGAGGTCATGGAGAAGGTCGACGCCTGAGCCGGGCACCGGACCGGCCGTGCGACGGCTTTCGCTGACGGGCCGACAGGGGACACGCCCCCTGTCGGCCCGTCGCGTTGTCAGTGCGAGCCGATAGCCTGCACAAACAGGTGAGCGAAGAAGTGGGGGTACTCGTGCGCGTGCTGGGTGTGGACCCGGGTCTGACCCGGTGCGGTGTGGGGGTCGTCGACGGAGTCGCCGGACGCCCGCTGACCATGCGCGCGGTCGGCGTTGTCCGCACGCCCGCCGACGCCGAGCTCGGCCTGCGCCTGGTCGCCATCGAGGAGGGCATCGAGCAGTGGCTCGACGAGCACAAGCCCGAAGTCCTCGCCGTGGAGCGGGTGTTCAGCCAGCACAACGTGCGTACGGTGATGGGCACGGCCCAGGCAAGCGCCGTGGCCATGCTCTGCGCGTCGCGTCGCGGCATCCCCGTCGCCCTGCACACGCCCAGCGAGGTCAAGGCCGCCGTCACCGGCAGCGGCCGCGCCGACAAGGCACAGGTCGGGGCGATGGTCACCCGGCTCCTGCGGCTCGACGCACCGCCCAAGCCCGCCGACGCTGCGGATGCCCTCGCCCTCGCCATCTGCCACATCTGGCGCGCCCCCGCGCAGAACCGCCTCCAGCAGGCCGTCGCCCAGAACCGTCTCCAGCAGGCAGCAGCCCTGCACGCATCGAAAGGCCGTACCGCATGATCGCCTTCGTCAGCGGCCCCGTAGCCGCGCTCGCCCCCGATACCGCGGTGGTCGAGGTCGGCGGCGTCGGCATGGCCATTCAGTGCACGCCGAACACGCTCTCCACGCTCCGTATCGGCCAGCCGGCGAAACTCGCCACCTCCCTCGTCGTCCGCGAGGACTCACTGACCCTGTACGGCTTCGCGGACGACGACGAGCGTCAGACCTTCGAGCTCCTGCAGACCGCGAGCGGCGTCGGACCGCGCCTCGCGCAGGCGATGCTCGCCGTGCACAGCCCCGACGCGCTGCGCCGCGCGGTCGCCACCAGCGACGAGAAGGCACTCACCGCGGTCCCCGGCATCGGCAAGAAGGGTGCCCAGAAGCTCCTCCTCGAGTACAGGGACCGCCTCGGCGAGCCCCTCGGCACCGGCGGCCCCGCGATCGGCACCCCCGTCACCGCCGGCTGGAGCGACCAGCTGCACGCCGCGCTCATCGGCCTCGGGTACGCGACGCGCGAGGCCGACGAAGCGGTCGCCGCCGTCACCCCGCAGGCCGAGGCGAGCGAGAAGCCCCAGGTGGGCCAGCTCCTCAAGGCGGCCCTGCAGACGCTGAACCGCACCCGCTAGCTCCTGACCACCAGAACCGCATCGCGAGGCAAGCTCATGAACTGGGACGAGACGACCGACGACGCGACTGCCCCGGCAGGCGCGACCGAGCGGCTCGTGGGGCCCGCCGCGGAGCGGCTGGTGGACTCTGTCGCCGACGGCGAGGACCAGGCGGTCGAGGCCGCCCTTCGCCCCAAGGACCTGGACGAGTTCATCGGCCAGGAGAAGGTCCGTGAGCAGCTCGACCTCGTCCTGCGCGCGGCCCGCGCGCGCGGCGCCACCGCCGATCACGTCCTGCTCTCCGGTGCCCCCGGCCTCGGCAAGACCACCCTCTCGATGATCATCGCGGCCGAGATGGGCGCCCCGATCCGCATCACGAGCGGCCCCGCCATCCAGCACGCGGGCGACCTCGCCGCGATCCTCTCCTCCCTCCAGGAGGGAGAGGTCCTCTTCCTCGACGAGATCCACCGCATGTCCCGGCCCGCCGAAGAGATGCTCTACATGGCGATGGAGGACTTCCGCGTCGACGTGATCGTCGGCAAGGGGCCCGGTGCCACCGCCATCCCGCTGGAACTGCCGCCCTTCACCCTGGTCGGCGCCACCACCCGCGCGGGCCTGCTCCCGCCGCCGCTGCGCGACCGCTTCGGCTTCACCGCGCACATGGAGTTCTACGAACCCGCCGAACTGGAGCGCGTGATCCACCGCTCAGCGCAGCTCCTCGACGTGGCGATCGATCCCGCCGGCGCCGCCGAGATCGCGGGCCGCTCGCGCGGCACGCCCCGTATCGCCAACCGTCTGCTGCGGCGCGTGCGGGACTACGCACAGGTCAAGGCCGATGGAGAGATCAACAAGGACATCGCGGGCGCTGCCCTCAAGGTCTACGAAGTGGACGACCGCGGCCTCGACCGCCTCGACCGCGCGGTCCTCGAGGCACTGCTCAAGCTCTTCGGCGGCGGACCCGTCGGCCTCTCGACGCTCGCCGTCGCCGTGGGGGAGGAGCGCGAGACGGTCGAAGAGGTGGCCGAGCCCTTCCTCGTACGGGAGGGACTGCTCGCGCGCACCCCGCGCGGCCGGGTCGGGACGCCCGCGGCATGGGCGCATCTCGGCCTCGTCCCCCCGCGGCAGGCGGGCGGAATCGGACAAGGGGACCTGTTCGGGGCGTGACGGCGCGCGTAGTCGCACGGTCAGGAACTGCGGTGCCATGCTGAGCGTTGTTCGTTAGGTGCGGACTCGCCTAGACTCCGCCGATGCCGCCCTTGCGGGCGGCGCGCCCACCCCCGTCCATCAGGCCGCTTATCCGCGCGGTCATGCGAAGGAAACTCCGTCCCGTGAATATCGTGACCCTCCTCCCGTTCATCGTGCTCATCGGGGCCATGTTCCTGATGACCCGGTCCGCCAAGAAGAAGCAGCGGGCGGCCGCAGAGATGCGCAATGAGATGCAGCCCGGCACCGGCATCCGCACGATCGGGGGGATGTACGCCACCGTCAAGGAGGTTCACGACGACGCGGTCCTCCTTGAGGTGGCTCCGGGCGTGCACGCGTTCTACGCGAAGAACTCCATCGGCGCCGTTCTCGAGGACGAGGAGTACAACCGCATCGTTCACGGCACGGCCATCGACCTGAAGTCCGACGACGCCCCCGTCGTCCCGGACGACGCCTCCTCCCTGACCGAGACCGACGAGCCCGCCGCCGACGCTTCCGACGACTCGCCCATCGACCTCGGCAAGAAGGACGCGGACACGGACACCGCGACCGACAGCGCCCCCGAGGCCGAGGACGCCGAGCCGAAGAAGACCGACGGCGAGTCCGGCGCGAAGTAACCACGACCGGGGCCCGTGGGGCGCGCCGCTCGCGCTGCCACGGCCCCCGCAGTGCGTGGGTTTCGTGACGGGGCTCGACACCATTTCATGGCCGCCCACCTGGGAACTCCCCGCTCAGTGACGGGGCAGTGCACGGGACGACGGGCGGTTGGACAGGGAGAACGAGAAGGTGGCAGCACCTAAGAAGGGCCGAAGGCAGAGCGCCCCGGGCAAGCCGGGCCGCTCTTTGGTCTTCATCCTGATCGCCCTCGTGGCGCTCACCGGAGGGATGTTCCTTTCCGGGCACTCCACGCCCCGCCTCGGCATCGACCTCGCCGGCGGCACGAGCATCACGCTCCAGGCGAAGAACGAGCCCGGCCAGAAGAACGCGATCAACCCGACCAACATGAACACCGCGGTCAGCATCATCAACAACCGCGTCAATGGTCTGGGTGTGTCCGAGGCCGAGGTGCAAACCCAGGGCGCCGACAACATCATCGTCAACATCCCCAAGGGCACGAACGAGAAGCAGGCGCGCGAGCAGGTCGGCACGACCGCTCAGCTCTACTTCCGCCCCGTCCTGACGGTGGCCAGCGGTGAGCCCACCCCCAAGCCGTCCGCCAGCTCGTCCGGCAAGGCGAAGGACAAGGCGACCGAGAAGGGCGCCGACAAGGCGACAACGCCCCCGGCCGCCACCGGCTCCCCCAGCCCCCAGGGCCGCGCCGTCACCGACGGTCTGAAGGCCGACGCCACCCCGTCCCCCAAGTCCTCGGACAAGGGCAGCGACAAGGACAAGGCGGCACCGACCCCCACCCCGTCCGCCGACCCGGCCACCGCGGCGCTGCAGAAGAAGTTCACCGAGCTCGACTGCACCGACAAGGCACAGCGCGGCAAGGTGGGTGACGGCATCAAGCCGTCCGAGCAGACCGTGGCCTGTGGCAAGAACAACGCGGGCCAGTGGGAGAAGTACGTACTCGGCCCGGCCGAGCTGAACGGCAAGGACGTCGACGACGCCAAGGCCACGATCAACCAGCAGAGCGGCGCCTGGGTCGTCAACATGGAGTTCACGGGCGGCGGCTCGAAGAAGTTCTCCAAGACGACCAGCAAGCTCTCGCAGCAGCAGTCGCCGATGAACCAGTTCGCCATCGTCCTCGACGGCGAGGTGGCCTCGGCCCCCAGCGTCAACACGACGCTGAACTCGAACGCCGAGATCTCCGGCAGCTTCACCCAGGACTCGGCCCAGGACCTCGCCAACATCCTGTCGTACGGCGCGCTGCCGCTCACCTTCCACGAGCAGAGCGTCACCACCGTCAGCCCGGCGCTCGGCGGCGAGCAGCTGCACGCGGGTCTGATCGCGGGCGCCATCGGCCTCGCGCTCGTCATCATCTATCTGGTGGCCTACTACCGCGGCCTCTCGCTCATCGCCATCGCGAGCCTCCTGGTCTCGGGCGCTCTGACGTACACCCTGATGACGCTGCTCGGCCCGGCCATCAGCTTCACCCTGAACCTGCCCGCGGTGTGTGGTGCGATCGTTGCGATCGGCATCACGGCGGACTCGTTCATCGTGTTCTTCGAACGCATCAGGGACGAGGTCAGAGAGGGACGGACGCTGCGGCCCGCCGTCGAGCGTGCCTGGCCGCGTGCCCGGCGCACCATCCTGGTCTCCGACTTCGTGTCGTTCCTCGCCGCCGCGGTGCTCTTCATCGTGACGGTCGGCAAGGTCCAGGGCTTCGCGTTCACTCTCGGCCTGACCACGCTGCTGGACGTCGTCGTGGTCTTCTTCTTCACGAAGCCGCTGATGACGCTCATGGCGCGCAAGAAGTTCTTTGCGAACGGCCACAAGTGGTCCGGCCTCGACCCGAAGCGGCTCGGCGCCAAGCCCCCGCTGCGCCGCACCCGCCGTGCCACTGGTTCGTCCGCTGGCCCTGTCGACCCGAAGGAGGCGTGAGATGTCGAAGCTCGGCAATCTCGGCGCCAGGCTCTACCGCGGCGAGGTCGGCTATGACTTCGTCGGCAAGCGCAAGATCTGGTACGGCGTCTCGATCCTGATCACCATCACGGCCATCGTCGGCCTCGCGGTGCGCGGCCTGAACATGGGCATCGAGTTCGAGGGCGGTGCTGTCTTCAGCACCCCCAAGACCAGCGTCTCGGTCGCCAAGGCCGAGGGGTACGCGGAGAAGGCCTCCGGCCACGACGCGGTCGTCCAGGAGCTCGGCTCCGGCGGCCTGCGGATCCAGGTCGCGGGCGTGGACACCGCCAAGTCCGACCAGATCAAGGCGGATCTGGCCAAGGACATGGGCCTCAAGGCCGACTCCATCAACGCCGACCTCGTGGGCCCCAGTTGGGGTGAGCAGATCAGCAAGAAGGCCTGGACAGGCCTGATCATCTTCATGGTTCTCGTGGTGATCTATCTGGCGATCGCCTTCGAGTGGCGGATGGCGGTAGCCGCCCTCGTCGCCCTGATCCACGACATCACGATCACCGTCGGTGTGTACGCCCTGGTGGGCTTCGAGGTCACCCAGGGCACGATCATCGGTCTGCTGACGATTCTCGGTTATTCGCTCTACGACACCGTCGTGGTCTTCGACAGTTTGAAGGAGCAGTCGAAGGACCTCGCCAAGCAGACCCGGTGGACGTACAGCGAAGTGGCCAACCGCAGCATCAACAGCACCCTGGTGCGCTCGATCAACACCACGGTCGTCGCGCTCCTGCCGGTCGCCGGACTGCTCTTCATCGGCGGCGGCTTCCTCGGTGCGGGGATGCTCAACGACATCTCGCTCTCGCTGTTCGTCGGCCTCGCGGCCGGTGCGTACTCCTCGATCTTCATCGCCACGCCGCTCGTCGCCGATCTCAAGGAGACCGAGCCGCAGATGAAGGCGCTCAAGAAGCGCGTCCTCGCCAAGCGTGCCGCTGCCGCGGCCAAGGGCGAGTCCGCGGAGAGCGCGGAGCAGGGTGACGAGGAGTCGCGGGACGACATGCCGGAGGACGCCGCCCCCGCGGGCGTCGTCGGCCCGCGCACGCAGCCGGCCTCGCGGGGCCGGGGCCGTGGCCGTCCTTCGGGGAAGCGCCGATGACCGAGCTCGCCGTCACGACGGAGCTGCTGCTCAGCCGCATTCGGGACGTCCCGGACTACCCGGAGCCCGGGGTGATGTTCAAGGACATCACCCCGCTCCTGGCGGACCCGGAGGCCTTCGCCGCGCTGACCGAGGCCCTCGCGGACCTCGCGGTGCGGCACGGCGCCACGAAGGTCGTCGGCCTGGAGGCCCGCGGCTTCATCCTGGGCGCCCCGGTCGCCCTCCGCGCCGGGCTCGGCTTCATTCCCGTACGCAAGGCGGGCAAGCTCCCCGGAGCGACGCTCAGCCAGTCGTACGACCTGGAGTACGGCAGCGCGGAGATCGAGGTGCACGCCGAGGACCTCGCCGCCGACGACCGCGTCATGGTCATCGACGACGTCCTGGCGACCGGCGGCACCGCCGAGGCGTCGCTGCGGCTCATCCGCCGTGCGGGCGCTCAGGTCGCCGGTGTGGCGGTCCTGATGGAGCTCGGCTTCCTCGGGGGCCGCGCCAAGCTGGAGACGGCTCTGCAGGGCGCCCCGCTGGACGCCCTGCTCACGGTCTGAGCGGTCTCAGTAGTCACGCACGCACACCCCGAGGCGGGCCCGGAGGAATCCGGTGCCCGCCTCAGGTGTTCCCCGTGCACAGACAGCGGGATCATGGTGTGGAGACCTCAGGCGTTTCTCCCGTAGTGGGCCGTCTCACAAGCCGAGGGCGAGCCGAAGGTCCAGGATCGATACCATGGGCTCTTCGGGGCCTGACCGGGGACCCGGATCCGTACAGGGAGCGCCTCTTGCCAGACGAGTCCAAGGCACTCACCGCCGCCAAGGCCGCAGAGCAGGCCGCTCGCGCGGCGGCGCCCACTCCTGCGCCCGCCAAGGGTGCGACGCCGGCCACTGGTTCGACACCCGCCAAGGGTGCGACGCCGGCGAAGCAGGAGAGCACGCCCCCCAGCGGCAAGCCCGCCCCGAGCACGCCCGGCGACAGCGCCAAGCGCGACAAGCCGGCCGCCGCCGAACCGTCCCGCCCGGATCCGTCGAGTCCGGATGCCTCGCGCCCCAAGCCCCCCACCGAGGCCCGCGCCGGAAGCACCACCCCCGCGCCCCGCCCCACCGCGGCGAAGAACGAGCGCTCCGGCTCCTCCAACCGCGTACGCGCCCGCCTGGCACGCCTCGGCGTCCAGCGCTCCAATCCGTACAACCCGGTCCTCGAGCCGCTGCTGCGGATCGTGCGCAGCAACGACCCCAAGATCGAGACGTCGACGCTGCGCCAGATCGAGCGCGCCTACCAGGTCGCCGAGCGCTGGCACCGCGGCCAGAAGCGCAAGAGCGGCGACCCGTACATCACGCACCCCCTCGCCGTGACGACCATCCTCGCCGAGCTCGGCATGGACCCGGCCACCCTGATGGCGGGGCTCCTGCACGACACCGTCGAGGACACCGAGTACGGCCTCGACACCCTCAAGCGCGACTTCGGCGACCAGGTCGCCCTCCTGGTCGACGGCGTCACCAAGCTCGACAAGGTCAAGTTCGGCGAGGCCGCACAGGCCGAGACCGTACGCAAGATGGTCGTCGCGATGGCCAAGGACCCCCGTGTCCTGGTCATCAAGCTCGCCGACCGCCTGCACAACATGCGCACGATGCGTTATCTCAAGCGGGAGAAGCAGGAGAAGAAGGCCCGCGAGACCCTTGAGATCTACGCGCCCCTGGCCCACCGCCTGGGCATGAACACGATCAAGTGGGAGCTGGAGGACCTCGCCTTCGCGATCCTCTACCCCAAGATGTACGACGAGATCGTGCGCCTGGTCGCCGAGCGCGCCCCCAAGCGTGACGAGTACCTGGCCATAGTGACCGACGAGGTCCAGGCCGACCTGCGCGCCGCCCGCATCAAGGCCACCGTCACCGGGCGCCCGAAGCACTACTACAGCGTCTACCAGAAGATGATCGTGCGAGGCCGCGACTTCGCCGAGATCTACGACCTGGTGGGCATCCGCGTCCTCGTCGACACGGTCCGCGACTGCTATGCGGCGCTCGGCACGGTCCACGCGCGATGGAATCCGGTCCCCGGCCGGTTCAAGGACTACATCGCGATGCCCAAGTTCAACATGTACCAGTCGCTGCACACGACGGTGATCGGCCCCAACGGCAAGCCCGTCGAGCTCCAGATCCGTACGTTCGACATGCACCGCCGCGCCGAGTACGGCATCGCCGCGCACTGGAAGTACAAGCAGGAGCCGTCCGCCGGCGCCTCCAAGGTGCGTACGGACGTGCCGAGGAAGGCCGGTGGCAAGGACGACCACCTCAACGACATGGCGTGGCTGCGCCAGCTCCTCGACTGGCAGAAGGAGACCGAGGACCCGAGCGAGTTCCTCGAGTCCCTCCGCTTCGACCTGTCGCGCAACGAGGTCTTCGTCTTCACGCCGAAGGGCGACGTCATAGCGCTCCCGGCGGGCGCGACCCCGGTCGACTTCTCGTACGCGGTCCACACCGAGGTCGGCCACCGCACCATAGGAGCGAGGGTCAACGGACGGCTCGTACCGCTCGAATCGACCCTGGACAACGGCGACTTGGTGGAGGTCTTCACCTCCAAGGCGGCCGGTGCGGGCCCGTCCCGCGACTGGCTCGGTTTCGTCAAGTCACCGCGGGCGCGCAACAAGATCCGTGCGTGGTTCTCCAAGGAGCGCCGCGACGAGGCCATCGAGCAGGGCAAGGACGCCATCGCGCGCGCCATGCGCAAGCAGAACCTGCCGATCCAGCGGATCCTGACGGGCGACTCGCTCGTCACGCTCGCCCACGAGATGCGCTACCCCGACATCTCCTCGCTGTACGCGGCGATCGGCGAAGGCCATGTCACCGCGCAGTCCGTCGTACAGAAGCTCGTCCAGGCGCTCGGCGGCGAGGAGGCCGCCAACGAGGACATCGCCGAGAGCACACCGCCCTCGCGCAGCCGCAGCAAGCGCCGTGCCAATGCCGACCCCGGTGTCGTCGTCAAGGGCGTCGACGACGTGTGGGTCAAGCTGGCCCGCTGCTGTACGCCGGTCCCCGGTGACCCGATCATCGGCTTCGTCACGCGCGGCAGCGGCGTATCGGTTCACCGCAGCGACTGCGTGAACGTGGACTCGCTCTCCCGTGAGCCCGAGCGCATCCTCGAGGTCGAGTGGGCGCCCACCCAGTCCTCGGTCTTCCTGGTCGCCATCCAGGTCGAGGCCCTGGACCGTTCGCGCCTGCTCTCGGACGTCACGCGCATCCTCTCGGACCAGCACGTGAACATCCTGTCCGCGGCCGTCCAGACCTCCCGCGACCGGGTCGCCACCTCACGCTTCACCTTCGAGATGGGCGACCCCAAGCACCTGGGCCATGTGCTCAAGGCGGTCAGGGGAGTTGAGGGTGTCTATGACGTCTACCGGGTGACGTCGGCGCGGAGGCCCTGAACCGGGCCACTACGTAGAGGGGCTCCCGTACACGATGTACGGGAGCCCCTCTACGTAGCGAACGGAAAACTACTCAGCCGCCGAACTCGTGCAGACCCTTCAACGCCTGGTCCAGCAACGCCTGACGGCCGTCGAGCTCCCGCTGGAGCTTGTCCGCCTTGGCGTCGTTGCCCGCCGAGCGCGCCTTGTCGATCTGACCGACGAGCTTGTCGACAGCAGCCTGCAGCTGACCGGTCAGGCCCTCGGCCCGAGCCCGTGCCTCAGGGTTCGTCCGGCGCCACTCGGCCTCCTCGGAGTCCTGCAAGGCCCGCTCCACCGCGTGCATCCGGCCCTCGACCTTCGGCCGTGCGTCACGCGGGACGTGTCCGATGGCCTCCCAGCGCTCGTTGAGCGTACGGAAGGCCGCACGTGCCGTCTTGAGGTCCTTCACCGGGACGAGCTTCTCGGCCTCCTCGGCCAGCTCCTCCTTCAGCTTCAGGTTCTCCGTCTGTTCGGCGTCCCGCTCCGCGAAGACCGCGCTGCGCGCCGCGAAGAACACGTCCTGGGCGCCGCGGAAGCGGTTCCACAGGTCGTCCTCGTGCTCGCGCTGGGCGCGGCCCGCGGCCTTCCACTCGGTCATCAGATCGCGGTAACGCGCGGCCGTCGGACCCCAGTCGGCCGATCCGGAAAGGGCCTCGGCCTCGCCGACCAGCTTCTCCTTCGTCTTACGGGCCTCTTCGCGCTGGGCGTCCAGCGAGGCGAAGTGGGCCTTGCGACGCTTGGAGAACGCCGAACGGGCATGAGAGAAGCGGTGCCACAACTCGTCGTCCGACTTGCGGTCGAGGCGCGGCAGCCCCTTCCAGGTGTCCACAAGGGCGCGAAGCCGCTCGCCTGCCGCCCGCCACTGCTCGCTCTGGGCGAGCTCCTCGGCCTCGACGACCAGCGCGTCCTTGGCGTGCCTCGCCTCGTCCGACTGCTTGGCCTTCTCGACCTTGCGCTCTTCACGGCGCGCGTCGACCGTCTCGACGAGCTTGTCGAGACGCTTGCTCAGGGCGTCCAGATCGCCCACCGCGTGCGCCTCGTCCACCTGCTGGCGCAGGTGCTCGATGGCGGTATTGGCGTCCTTGGCCGACAGGTCGGTCGTCTTCACCCGGCGCTCGAGAAGTCCGATCTCGACGACCAGACCGTCGTACTTGCGCTCGAAGTAGGCAAGGGCCTCGTCAGGAGATCCCGCTTTCCAGGAACCGACCTCCCGCTCGCTGCCGTCGGCCTTGCGCACGTACACGGTCCCCGTCTCGTCGACGCGGCCCCACGGGTCGCTGCTCACAGCGCCTCCTCCACATGATGCCTGCGCAGGGCCTCGGGGCCCCCGGCATCGTCCACAGTTTCGTCACCGCCAACATAGGCGACCGGCGGGGCGGCTGTCCGCATCCCGCACGTCCGAAGTTTGCCTGCTGACGCTCAGGATTTCGACACGGTCGCCTTGTTGATGACGACCGTCGCGTTCGGGGCGCCCTCGCCCTTCCCGGTGCTCTCGCCGGCGGCGGCAATCTTCTTGAGCACCTTCATCCCGGAATCGGAAATGGTCCCGAACGGTGTGTAGTCGGGCGGCAGCTGACTGTCCTGATAGACCAGGAAGAACTGGCTGCCTCCGGTGTCCCGGCCCTTCTTCTTCTGGGCGTCGTACTGGTTGGCCATCGCGACCGTACCCGCCGGATACACGTTCCCCTTCAGGTTCTTGTCCTTGAGGTTCTCGTCCGGGATCGAGTAGCCGGGGCCGCCCTGGCCGGTGCCCTTCGGGTCGCCGCACTGGAGGACGAAGATGCCGCCCGAGACGAGCCGGTGGCACTTCGTGTGATCGAGGTAGCCCTTGTTCACCAGGAAGTTGAAGGAGTTGACCGTGTGCGGGGCCTTCGCCGCCCACAGGGCGAGGTCGATGTCGCCGCAGGTGGTGCCCAGCTTCATCGCGTAGTCCGCCGACTTGTCGATCGTGAGCGCCGGTTCCTTCTTGAAGCTGAGCGGCTTCACCTTGCCGCTCGCGGGCTTCTCGCAGGGATCCGCCTTGGTGGTGGGGTTCGCGTTCGCTTCGTCCTTCGGCTTGCCGTCGTCGTCGAAGGCGCCCGCCGCGTACGACACCGCGCCGCCGGCCACCACCACCGCGAGCGCCGATGCGATCACCGCGTTGCGCATCCGCGCCCTGCGTCGCGCGGACTCCCGGCGCTGCTGCTGCCGCAAGAACTTCTCCCGGGCGAGCTGACGCCGCCGCTGATCGTTGCTGACCACCGGGTTCTCTCTCCTCTGCGTGGGTGACCGCTTCTGTGTGCCCCGTACCGTATATGGGTTAGCTGTGGAATCGGGAGCGCCGGTAGGCTCTGATCTGCCGCGATCCCGCGCGGTCACCTCCGCCGGACGACGAACGAAGGACGATCGTGCTCATTGCCGGGTTTCCCGCCGGGGCCTGGGGCACCAACTGCTACTTGGTCGCCCCCGCCGCAGGCGAGGAGTGCGTGATCATCGACCCGGGCCATCAGGCCACCGAGGGAGTCGAGGACGCACTCGAGAAGCATCGGCTCAAGCCCGTCGCGGTGATCCTCACCCATGGCCACATCGACCATGTCGCCTCGGTCGTCCCGGTCTGCGGAGCGCATGACGTGCCCGCCTGGATCCACCCCGCCGACCGGTACATGATGAGCGACCCGGAGAAGGCCATAGGCCGCTCCTTCGGCGCGCAGCTGATGGGTGAGCTGACCGTGGGGGAGCCCTCCGACGTCAAGGAGCTCGGCGACGGCGCGCAGTTGAAGCTGGCCGGTCTCGACTTCTCCGTCGCGCACGCGCCGGGGCATACGAAGGGGTCGGTGACCTTCCAGCTCCCCGAGTCCGCCGAGGTCCCCTCGGTGTTCTTCTCGGGCGACCTGCTCTTCGCCGGCTCCATCGGACGCACCGACCTCCCGGGCGGATCGCAGCCCGACATCCTCGAGTCGCTGGCACGCGTGTGCCTGCCGCTCGACGACTCGACCGTGGTCCTGCCAGGGCACAACGAGCACACGACCATCGGCCGTGAGCGCGCCACCAACCCGTATCTGCGCCAGGTGGCCGCCGGCCAGGGAGCCGATGACGCTCCCCGACGAGGAATGTGACGAGAGAAAACCCGTGAGCACCTTCAAGGCCCCCAAGGGCACCTATGACCTGCTCCCGCCCGATTCCGCGAAATACCTGGCGGTGCGCGAGGCGATCGCGACCCCGCTGCGGAACTCCGGGTACGGCTACGTAGAGACGCCCGGCTTCGAGAACGTCGAGCTGTTCTCACGCGGCGTCGGCGAGTCCACCGACATCGTCTCCAAGGAGATGTACGCCTTCGAGACCAAGGGCGGCGACCAGCTCGCCCTGCGCCCCGAAGGCACCGCGTCCGTGCTGCGTGCGGCCCTGGAGGCCAACCTGCACAAGGCGGGCAACCTCCCGGTCAAGCTCTGGTACTCCGGCTCGTACTACCGCTACGAGCGCCCGCAGAAGGGCCGCTACAGGCACTTCTCGCAGGTCGGCGCGGAGGCCATCGGCGCGGAGGACCCGGCCCTCGACGCCGAGTTGATCATCCTCGCCGACCAGGCGTACCGCGCCCTGGGGCTGAGGCAGTTCCGCATCCTGCTGAACTCGCTCGGCGACAAGGAGTGCCGCCCCGTCTACCGCGCCGCGCTGCAGGACTTCCTGCGCGGGCTCGACCTGGACGAGGAGACACGTCGACGTATCGACATCAACCCGCTGCGGGTCCTGGACGACAAGCGCGACGACGTCCAGAAGCAGCTGGTCGGCGCCCCGATGCTGCGCGACTACCTGTGCGACGCGTGCCAGGCGTACCACAAGCAGGTGCGTGAGCTCCTGACGTCGGAAGGCGTCGTGTACGAGGACGACCCGAAGCTGGTCCGCGGCCTCGACTACTACACCCGCACGACCTTCGAGTTCGTCCACGACGGCCTCGGCTCGCAGTCCGCGGTGGGCGGCGGCGGTCGCTACGACGGCCTGTCCGAGATGATCGGCGGCCCCTCGCTGCCGTCCGTCGGCTGGGCACTCGGTGTCGACCGCACGGTCCTCGCCCTGGAGGCGGAGGGCGTGGAGCTCGAACTGCCGTCGGCGACCAGCGTGTTCGCTGTGCCGCTCGGCGACGAGGCGCGGCGGGTCCTGTTCTCCAAGGTGACGGAGCTGCGCAGAGCGGGGATCGCCGCCGACTTCTCGTACGGCGGGAAGGGGCTCAAGGGCGCCATGAAGAACGCCAACCGCTCCGGCGCGCGGTTCACGGTCGTCGCCGGTGAGCGTGACCTCGCCGAAGGTGTCGTCCAGCTCAAGGACATGGAGTCCGGTGAGCAGGACGCTGTCGCGGTGGACGCACTCGTGGAGGTCCTGAAGGGCAAGCTGGCCGAGCCGGTCGGCTAGCCACTGAGCAACGACGGAGGGCCCCGGTGAATCGAACGCCTGGGGCCCTCCGTGCGTACCTCCTTATGTCCAACGAACGGTGGGCACCCGCGCGCGTGCGGCACAATGTCCGTGCCCGCAGGCCACCACAAGCGACGGAACGGCGTGATGAGCAAGACGACCCCGGCAAGCAGCCGCCCCTCCGAGCACGATCACGAGCACGGGGGAACGGACCCGGACGCGCCACGCAACGTCGGTGGAAGCCGCGCCTTCGCCCTGCTCCTGGTGATCACGGGTGCGGCGGGTCTGCTCGCGGCGTGGGTCATCACGCTTGACAAGTTCAAGCTCCTTGAGGACCCGGACTTCACTCCGGGGTGCAGCCTCAACCCTGTGGTTTCGTGCGGCAACATCATGAAGAGCGAGCAGGCGTCGGCTTTCGGGTTCCCGAATCCGATGCTGGGCATCGCCGCGTACGCGGTCGTGATCTGCGTCGGCATGAGCCTGCTGGGCAGTGCGCGCTTCCCGCGCTGGTACTGGCTGACGCTGAACGCGGGCACGCTCTTCGGGGTCGGCTTCTGCACCTGGCTGCAGTACCAGTCGCTCTACGAGATCAACTCGCTGTGCCTGTGGTGCTGCCTGGCCTGGGTCGCCACGATCATCATGTTCTGGTACGTGACGTCGTTCAATGTGCGTAACGGCCTGCTGCCCGCACCCTCCTGGCTGCGTACGTTCTTCAGCGAATTCACGTGGGTGCTCCCGGTGCTGCACGTCGGCATCATCGGCATGTTGATCCTCACGCGCTGGTGGGACTTCTGGACCAGCTGACAAGGCCGCCGGAGGCTCCGGCGGCGTTGTCAGTGGGCTGACGTAGGGTTCGAACCGTGGAGCCCGACCTGTTCACCGCAGCTGCCGAGGACCGCCAGGAGAAGGACCCTTCGACAAGTCCCCTGGCCGTCCGGATGCGCCCGCGCACCCTCGAAGAAGTAGTCGGCCAGCAGCATCTGCTGAAGCAGGGCTCGCCCTTGCGCAGGCTGGTCGGCGAAGGCGGTGGCGGGCCTGCGGGACCGTCGTCGGTGTTTCTGTGGGGGCCGCCGGGCATCGGCAAGACGACCCTTGCGTACGTGGTCTCGAAGGCCACGAACAAGCGCTTCGTGGAGCTCTCCGCGATCACCGCAGGGGTGAAGGAAGTCCGCGCAGTCATCGAAGGGGCGCGCAGAGCCTTGGGCGGCCACGGCAAGGAGACCGTCCTCTTCCTGGACGAGATCCACCGCTTCAGCAAGGCCCAGCAGGACTCCCTCCTCCCGGCCGTCGAGAACCGCTGGGTGACGCTGATCGCGGCGACGACCGAGAACCCGTACTTCTCGATCATCTCCCCGCTCCTCTCCCGCTCCCTCCTCCTCACGCTCGAACCGCTCACGGACGACGACCTGCGCGGCCTGCTGCGCCGGGCGCTCACCGAGGAGCGGGGCCTGGGCGGCGCGGTCGAGCTGCCCGAAGACACCGAGGCGCATCTCCTGCGGATCTCGGGCGGCGACGCCCGGCGTGCGCTCACCGCGCTTGAGGCGGGCGCGGGCTCGGCCCTCGCCAAGGGCGAGAAGGAGATCACCCTCCAGAGCCTGGAGGAGTCGGTCGACCGCGCGGCCGTGAAGTACGACCGTGACGGCGACCAGCACTACGACGTCGCGAGCGCCCTCATCAAGTCCATCCGCGGCTCGGACGTGGACGCGGCCCTGCACTATCTGGCCCGGATGATCGAGGCGGGCGAGGACCCCCGCTTCATCGCACGGCGTCTGATGATCTCCGCGAGCGAGGACATCGGCCTCGCCGACCCGACAGCGCTGCCCACGGCGGTCGCCGCCGCCCAGGCCGTCGCCATGATCGGCTTCCCGGAGGCCGCGCTCACCCTCAGCCACGCGACGATCGCCCTGGCCCTGGCCCCGAAGTCGAACGCCGCCACCATGGCCATCCAGTCCGCCCAGGCCGACGTCCGCGCGGGACTCGCGGGCCCCGTCCCGCCGCACCTGCGCGACGGGCACTACAAGGGAGCGGCCAAGCTCGGCCACGCCCAGGGGTATGTGTATCCGCACGACGTGCCGGGCGCGATCGCGGCCCAGCAGTACGCACCGGACGCGGTGGCCGCCAAGCGTTACTACGAACCGACGCGCTACGGCGCCGAGGCACGGTATGCGGACGTGGTCGAGCGAGTCCGCGAGCGCCTCAAGGGCGATTAGCCCCGCGGGGACTCCAGGGCCGCCCCGCCACCTGTGGCTGAGGCACCCCCCACCACCCGGTACACTTGCCCGAAGTGCTGCGTCCCGTGTCCGGTCTCGTACCGGGCGCCACCAGAACGGGACATCCAGCCGGAGCCCCCGGACCTCACCGTCCAGGGACCTCCAGGAGCGTCGCGCACCGTCGAAGGTGTCGCGGGCAGCCCACCACCATCTCGTACTCCGGGAAGCGGTCGGTGGGCCACTCGCGTGCTGCACATAGTGCCCAGACCAGGGAGCGGCTGCCCGCCGGATCCAGCACCACCGGATCCGATGGGTTTCCCAGGCTGCGGATTGCGACCTCCCCTAACCCTGGTGAAGCCGATTTCACATTGAACAGAGAGGTTGGTTCATGCCGAACCAGTCCCGCCCCAAGGTCAAGAAGTCGCGTGCCCTCGGCATCGCGCTGACCCCGAAGGCCGTCAAGTACTTCGAGGCCCGCCCCTACCCGCCGGGCGAGCACGGCCGTGGGCGCAAGCAGAACTCGGACTACAAGGTCCGTCTGCTCGAGAAGCAGCGTCTGCGCGCGCAGTACGACATCAGCGAGAAGCAGATGGCCCGTGCCTACGACCGCGCCAAGAAGGCCGAAGGCAAGACCGGCGAGGCCCTGGTCATCGAGCTCGAGCGCCGTCTCGACGCCCTGATCCTTCGTTCGGGCATCGCCCGCACGATCTACCAGGCCCGTCAGATGGTCAGCCACGGCCACATCGAGGTCAACGGCGGCAAGGTCGACAAGCCGTCGTTCCGCGTCCGTCCCGACGACGTCGTGATGGTCCGCGAGCGCAGCCGCGAGAAGCCGCTGTTCGTGGTTTCGCGTGAGGGTGGCTTCGCCCCCGACGGCGAGATCCCGCGTTACCTCCAGGTGAACCTGAAGGCCCTGGCCTTCCGTCTGGACCGTGACCCGAACCGCAAGGAGATCCCCGTGATCTGCGACGAGCAGCTCGTCGTCGAGTACTACGCCCGCTGACCCGGACGTAGCTCTCCCTGCTTCAGCCCGTCGCCCGCCCTCCCTTCGTGGTGGGGCAGGCGGCGGGTTTTTGCGTTGCTCCGGGTGTCCGTGCGCAGGGCCCGGGACACCGCCGTGTCCGGATCGAGGCGAGCACCGGCGGCCAGGCACTCCTCGTAGCGCGCGTCGCCCAGCTGCTCCCTGGCCTGCGACTCGCACAGCGCATGCGGCCCGCCGAAGTGCGCGGAGCCGAACAGCGGCAGGCCCACCGACGGCCAGATGCGGGACGCGATGCCCTGAAGGACCGCGGCCTCGGCCGGGTCGCCGTCCGCCGCGGTGAACAGCGCGAGCAGCTCGATCGCGAGCACCGTGCCGAGCAGGTCGTGGAAGGCGTGGTCCAGAGACAGGCACCGCATGACCAGCTCACGGGCGCTCGCCGCGTCGCCGTGTGTCCAGGCCGCGTAGCCGAGGACATAGAGGGCGTACGCGAGAGTCCAGCGCTCGCCGTGGTCCTCGCAGACCTGACGTACGTCCTCGCAGAGCTCGACCGCGTCGGCGAGTTCGCCACGGAAGGCGAGCGCCATCGCCAGTTCGACCTGGCCCATCAGGACATTGCTGTTGAGCTCGCCGATCTCGCGGTACTGGTCGAGTGCCGAGCGCAGCAGGGTCTCGGCACGCGGCATGTCGTCGTTCAGCAGTGCGAGGCAGCCGATGCGGTGCACGGCGTAAGCGCCCGCGATGGCGCTGCCGGTACGTTCCGCCTCGTCCTTGCACTCTTGCAGCGCGGCGAGCGCGGCGACCGTGTCGCCCTGAAGGACCGCGACGTAGCCGAGCACCCAGAGCGCCTTCAGGCGGGAGTCGTCGTGGTCGCCGTCCAGGTCCAGAGCGCGGTCGAGCCAGTGCCGTCCCTCCGCGAGCCGCCCGCAGCCGACCCAGTAGAACCACAGGCTGCCCGCCAGATACTGGCCCAGATGTGCCTCGTCGGGCTCGGTCAGGCAGTACTCCAACGCGCCCCGCAAATTGGGTAGTTCACAGTCGATGAGCTCCGCGACCCGCGCCTGGCGCGGTGAGAACCAGTCGAGCTCGCAGTGGGTGGCGAGCCCCATGTACCAGTCGCGGTGGCGCCGCCGCATCCGGGCCGCGTCGCCCGTCGCCTCGAGCCAGTCGGCGCCGTACGCCCTGACCGTGTCGAGCATCCGGTAGCGGACGCCCGTCGGCCCGTCCTCGCGGGTCACCACGGACTGCGCGAGCAGCTCACCGAGTACGTCGAGCACGTCGTCGGCGTGCAGCCCGTTCCCGGAACAGATGTACTCGGCGGCCTCCAGGTCGAAAGGACCGCAGAACATCGAGAGCCGGGACCACAGAAGGCGTTCGCCCGCCGTGCACAGCTCATGGCTCCAGCCGATGGCCGTACGCAGGGTCTGATGCCGCGGCGGCACATCGCGACGGGTCCCCGTGAGCAGTCCGAAACGGTCGTCGAGCCGGTCGAGCAGCTGCGCCGGTGAGAGGGCCCGCAGCCGCCCCGCCGCCAGCTCCACCGCCAGCGGGATCCCGTCCAGGCGGCGGCACAGCTCCGCCACGTCGGACTCATTCTCCTCGTCGAGGGTGAAGCCCGGCAGGCCGGACGCCGCCCGGTCGGCGAAGAGCGCGGCGGCGTCGGGCGTGGGCAGCGGCGCGAGCGGGAGGATCCGCTCGCCGCCGGTGTCCAGCGGCCTGCGGCCCACGGCGAGGACCCGGAGGCCGGGGGAGCGGTGCAGCAGATCCCGCACCAGGGAGGCACACGCGTCCACCAGGTGCTCGAACCCGTCGATGACGAGCAGGACTTCCCGCTCCGCGAGATGGTCGAGCAGGACCTGGCGCGGTGCCCGTGGCGTGTGGTCCGTAAGTCGCAGCGCTTCGGCGACCGCGTGCTCGACCAGGTCCGGATCCCGTACGGCGGCCAGCTCCACCAGCCAGGCACCGTCGTACGGCTGGTCACGGGCGGCGGCCCGAAGGGCGAGGCGCGACTTCCCGACGCCCCCGACACCGGTCACCGTGATCAGGCGTCCGGCGGCCAACGCGGCGGACAGATCAGTGAGTTCGGCACCGCGCCCCACGAAGGCGTTGAGCTCCAGGGGGAGGTTGCCGGGTCTCGGCGGGCGGGCGGGGGAGTCGTGCCGACCGCTACCGGTGCCCTGATCGCGTCGCATGAGATACGGAGCGTACTCATCCATAAGCACTCCGTACAATCACTTCTGGCAACTCCCTTGATCGCGCGCGGTAATGCGGTACGGACCCTTCGCCACGGCGCGATAGGGTCGGAGGACGACTTTTCGATGTTCAGGGCCGATATTCAGGGAGCGGTGCACAGTGTCCGGTGGAGAGGTGGCCGGGATTCTGGTGGCCGTCTTCTGGGCGATCCTGGTCTCCTTCCTGGCCGTGGTGCTGGTGAGGCTGGCGCAGACGCTCAGGGCGACCACCAAGCTCGTCGCGGAAGTGACCGAGCAGGCCGTCCCGCTCCTCGCGGACGCCTCCACCGCGGTGCGCTCGGCGCAGACCCAGATCGACCGGGTCGACTCCATCGCGTCGGACGTCCAGGAAGTCACGTCGAACGCGTCGGCGCTCTCCACGACGGTGGCCTCCACCTTCGGCGGGCCCCTCGTCAAGGTCGCGGCGTTCGGCTACGGGGTGCGCAGGGCCCTGGGCCGCAAGGCAGCACCCGAAACAAACAATGTGCCCCAGGCACCCTCCCGACGTACCGTGATCGTGGGGCGCACGGTCCCCTCCGCGCGGCGGCGGGGCAAGCGGAAGAAGGACTGACGCAGCGATGTTCCGCCGTACGTTCTGGTTCACCGCGGGCGCCGCTGCCGGTGTGTGGGCCACCACCAAAGTCAATCGCAAGATCAAGCAGCTGACCCCCGAGAGCCTCGCGGCGCAGGCCGCGAACAAGGCGCTCGAGGCAGGTCACAAGCTCAAGGACTTCGCTCTCGACGTCCGCGACGGAATGGCCCAGCGCGAGGCCGAACTGGGCGAGGCCCTCGGCCTCGAAGCCCCGGTCGACCCCGAACTCCCCGGGCAGCGCACGGTCGTCGTGGCCATCGAGAACGGCAAGACCAGCAAGAGCAGTAAGACCGACAAGCACAAGCAGGGCAAGTACCTCTCGAAGTCGAAGTACTCGTACAACCGGAATGAGGACCACTGATGGAGTCGGCTGAAATTCGTCGCCGCTGGCTGAGCTTCTTCGAGGAGCGCGGTCACACCGTCGTCCCTTCGGCGTCGCTCATCGCGGACGACCCGACTCTGCTCCTCGTCCCCGCGGGCATGGTGCCCTTCAAGCCCTACTTCCTGGGTGAGGTCAAGCCGCCGTTCTCGCGCGCCACGAGCGTGCAGAAGTGCGTGCGTACGCCGGACATCGAAGAGGTCGGCAAGACCACGCGGCACGGCACGTTCTTCCAGATGTGCGGCAACTTCTCCTTCGGTGACTACTTCAAGGAAGGCGCCATCAAGTACGCCTGGGAGCTGCTCACCAGCTCCGTGGCGGACGGCGGCTTCGGCCTCGACCCCGAGCGCCTCTGGGTGACGGTCTACCTCGACGACGACGAGGCCGAGACCATCTGGCGCGAGAAGGTGGGCGTCCCCGCCGAGCGCATCCAGCGCCTGGGCAAGAAGGACAACTACTGGTCCATGGGCGTCCCCGGACCCTGCGGCCCCTGCTCCGAGATCAACTACGACCGCGGCCCCGAGTTCGGCGTCGAGGGCGGCCCCGCCGTCAACGACGAGCGCTACGTGGAGATCTGGAACCTGGTCTTCATGCAGTACGAGCGCGGCGAGGGCACCTCGAAGGAGGACTTCGAGATCCTCGGCGATCTGCCCAGCCAGAACATCGACACGGGCCTCGGCCTCGAGCGCCTCGCCATGATCCTCCAGGGCGTACAGAACATGTACGAGACCGACACCCTGCGCGTCGTCATGGACAAGGCCACCGAGCTGACCGGCGTGCGGTACGGCGCCGAGCAGGGCTCGGACGTCTCCCTGCGCGTGGTCGCCGACCACATGCGTACGTCCGTGATGCTCATCGGCGACGGCGTCACGCCGGGCAACGAAGGCCGCGGCTACGTCCTGCGCCGCATCATGCGCCGCGCCATCCGCAACATGCGGCTGATGGGCGCCACCGGCCCGGTCGCCCTGGAGCTCGTCGACACGGTCATCAAGTCGATGGGCGAGCAGTACCCCGAGCTCAAGACCGACCGTAAGCGCATCGAGACCGTTGCCCTCGCCGAAGAGGCCGCCTTCCTCAAGGCCCTCAAGGGCGGCACGAACATCCTCGACACCGCCGTCACGGAGACCAAGGCCGGCGGCGGCAAGGTCCTCTCCGGCGACAAGGCGTTCCTGCTCCACGACACCTGGGGCTTCCCGATCGACCTCACCCTGGAGATGGCCGCCGAACAGGGCCTCTCCGTGGACGAGGCCGGCTTCCGGCGCCTGATGAAGGAGCAGCGGGAGCGCGCCAAGGCCGACGCCCAGGCCAAGAAGACCGGCCACGCGAACCTCGGCGCCTACCGCGAGATCGTCGACGCCTCGGGAACCACGGACTTCACCGGCTACACCCTCACCGAGAACGAGGCCGCGATCGTCGGTCTCCTGGTCAACGGAGTCTCGTCCCCGGCCGCCCGCGAGGGCGACGAGGTCGAGGTCGTCCTGGACCGCACCCCCTTCTATGCCGAGGGCGGCGGCCAGATCGCCGACTCCGGCCGGATCCGGCTCGACAGCGGCGCCGTCGTCGAGATCCGCGATGTGCAGAAGCCGGTCCCCGGCGTGCACGTGCACAAGGGTGTCGTCCAGGTCGGCGAGATCACCGTCGGCGACCAGGTCTGGGCCTCGATCGACGTGCACCGCCGTCGTGCCATCGCCCGCGCCCACTCCGCCACGCACCTCACGCACCAGGCGCTGCGCGACGCTCTGGGCCCGACGGCCGCCCAGGCCGGTTCCGAGAACCAGCCGGGCCGCTTCCGCTTCGACTTCGGCTCCCCGTCGGCCGTGCCCACGGCGGTCATGACGGACGTAGAGCAGAAGATCAACGAAGTCCTCGCCCATGAACTCGATGTGCAGGCCGAGGTCATGTCGATCGACGAGGCCAAGAAGCAGGGCGCCATCGCCGAGTTCGGCGAGAAGTACGGCGAGCGCGTCCGTGTCGTCACCATTGGAGACTTCTCCAAGGAGCTGTGCGGCGGCACGCACGTCCACAACACCGCCCAGCTGGGCCTTGTGAAGCTGCTCGGCGAGTCCTCCATCGGCTCCGGTGTGCGCCGTATCGAGGCCCTGGTAGGCGTCGACGCCTACAACTTCCTGGCCAAGGAGCACACGGTCGTCGCCCAGCTCCAGGAGCTGGTCAAGGGCCGTTCCGATGAGCTGCCCGAGAAGGTCTCCGCCATGCTCGGCAAGCTGAAGGACGCCGAGAAGGAGATCGAGAAGTTCCGCGCGGAGAAGGTCCTTGCGGCCGCCGCCGGTCTTGTCGAATCCGCCAAGGACGTACGCGGCGTCGCCCTCGTCACCGGTCAGGTGCCGGACGGCACGGGCGCCGACGACCTGCGCAGGCTTGTCCTCGACGTACGCGGCCGCATCCAGGGCGACCGCCCGGCCGTCGTGGCTCTCTTCACCACGGCGGGCGGCCGCCCGCTGACGGTCATCGCCACGAACGAAGCCGCCCGCGAGCGCGGCCTCAAGGCAGGCGACCTCGTCCGTACGGCCGCCAAGACCCTCGGTGGCGGTGGCGGCGGCAAGCCGGATGTCGCCCAGGGCGGCGGCCAGAACGCCGCGGCCATCGGCGACGCCATGGCCGCCGTCGAGCGCCTCGTCACCGAGACGGCCTGATGTCGGACTCCGACTCCGCAGGGGGGATGCGCCGCGGCCGTCGCCTCGCGATCGACGTCGGTGACGCCCGGATCGGGGTCGCGTCGTGCGACCCCGACGGGATCCTCGCCACTCCGGTGGAGACGGTGCCCGGACGCGATGTCCCGGCCGCCCAGCGGCGGTTGAAGCAGCTCGTCGACGAGTACGAACCGATCGAGATCGTCGTCGGTCTCCCTCGCTCCCTGAACGGGGGCGAGGGCCCGGCGGCCGCCAAGGTCCGCGCGTTCACACAGGACCTCGCCCGCTTGGTCGCCCCCATTTCGGTGCGGCTCGTGGACGAGAGGATGACCACAGTGACGGCCAGTCAGGGGCTGCGCGCCTCGGGCGTGAAGTCCAAAAAGGGCAGGTCTGTCATCGATCAGGCGGCGGCCGTCATCATCCTTCAGCAGGCCCTGGAGTCCGAACGGGCGTCAGGTAAAGCTCCGGGCGAGGGCGTCGAAGTGGTCATCTGATCGCGATACGGTAACGTTCCGCGCGATGCGGCGGTGTTCGAACAGCTGCCGCACAGCATCAAGAGGCGGAACGGTTGCCCTCCTATCCAGTCGGTAGCCCCGCCTCGCGGCTTGTAGGGGATCGATGACTGAGTATGGCCGGGGCCCAGGCTCCGAACCGTGGCATCCCGAGGACCCGTTGTACGGGGACGGCGGATGGGGAGGACAGCAGGCCGCGAGCGGCCCGTCCCCCTACGGCGGCCAGGGGCAGTACCACCCTCAGCAGCCGCAGCACCCTCAGCAGCAGTCCCAGTACGACGACTGGAACACGGGCCAGCAGCAGGCCTACGGTCAGCAGTACGGCGGGCACGCCGGTCAGCAGCAGTACAACGGCGGCCCCGAACAGCAGTACAACGGCGGTCCGGAGCAGCAGTACAACGGTGGTCCGGAGCAGCAGTACAACGGAGGCCCGGACCAGTACAACGGCGGCTGGGACACCGGTCAGCACGGCCATGTCCCGCACGCCGCCGACCCGTCGGACCCCTATGGCCACCAGCAGGGTGCTTACGGCGCGGAGAGCCCGGACTACTACGGCACTCCCGACGCGTACCCCCCGCCGGAGCCGCCAGGCCGCCGCCGTCCCGCCCCTGAGCCGAAGCAGGACTGGGATCCGGGCCCGGACCAGGGTGAGCACGCCTTCTTCTCGGGCGCTGACGACGATGACGACGAGTACGACGACGACGAGCCGGGGCGCCGTGGTGGCCGCGGGGACCGTCGCGGCGGCCGTGGCGGCAAGAAGCCGAAGAAGCGCCGCAGTGGCTGCGCCTGCCTGGTCGTCACGCTGGTGTTCGCCGGCGGGCTCGGCGGGGTCGGCTATTTCGGCTACCAGTTCTACCAGGACCGATTCGGCACGTCGCCCGATTACGCGGGCGAGGGAACCGGAACCGCCACCGTGGAAATCCCGAAGGATTCCGGTGGCTATGTGATCGGGCAGAAACTGAAGGAGGCCGGGGTCGTCAAGAGCGTGGACGCTTTTGTCTCCGCGCAGGCGCAGAACCCCAAGGGCGATTTCATTCAGCCGGGCATCTACGTCATGAAGAAGGAAATGTCGGCACAGAGTGCCGTCGAGCTGATGCTCAGCCCGAAGAGCCGCAATAACCTCATCATTCCCGAGGGTAGGCGCAACTCGTGGGTATACGCGCAGATCGATACGCGTCTGAAGCTCGACAAGGGCACCACCAAGGGCATCGCCGAGAAGAAATGGAAGACTCTCGGACTTCCTGACTGGGCGATGACGAACATGAGCAAGGACGTCAAGGACCCGCTGGAAGGCTTCCTCTACCCCTCCAGCTATCCCGTCGCGAAGGGCCAGAAGCCCGAGGACGTCCTCAAGAAGATGGTCGCCCAAGCCACCGAGAAGTACGACGAGTTGGGGCTCGAGGCGAAGGCCAAGGAGCTGAACCTGAAGGATCCGCTCCAGGTGCTCACCGTGGCGAGCCTGGTCCAGGTGGAGGGCAAGTACAAGCACGACTTCGTGAAGGTCGCGAGGGTCGTCTACAACCGCCTCAAGCCGAACAACACCGAAACCTACGGTCTTCTGGACTTCGACTCGACGGTGAATTACCTCAGGGGCGAGTCCAAGCTGGCGACGGGATCGGTCGACGATCTCCGTAAGCTCAACGACCCGTACAACACGTACAAGATCAAGGGCCTGCCCCCCGGCCCGATCAGCAACCCGGGTGATGTGGCGCTGAAGTCGGCGATGAATCCTGCCAAGGGGAATTGGTACTACTTCGTCTCGGTCAGCGAGGATCAGACGCTCTTCGCCGAGACCAACGAAGAGCAGAACCGGAACCGTAAGAAGTACGAGGAAAACCTGAAGGAAAACGACGGATAATGAGCGGGCAGAATCGCCGGGCGGCAGTTCTCGGTTCCCCCATCGCCCACTCGCTCTCCCCGGTGCTGCACCGCGCCGCATACGGGGAGCTGGGCCTGATCGACTGGACGTACGACCTCTTCGATGTCGACGAGGCCGCGCTGCCCGGCTTTCTGGCGGACCTCGGCCCCGACTGGGCCGGGCTCTCGCTGACGATGCCGCTCAAGCGTGCGGTGATCCCGCTGCTCGATGAGATCAGTGAGACCGCCGCTTCAGTGGAGGCCGTCAACACCGTCGTCCTCACGGACGACGGCCGCCGTGTCGGCGACAACACCGACATCCCCGGCATGGTCGCGGCCCTGCGTGAACGCGGTATCGAGGAGGTCGAGTCGGCCGCGATCCTCGGCGCGGGCGCCACCGCGTCGTCCGCGCTCGCCGCGCTCGCGCGGATCTGTACGGGGGAGGTCGTCGCGTACGTACGCAGCGAGGCCCGAGCCGCGGAGATGCGGGAGTGGGGCCAGCGGCTCGACGTCGAGGTGCGGACGGCGGACTGGGCGGACGCCAAGGAGGCGCTGAGCGCGCCCCTGGTGATCGCCACGACCCCGGCAGGCGCGACCGATGCTCTGTCGGCGGCCGTGCCCGAGCGGCCCACGACCCTCTTCGACGTGCTCTACGACCCCTGGCCCACCGCTCTCGCGGCCCGCTGGTCGGCGTACGGCGGGGCGGTCGTCAGCGGTCTCGACCTGCTGGTGCACCAGGCGGTGCTGCAGGTCGAGCAGATGACGGGGCGTACTCCTGCACCGCTCGGCGCGATGCGGAAAGCCGGGGAACGCGCGCTCGAAGGGCGTTAGGCTCGACTCCGTTCTTGATCAACTACGGGAGAGTGCGTTGTCATGGCTGCGCCGAGTGTTATGTCCGGGGTGCCTCTGGCCTCGGGCAAGGGAGATCTGTTCGAGGCCTTCATCCGGGTCCTGCCGTTCAGATTCATGCCCGGCTGGATGCAGTTGACGGCCCTCGGGGCCATCGCCGCGATCGTCGTCACCGCTTGGAGCATCAGACGCAAGCGCAGGAGCGCGGCCGGCAAGGCGGCCGGGTGACCGGGGCCGTCCGGCTGGTGGACCTGGCGCCGGGTCCTGTGGCCCGGCGTGGGAGGATCAGGGATGGCGGGCTCGGGCCGCGCACCCGGTCGCGCCATCGCAGTTCCAGGCGCGAGCATGAGGAGCACCGTTGAGCAGGTTGCGTTGGCTGACCGCGGGAGAGTCCCACGGACCCGCACTTGTCGCGACGCTGGAGGGTCTTCCCGCCGGCGTGCCGATCACCACGGAGATGGTCGCGGACCATCTGGCCCGGCGGCGTCTGGGTTATGGGCGCGGCGCGCGGATGAAGTTCGAGCGTGACGAGGTCACCTTCCTCGGCGGCGTCCGGCACGGTCTGACCATGGGCTCGCCGATCGCGATCATGGTGGGCAACACCGAGTGGCCCAAGTGGGAGCAGGTCATGTCGGCCGACCCGGTCGACCCCGAGATCCTCGCCGACCTGGCCCGCAACGCCCCGCTGACCCGCCCCCGGCCCGGCCACGCGGACCTCGCGGGGATGCAGAAGTACGGCTTCGACGAGGCCAGGCCGATCCTGGAGCGCGCCTCCGCCCGCGAGACCGCGGCCCGCGTCGCGCTCGGCGCGGTGGCCCGCTCGTACCTGAAGGAGACGGCCGGGATCGAGATCGTCAGCCACGTCACCGAGCTGGCGGCGGCGAAGGCGCCCTACGGCGTCTACCCCACCCCGGCCGATGTCGAGAAGCTCGACGCCGACCCGGTGCGCTGCCTGGACGCGGACGCGAGCAAGGCGATGGTCGCCGAGATCGACCAGGCCCACAAAGACGGCGACACCCTCGGTGGCGTGGTCGAGGTCCTCGCGTACGGGGTGCCCGTGGGCCTCGGCTCGCACGTGCACTGGGACCGGCGGCTCGACGCGCGGCTGGCCGCCGCGCTCATGGGCATCCAGGCCATCAAGGGCGTCGAGGTCGGCGACGGCTTCGACCTCGCGCGGGTGCCGGGCTCCAAGGCGCACGACGAGATCGTCTCCACCGAGGACGGCATCAGGCGCACATCGGGCCGTTCCGGCGGCACCGAGGGCGGTCTGACCACCGGTGAACTGCTGCGTGTGCGTGCCGCGATGAAGCCCATCGCGACCGTGCCGCGCGCGCTCGCCACCATCGACGTCGCCACCGGTGAGGCCACCAAGGCCCACCACCAGCGCTCCGACGTGTGTGCGGTCCCGGCCGCGGGAATCGTGGCCGAGGCGATGGTCGCGCTGACCCTGGCCGACGCCGTCGCCGAGAAGTTCGGCGGCGACAGCGTGCCCGAGACCCGGCGGAACGTGACCTCGTACCTCGACAACCTGCAGATCCGGTGACCGGCCCGCAGATCGTTCTGGTCGGGCCGATGGGCGTGGGCAAGTCGACGGTGGGCGCGCTGCTCGCCGAGCGCCTCGGCACCGTCTACCGGGACACCGACGCCGACATCGTGGCCGCACAGGGGCGGGAGATCGCGGACATCTTCGTGGACGAGGGTGAGCCGCACTTCCGTGACCTCGAGCGGGAGGCTGTGCGTACGGCGCTTGCCGAGCACGAGGGGATCCTCGCTCTCGGCGGGGGCTCGATCCTCGACGAGTCGACCCGCGCGCTCCTCGCCCCGCACCCCGTCGTCTACCTCTCGATGGACGTCGAAGAGGCGGTCAAGCGCACCGGCCTGAACGTCGCGCGCCCACTGCTCGCGGTCAACCCGCGCAAGCAGTGGCGCGAACTGATGGACGCCCGCCGCCACCTCTACGCCGAAGTCGCCCGCGCCGTCGTCGCCACCGACGACCGCACCCCCGAAGAGGTCGCCCAAGCGGTCCTCGACGCACTGGAGTTGAAGGAAGCATGACGGAGAGCACGGGGCAGGCGCCCACCCGCATCCAGGTCGGCGGCACCGCGGGCACCGAACCGTACGAGGTTCTCGTCGGACGCCAGCTCCTGGGTGAGCTGCCAGGACTGATCGGTGAGCGCACCAAGCGCGTCGCGATCATCCACCCGGAGGCGCTCGCCGACACCGGCGACGCGCTGCGTGAGGACCTGGCGGGCCAGGGCTTCGAGGTCGTCGCCATCCAGGTGCCGAACGCCGAGGAGGCCAAGACCGCCGAGGTCGCCGCGTACTGCTGGAAGGCTCTCGGCCAGTCCGGCTTCACCCGCAGCGACATCATCATCGGTGTCGGCGGCGGAGCCACCACGGACCTCGCCGGATTCGTGGCCGCGACCTGGCTGCGCGGGGTCCGCTGGATCGCCGTGCCGACCACCGTGCTCGGCATGGTGGACGCCGCGGTCGGCGGGAAGACCGGCATCAACACCGCCGAGGGCAAGAACCTGGTGGGCTCCTTCCACCCGCCCACGGGCGTCCTGTGCGACCTGGCCGCGCTCGACTCGCTGCCGGTCAACGACTTCGTGTCGGGCCTCGCGGAGATCATCAAGGCCGGTTTCATCGCCGACCCGGCGATCCTCGAACTCATCGAGGAGGACCCGCAGGCGGCGCGCAGCCCGCAGGGCCCGCACACGGCCGAGCTGATCGAGCGCTCCATCAAGGTCAAGGCCGAGGTCGTCTCCGGCGACCTCAAGGAGTCGGGCCTGCGCGAGATCCTCAACTACGGCCACACCCTCGCCCACGCCATCGAGAAGAACGAGCGCTACAAGTGGAGGCACGGCGCCGCGGTCTCCGTGGGCATGGCCTTCGCGGCCGAACTCGGCCGCCTCGCCGGGCGTCTGGACGACGCGACCGCCGACCGGCACCGCGCCGTCCTGGAGTCGGTGGGCCTGCCCCTGAGCTACCGCTACGACCAGTGGCCCAAGCTCCTGGAGACCATGAAGGTCGACAAGAAGTCCCGCGGTGACCTGCTGCGCTTCATCGTCCTCGACGGCCTCGGCAAGCCGACCGTCCTGGAGGGCCCCGACCCGGCGGTGCTGCTCGCCGCGTACGGCGAAGTGGCGAAGTAGCGCTCGAGCAGCCGCGCATCGGCACACCAGAACAAGCCACGGGCACCTAGCCGCCTCCCCGGCCGTTCACACAACGTCGGCCGGGGACGGTACCGTTCGGTAACGGGTGGCCCCGGCCGCCGCCCGACCAGCGTCAGTCGCACGAGACGGAGTGGCACCGGATGCAGCACGCAGTGGGGTCTCCGCTGCCGCCGCCCCATCAGCCGGGGCACGGACCGGCCACCGGCTGGTCCCCGGCCGCACATCACCCGAGCGGTCCGCCGCAGGGTGGAGCGCCGGGCGGCGCACCGCTTCCCGCGCCAGGCTTCGCCGGCGCCCCGCACCCACCCGGCACTGCCCCGCACCAGGGCACTGCCCCGCACCAGGGTGCGGCCCCACAGCAGGGTGCGGTCCCGCACCACCTCAACGCCACCGGCGCCCCTGTGCCCCCGACCCCGGACACGACGGGCCATATCCAACTGCCGCCCGGCGGCCCCGTCGCCATGCCGAGCCCGCCGCTCGGCACGGCCCGTGCGGACACCGGTGGCACCACGCTCGCCGTCCTCCTGATCGGCCCGGCGGGCGCGGGCAAGACGAGCGTCGCCAAGTTCTGGGCGGAGCACCGTCGCGTACCGACGGCCCACATCAGCCTCGATGACGTACGCGAATGGGTGCGCTCGGGCTTCGCCGACCCCCAGTCGGGCTGGAACGACCACTCGGAAGCGCAGTACCGCCTGGCCCGCCGCACCTGCGGCTTCGCCGCACGGAACTTCCTCGCCAACGGCATCTCGTGCGTCCTCGACGACGCGGTCTTCCCCGACCGCCCGGTCGTCGGCCTCGGCGGCTGGAAGCGCCACGTGGGCCCAGGCCTCCTGCCGGTGGTCCTGCTGCCCGGCCTGGAGATCGTCCTGGAGCGCAACGCGGAGCGCAGGGGCAACCGCCGCCTCACGGACGAGGAAGTGGCCCGCATCCACGGCCGTATGGCCGGCTGGTACGGCTCGGGCCTGCCCATCATCGACAACTCCCAACTGGACGTTCCCGCCACGGCACGGGTCCTCGACGACGTCCTCGCCCGCTCCATCGCGAGCCCGCCGCAGTGGTAAGAGGTGCGACGCCGCCCGGTCGGACGCGCTGACCGGGCGGCGTCGGTCCCGCGCTCATAGGCTCGTCCCATGTCAGAGGTGTACGCGGCCCGCCGTGAGCGGCTGAGGGAGCGTTGTACCGCGGGCGGCAGCGCGTCGGCGTTGGTGTCCCGTCCGGCCAACGTGCGGTATCTCGCGGGAGCGGCGCCCCGGGGCGCCGTGCTGCTCCTGGGCAGGGGCGAAGACCAGTTGCTGTGCCGTGGGCCGCTCGGTGACGAGCAGGGCGATGGCCGGCCCGATGAGGCGCTGCGGGTGCAGCTCCTGGACGGGGCCGGTGGTGATCCCGCCGTCGCGGGGGCCGATCTGGCGGCCTTGCAGGGCGCCGATTCGCTCGCGGTCGAGGAGCATCACCTGACCGTCGCCCGGCATCGCGCGATCGGGTCCGTCGCGCCGCGGCTGCGCCTCGCGGATCTCGGCGGAGCGGTCGAGCAGTTGCGGCTCGTCAAGGACGAGGAGGAGATCTCCTGTCTGCGGATCGGCTCCGAGATCGCCGACCAGGCGCTCGGCGAGCTGCTCGAGTCGATTCTGGTGGGGCGCACGGAACGTCATCTCGCTCTTGAACTGGAGCGCAGGCTCGTGGATCACGGAGCGGACGGGCCCGCCTTCGCCACCTCCGTCGGCACCGGACCGAATTCCGGGCGGGGTGCCCACCGGCCGTCGGACCGGCGGGTGGAGGAAGGAGATTTCCTCTCCGTGTGCCTGGGCGCCAGCTATCGCGGTTATCGTTGCGAGATCGGGCGTACGTTCGTCATCGGTACGTCTCCCGCGGACTGGCAGATCGAGTTGTACGACCTCGTCTTCGCCGCTCAGCGGGCGGGCAGGGAGGCTCTCGCTCCGGGCGCCGCCTACCGTGACATCGACCGCGCGGCACGCCACGTACTGGACTCCGCGGGGTATGCGGACGGCCTTCCTCCGCTGATGGGACACGGGGTGGGGCTCGAAATCGACGAGGACCCGCAGCTGGCGCCCGCGGCCATGGGTAAACTGGACGCTTGCGTGCCGGTCACCGTCGAACCGGGGGTTCACCTCCCGGGGCGGGGTGGTGTCCGGATCGATGACACGCTCGTCGTGCGCCCCGAGGCGGACGGCGGACCCGAGCTACTCACCATCACGACCAAGGAACTGCTCGCGCTCTAGCTTCGAGCTGTGCGCGTGCGCCGGGGTCGTCCACGTCAGTCCAGGAGATTCCGCAACCGTGGCTTCCACGAACGACCTCAAGAACGGCCTGGTGCTCAAGCTCGACGGGGGCCAGCTCTGGTCCGTCGTCGAGTTCCAGCACGTCAAGCCCGGCAAGGGCCCTGCCTTTGTGCGCACCAAGCTCAAGAACGTGATGTCCGGCAAGGTGGTCGACAAGACCTTCAACGCCGGCGTCAAGGTCGAGACGGCCACGATCGACAAGCGCGACATGCAGTTCTCCTACATGGACGGCGACTACTTCGTCTTCATGGACATGGAGACGTACGACCAGCTGCACGTCGACCGCAAGTCCGTCGGTGACGCCGCCAACTTCCTGATCGAGGGCTTCACGGCCTCGGTCGCGCAGCACGAGGGCGAAGTCCTCTTCGTCGAGCTGCCCGCCGCCGTCGAGCTGGTCATCCAGGAGACCGAGCCCGGCGTCCAGGGCGACCGCTCCACCGGCGGCACCAAGCCCGCGACGCTGGAGACCGGCCACCAGATCAACGTGCCGCTCTTCATCACCACCGGCGAGAAGATCAAGGTCGACACCCGTGACAGCGGCTACCTCGGCCGGGTGAACAGCTAACCGTGGCTGCTCGTAATACGGCCCGCAAGCGCGCCTTCCAGATCCTTTTCGAGGCCGACCAGCGTGGCGCGGACGTAGTGACGGTCCTCGCGGACTGGGTGCGCCACTCGCGGACCGATACCCGGCAGCCGCCGGTGAGCGAGTTCACGATGGAGCTGGTCGAGGGGTACGCGAACCACGCGCGCCACATCGACGAGTTGATCTCGCAGTACGCCGTCGGGTGGACACTGGACAGGATGCCGGTCGTCGACCGCAACATCCTGCGGCTCGGTGCCTATGAGCTGGTCTGGGTCGACGAGACGCCGGACGCCGTGGTCCTCGACGAGGCTGTGCAGCTCGCCAAGGAGTTCTCCACGGACGAGTCGCCGTCCTTCGTGAACGGCCTTCTCGGCCGATTCAAGGACCTGAAGCCGGGTCTGCGCCGCGACGAGGCGTAAGACCGGCTCCACAAAGGCTCCACAGCCGCTCAGAGGGCCCGCAGCGACGCGCTGCGGGCCCTCTGGCGTGTCCTGGGGCTCCGGGGGCCTTTGTGGTCTCCCGAGGGCTCACGGGCGAACGCAGAACGCCGGGGTGGCTGGAACCGATCGGTTCCAGCCACCCA